>DIVI01000215.1 GCA_002423305.1 Methylococcus sp. UBA6136 | reverse complement strand
TCACCTTGCCATCCGCCACGCTCCCCAATACAACAGCGGAACTCCCCAGCTTGCTACGCAACTGATCGACCATCTCCCGCAGCGCCTTGGCGTCGGCTTCATCAATACGAGCCGCGAGAACCTTCAGCCCGTCGACCTCCACCGCCCGGGCAATCAGATCATCACCCGAGGCGCTCGCCAACTTGCCTTTGAGCCGGTCCAGCTCCTTCTCCAGGACTTTGTTTCGCTCGAGTATCTGGTCAAACTTTTCTTCAATCGCGTCACGCCCGACCTTTACCCGATCCGCCAGACCCAGCAGCAGCTTCTCACTGGACTTGACCCAATCATCGGCACCCGCCCCGGTCAGGGCCTCAATGCGACGAACTCCCGAAGCCACGCCCGACTCGCTCACAATCTTGAAAAAACCGATATCGCCAGCTCGCTGCGCATGGGTCCCACCGCACAATTCGGTTGAAAAGTCACCGATTCGAAGAACGCGGACCTCATTGCCGTACTTCTCACCGAACAACGCCATGGCACCGACTTTCATGGCATCGTCTTTGGCCATGACATCCGCTCGAATCGGGCTATTGAGGCGAATCTGTTGATTCACCAACCGTTCAATATTGTCCAGCTGTTCAGTACCGATAGGCTCGAAATGAGAAAAGTCGAAACGCAACCGTTGTGCATTGACCTGGGAACCCTTCTGCGCCACATGCTCACCCAACTCCGAACGCAAGGCCGCATGCAGCAGATGGGTCGCTGAATGGTTCAGCGCCGTGGCCAATCGCAATTCCGGGTTCACCTCCGCGCGCACACTTGCGCCGAGCACCAGCTCACCCGACGTCACGGAGCCCAGATGGAGAATGATGTCGGCACCCTGCTTCTGGGTGTCGGCCACCTCGAAAACGGAATTTGCCGCATGAATGACCCCGTGGTCGCCTGCCTGACCACCGGACTCACCATAAAAGGGCGTTTTCGAGAGGATGACCGTGCCACGCTGGCCCGCATCGAGCCGATCCACCGATTGGCCCTCATGGTACAAACCGACAATCATGGCTTCACCTGACAAATGCTCATACCCGGTAAATTCGCAAACCGTATCAATATGAACATCATGCGAGTAATCAACGGCAAAATGACTGGCCGAACGAGCACGTGCCCGCTGAGCCTCCATGGCCTTTTCAAACCCCGCAAGATCCGGTACCAGCCCATGCTCGCGCGCGACATCGGCCGTTAGGTCAACGGGAAAACCGTAAGTGTCGTATAACTGAAATACCGTCTCGCCAGGAATGGTGCCGCCGCTGACCCTCTTGAGTTGGGATTCGAGTATGCGCATACCCTGTTCCAGCGTTTCGGCAAACCGCTCCTCCTCCTTTCTCAGAACCTGCTCAACGGTGGAGCGCGCCACCGCCAACTCAGGATAGGCTTTGCCCATCACCTCACACAGCGGGGCCACCAGCTTGAAGAAGAAAACATCACGGATACCCAGCTTGTAGCCATGACGGATGGCACGCCGAATGATGCGCCGCAACACGTATCCACGACCCTCATTGGAGGGCAAAACGCCATCCGCGATCAGGAACGAACAGGAGCGGATATGATCGGCAAGTACCCGAAGGGAACTGTGATCGGTCGAATCAAGAACGGCCAGAGAGGCAGCCGCCTTCACCAGCGGCTGAAACAGGTCGGTCTCGTAGTTGCTATGGACGCCCTGAACGACCGCCGCAATTCGCTCCAGCCCCATACCGGTATCGACAGAAGGTTTGGGCAAGGGGGCCAGTGCCCCGTCCGGCGCCCTGTCGTACTGCATGAAAACGAGATTCCAGATTTCGATGTAACGATCACCCTCCTCGTCAGGAGACCCCGGGGGCCCACCCGGAATCGATTCGCCATGGTCGTAAAAAATCTCGGTACATGGGCCGCAGGGTCCGGTATCGCCCATGCTCCAGAAATTATCCTTGGTGCCAATTCGGGAAAATCGGTCAGGATCAATGCCGATTTCGTTTAGCCAGATCTGTTCGGCCTCGCTATCCTGATCGTAAATCGTGACCCAGAGCCGTGTGGGCGGAATACGCAAAACACTGGTCAGAAACTCCCACGCGAACTGAATGGCCTCACGCTTGAAATAGTCCCCGAAGCTGAAATTGCCCACCATCTCGAAGAAAGTGTGATGCCTTGCGGTGTAGCCGACATTCTCCAGATCATTATGTTTGCCACCGGCACGAACGCAACGCTGCGAGGAGGCCGCTCTGACATAAGGGCGATCCTCACGCCCCAGAAAGACATCCTTGAATTGCACCATCCCTGCATTGGTAAATAACAGGGTAGGGTCGTTGGCCGGAATCAAGGGACTCGAGGCGACGGGCTTGTGCCCCCGCTCTTCGAAGAAACTCAAAAATAAACTCCGCAGTTCCGCGCTGGTCATGCTTCAGCCGTCATTCCGTTCGTTAAAACCGAGATCACTCTTCACTTCACTGCCGTCTTTCCGCAATCGGCGAAAAAGGCGACGAATCTGATCACCAGAAAACCCCCGCCCCATCAGGAAACGCTCCCGTGCCATCCGATCTCGCAATGACTCCGGCGGAGTGTCACCAAACTTTCGTACATAAACCCGCTCGATCAGACCATCCCAATCCAGCGAACCCATTGCGGGGATTTCCACCTCGTCAATACCCCGCTGGCGCAGTTCCTGCCGGATCCTGAAAGCACCGTGACCCTTTGCCAGGCGACTTCGGGTGAATACCTCGGCAAAACGGGCATCGCTTTGCAGACCGCGATCGCAAAAGTCGGCGATGACGGTATTAACAAGCCTCTGGGGGAATCCCTTGTGCACCAGTTTCTGGCGCAACTCTTCCTGACTATGTTCGCGACGGGCCAGGTAGCCCATGCAGGCAGCCTCCAGCGACTGCCTTAACTCATCCGTATCGCTCAGAGACCTTCCTCGGCGCCGGCGGGAGCCGGTGATTGCGTCGCCGGAGTGCCGCCACTGACACCAAAAGCCTTTGCCCTGATGTTGGCCTCAAGGGCTTGAGCTATTTCGGGATGCTCTTTGAGATAGGCACGCACATTGTCCTTGCCCTGACCTATCCGATCGCCACCATAGCTGTACCAGGAACCCGACTTTTGCACCAACTCGTGGGCAACCCCCAGATCGACCAGTTCCCCTTCGCGGGAAACGCCCTCTCCGTAAATAATCTCGAATTCGGCGTTACGAAAAGGCGGAGCGACCTTGTTCTTAACTACCTTGACACGGGTTTCGTTACCCACCACCTCGTCACCATTCTTGATGGCACCAATCCGGCGAATATCCAGGCGGACGGATGCGTAGAATTTCAAGGCATTGCCACCGGTCGTCGTCTCCGGACTGCCAAACATCACACCGATCTTCATGCGAATCTGGTTGATGAAAATCACCAGCGTATTGGATCGCTTGATATTCGCAGTCAGTTTCCGCAATGCCTGGGACATCAGGCGCGCCTGCAAGCCGACATGCGAGTCTCCCATCTCACCTTCAATTTCGGCCTTTGGGGTCAGCGCGGCCACCGAATCTACCACAACGATATCGACACCCCCTGAGCGGACCAGCATGTCGGCAATTTCCAGTGCCTGCTCCCCTGTATCGGGCTGTGAAACGAGCAACTCATCCAAATTGACACCGATCTTTTCGGCGTAACCAGGATCCAGAGCATGCTCAGCATCGATAAAGGCGGCTACCCCGCCCAGCTTTTGAGCCTGGGCAATGACCTCCAGGGTCAGCGTGGTCTTACCTGAGGATTCCGGCCCATAAATCTCGACGATGCGGCCTCGCGGCAGACCACCGCAACCGAGCGCAATATCCAACGTCAGGGAACCCGTCGGGACCACCTCTATATCCCGGTTGGCCGGGGTGTCGCCCATCCGCATCACCGACCCCTTGCCGAATTGCTTTTCGATCTGGGAAAGCGCGGCGCTCAAGGCTTTCTGCTTGTTTTCGTCCATCAGGATGGCTCAGCTAAAGATTGATTCGAACATGGCTGGCAATTATGTCACAGCACCCATCACGGTGATACCGCAAGACAATGTCGGGATTCATTCCCTATTCGATCAGCCCAGCGACCAACTTACAATCGTCTCATAGGCAGAAGCAGACACCGATGGACGGGATTGGACGAGATGAAATGCGCGGACTTCGAACCGAATCGGCTCGAGCCGATGATCCAGTCGGGCCGGGAACGATTTGACCTGCCGAGCCAGCGTCAGATGCGGTCGAAAGGTTCGCTTGTCCAGCACGAATCCAGCTTCACCGAGACCGCTCACGAGCCTCTGCACCAGAGACCCCAATGATTTTGGCGACTGCCTTGGTGTCAGGCATAACACACCGACACTGCGCCACCCACTCAGTTGATCCAGGCTTATGAAAAAAGGCTCGCCCCTTACTTCGGAGGCGATCGTCTCAAGTATCTGCAAACGATCTGACGTCACCTGCCCCAGAAATACCAGCGTTACATGCAGGTCAACCGGCAGAATCCAGCGCCCACGTATCGAAGATTCCAACGAATCCCGCAAATTTACCAACTGTTGCAGCGCGGCCTGATCCGGCCAGATCGCAAAAAACAGGCGCCGCGAAACACCCTCACTCACGACATACAGCCAGCACGCCCTCCAGGGCCCATGCCACAGATTGTCTTCTTACAGCGCGACGATCTCCCGAAAACATCATGCACCGGACCAGAGCATCAGAGCCAGCCCTTTGCCAGGCAAACCAGACGGTACCCACCGGTTTGTCCGCCGAGCCTCCGGAAGGTCCCGCTATTCCGCTGACGGCCACAGCCAACTCAGCCTGACTCAGCCTCAATGCCCCGGCCACCATGGCACGAACCACGAATTCACTCACAGCGCCATGTTTGGCAATCAGTCCCGGCTCAACCCCCAGCATCTCGGTCTTTGCGACATTGCTGTACGTTACAAACCCGCGATCAAACCAGGCTGAACTGCCCGGAACATCCGTAATGGATTGCGCAATCCACCCCCCCGTACAGGACTCCGCCGTTGCCAGCATGTCCCCCCGATTGCTCAACAACTCACCGACCCTTTCGGGCAAACCGTCAAAATCCGGACCAAACTCAGGGTGCATGACCTAAATCCAGCATCTGAAGCCGAGACATCAGTCGAAGGGGTGTCGAAGAACGATGGTCTCCTTGCGATCGGGACCCGTAGACAGGATATCCACTGGCACCCCCACCAGGCTGGCGATACGCTCGATATAGTTCCTGGCCGCCACAGGAAGGTTGTCCAACTCGGTGACACCTGCGGTGGACTCCGACCAGCCCGGCATTTCTTCAATCACAGGCTCGCACTGGGCATAGGCTTCCGCGCCAATGGGAAGAGTATCAATCTCCATGCCCTGATAACGGTAGCGGGTACAGATTCCTATGGTCTCGAGCCCATCCAGCACATCCAGCTTGGTCAGGCACAGACCTGTCAGACTGTTCAGCTTGGCCGACCGTTTCATCAAAACAGCATCAAACCAGCCACAACGACGCGCCCTGCCTGTCGTAGCCCCGAATTCGGCTCCTTTGCTGGATAGATGTTGCCCACGCTCATCGAACAGCTCGGTGGGGAACGGACCGTTACCTACGCGCGTGGAATAGGCCTTGGTAATACCCAGCACGTAATCAAACTCCAGCAACCCGACGCCGGTACCCGAGGCAGCCCCTCCTGCGGTCGTGTTAGAGGACGTCACATAAGGGTAAGTACCATGATCAATATCCAGCATCGCGCCTTGCGCGCCTTCAAACAATAAATGGCTGCCCTCTTCACGCAGCCGGTGAAGGTCACCGGCGACATCGCCGAGCATAGGCTTGATTTCCTCGCCTATCTTCACCAGTCCGGCCAATTCCTCCGCGAAGTCGAGTGGCTTCTCATGAAAATACTGGCTCAGGACAAAATTGTGGAAGTCCAGCAGCTCCCGAAGGCGATCTTCCAGCAACCCGGGGTAGAAAAGATCTCCAGCCCTGAGACCGCGACGCGACACCTTGTCCTCGTAGGCGGGGCCGATTCCACGTCCCGTGGTCCCGATCGCCTTGGCGCCGCGAGCTTTTTCCCTGGCCAGATCAAGCGCCACATGAATGGGAAGAATCAGCGCGCAGGCCTCGCTGATTGTCAGACGCTCGCGAACCGGAATTCCGGCGCTTTCAAGCACACCGATTTCCTTCATCAGGGCTTCGGGCGATAGCACCACCCCATTGCCGATGTAACAGCGGACAGTCTCACGAAGAATGCCAGAGGGAATCAGATGCAGGACGGTTTTCTTGCCATCAATGACCAGCGTGTGACCGGCATTGTGACCACCCTGAAAGCGCACAACTCCCTTGGCTCGCTCAGTCAGAATATCGACCAGTTTGCCCTTGCCTTCGTCACCCCATTGCGTGCCGATAACTACGACATTTTTTCCCATTCTTTTTTCCGTTTTTTTGTTTTGTATGCTGGGTATCCGTCAGACAACCCGCCAGTGACCATCTTGTTTACCAAGCACTTTGCCACACCCCAATCTCTCTGCGGACTCCGCCTCTCCGCCCAAGGACTGTATAACGATGTTGCCCTGACCTCGAAGTTCGGCGATCAAACGATCAAGCTCGGCGTCAATCACCCCAGGCGCGAAGATGGCGTCATCATCACGGACTGGCTCACTCCAGGAAGACAACCCGGCCAACATTTTCAGATCTGCACTGAAACCCACGGCTGGACGGGCAAACCCAAACACCCGGCCAATGTCGTCGTAACGGCCACCCCGGGCCACCTCCCGCCCCTGTCCAGGGACAAAGGCGGCGAACACGATGCCGGTGTGATATTCATACCCCCGCAACTCGGCCAAGTCGACATTGAGCGGTACATCGGGATATCGCTCGACCACATCCTGGACGATCGCTGACAACTGATCCAGCGCCTCGCCGACCACACTCCCGGCGCCATTCAAAAGGACGCGGGCTTCCGGAATCACACGGGTGGAGCCATTCAGATCCAGCAATGCGCTGATCATGCCTGCAATGGGTTTCGGCACGCCAACACCATCCAGAAACGCAGCGAGATCCGTTGCATCCTTGCGCTGCAGAATGTCAAAGAGTGTGGACTCCTGCGGTTCAGTGAGTACCGCCTCGCGCGCGAGCGCCCGGTAGATGCCGACGTGACCCAAATCGAGATGGACGCCTGTGACGCCAGCAATGCTCAGGGTTTCCAGCATCAATCGAATGACTTCCACAGAAGCCGACACGCCTCCATGACCATAAAGTTCCGCGCCAACCTGTATAGGGTTACGGGATTTTTCCAGGTGACCCGAGAGGGCATGAACCACGGAGCCAAAATAGCAGAGCCTGGAAGGCAGGCCTTCGATTGCGGTTCTCGCATCGATTCGGGCGACCTGGGGGGTCATATCGGCTCTCAGACCTATCAGCCGCCCACTCACCGGGTCAGTCAGCTTGAGGGTCTGCAGGTCAAGCTCGTGGCCTGTCCCCACCAGCAGGGAATCGAGAAAATCGACCATTGGCGGCATCACCAGCCGGTAACCCCAGGTAGCGAAACGGTCCAGCAGGCGGCGCACCAGCCGATCCAGTTTCTCCGCTTCGCCAGGAAAAATCTCTTCGATACCTTCAGGCAAAAGCCAGCGGTCTTGCGTCAGCATGATGGGCTATGTGCGATCAAAAAAGTGGGGATGTTACTGGATGACAGGCTCTTTCATCCAGCCATCCGGGCTCACGGTTAAAGACTTCGCAAGTTCTCAACGGCAATTGAGCTTGGCATCAACAGCCGAGCGTCATTTGGGCGTCCTGAAGTACTGAAAGAATTCGGAATCCGGCGAGACCACCATCAGACTGCGATCGTCCTTGAAGGCATGACGATAAGCGATCAGGCTGCGATTGAACTGGAAGAATTCCTTGTTCTTGCCATACGCCTGAGCATAAATGTCGGAGGCGGCCGCATCGCCCTGACCACGACGAACCTCGGCATCCCTCTGCGCCTCGGCGACCAGCACGTCACGTTGACGATCCGCCTCTGCCCGAATTTTTTCTGCCGCCTCAGCACCTCGCGAACGGAATTCGCGCGCCACCCGTGCCCGCTCAGCCTCCATTCGGCGATAAACGGACGTGCTCACCTCTTCCGGGAGTTCAATCCGCATCACCCGGATATCCAGGACCTGAACCCCCAGGCCAGCGACTGCCGGTGCCACCATCTTGGTGAGCGACTCCTGGACTTGACCACGCCCGGAAGAAACCAATTCACGAATGGTGCGCTTGCTGAACTCGTTCCGCATGGCATCCTTGGTGATCTGGTCCAGCCGGATATTGGCCTGTACCTTGTCGCCAGCGACCGAGGTATAGAACTTGGTCACATCGTTGATGCGCCATTTCACGAACCAGTCCACGATGACGTTCTTCTTTTCCGATGTCAGAAACCGTTCCGGCTTTGACTCCAGCGTCAGGATTCGGTCATCAAACTTTTTCACCTGCCGATAGGGCAGTTTGAAGTGAAGCCCAGGGGCATAATCGTTACCCACGATTTTCTTGAATTCCAGCAATATGGCCTTCTCGGTCTCCGAGACGGTGAATGTCATGGTGAAGACCAAGAAGAGCAGGGCCAGTCCAAGACCGCTGATCAAATTGTTTTTACTCATGGCTGCGGCCCTCTGATTTCACGCCCACGCGAAGAAGCAGCCCTCGCAGACTTCACCCCAGTTTCCTGAACTTCCTGAACTACGGCTGAGGGTGCCTCGAGCTCACTGACCGACCCTGAGGCGGCCCCAGAGCGGTGCAGTTTGTCGACGGGGAGATACAACATGTTATTGGAATTCTTGACGTCAACCACTAGGGCCCCGGTTTGGCCCAGCACTTCCTGCATCGCATCGAGATACATGCGCTCGCGCGTGACGTCCGGTGACTTTTCGTATTCCGCCAAAAGCTGCAGGAATCGCGAGGCCTCACCTTCCGCCCGGGCTACAGCCTTTTGCTTATAGGCCTCCGACTCTTCAAGGAGACGGGCCGCCGCACCGCGCGCCTTGGGCACCACCTCATTGGCGTAAGCCTCAGCCTCATTCTTCAAACGCTGCTCATCCTCCCGCGCCTTGATGGCATCCTCAAAGGCATTCTGCACTTGGTCCGGGGGCTGAGCATCCACCAGATTGACGTTGCTGACACTGATTCCGGTTTTGTACTCGTCGAGCGTCTGCTGAATTTCCACCTTGATTTCATCGGCGATATTGCTCCGGCCCTCCGTCAAAACGAAGTCCATGGTGCTCTTGCCGATGACTGCTCGCTGCGCACTTTCAATCACCTGCTTCAGGGTGACGTCGGGATCGGCCACATTGAACAAATAGGCCTGCGCGTCCTTGATCTGGTACTGCACAGCCAGCCGGATGTCGATGATGTTTTCATCCTGCGTCAACATCAGTGCTTCCTTGGGAACCGAGCCCTGTGACTGCTGCCGCCCACCCGAGCGATAACCGATTTCCATGAACCGCTGCTGTTCGATATTCACTACCTCGACCTTGTCGATGGGGGCCGGAAAGTGCCAGTGAAGACCGGGCAAGGTTGTGTCCTCATAAGCCCCAAAACGGGTAACCACGCCACGACTGCCCTCATCCACCAGATAGATGCCGGTCAATGCCCATAGACCCACGGCAACGGCGGCAACCAGCCCGGCCAACTGGGCGGGTGCCTGGTAACTGCCCGAACCACCTGACGAACCACCCCCAAAAAGGCGGCTCAACTTGTCCTGCAAACCCTTGAGCACCTCATCGAGATCGGGCGGTACAGGGGGTTTCTCGCGACCGCTCCAGGGGTCTTTCTTGTCACCACCCGGTTCATTCCAGGACATCGCATATCTCTCCAAATTGTAGTCTCGGACTACGCGGTTTTTGATTCATCTTATTCGTATACGTACGACGGAGGGCTGCCGGCAGCGGACATTCCATTTCCAGCCCACGCCGCACATCAGGCAGCGTCAACCTCAACATCCCCGATCAGCTCGGCTTCAGGCTCTGAGCCAAAACGTGGCTTCAGAAAACGCAGGCTTTCGGGAGATCCCTCAACCCGCATGGACCAGCCACCCGCCTCATCTTTTTCATCACGGAGAATGGTGGCTACTCGATAAAGCGAAGCGCGCAGTTCGCCATCCATGGGACCCAACTGCAGATCGCGCACAATGATGCGACCGCAGAAACGGTTCCGCAAACAATCCTTCAGCAAATCAAGACCCAGACGGGCCTGAGCGGATACCCAAACCTGGGCAACCCGACCATTTTCATCCCTTTCAATGTGCGGAACCACATTCTCCAAACGGTCAATCTTGTTCATCACGCGGATTTGCGGCACTTCATCCGCGCCGATTTCTTCGATGACACGATCCACCTCCTCGATCGTCTCCGCCATCTGCTCATCGCTGGCATCGACGACATGCAGCAGCAGATCGGCCTCGACCGTCTCCTGCAGCGTGGAACGAAAGGCCGCCACCAGTTCGTGCGGCAAATCTCTGACGAAACCGACGGTGTCCGCCAGCACTAACGGCTGGTGGGGGCCAACCATGAACCGCTTGAGCGTGGGATCCAGAGTTGCGAACAACTGGTCCGCCGCATAGACGCCGGCCCCCGTCAACGCATTGATCAAGGTGGACTTGCCTGCATTGGTGTAGCCAACCAGCCCCACGACAGGAATCTCGGATCGGCGCCGAGCCCGTCGGCCCTGGCCCCGCTGCTTGTCCACCTTTTCCAGACGTTTTTGAATTTGACTGATTCGCTTGCCAATCAGGCGTTTATCGGTTTCGAGCTGGGTTTCACCAGGGCCACGCAAACCGATACCACCTTTCTGGCGCTCAAGGTGAGTCCAGCCCCTCACGAGACGGGTAGACAAATGCTTGAGCTGTGCCAGTTCAACTTGGAGCTTACCTTCGTAACTTTGAGCTCGCTGCGCAAAAATATCCAGAATCAGACCCGTCCGGTCCAATACCCGGACATTGAGTTCCTTCTCCAGATTGCGCTCTTGGCTGGGCGAAAGCGGATTATTGAAGATAACCAGTTCCGCCTCATGCGCCGCGACCAGAGCCGCTAACTCGCTGAGCTTTCCTTTACCGATAAAAAACCGGGGGTCAGGGTTATCCCGCTTGCTGATCAGGATATCCACAGGGGTAGCCCCCGCCGAAATGGCGAGCTCCCGCAACTCCTGAACAGCCTGTTCACTCTGGTCAGCCCCACCGTAAGCGAGGATCGCACGCTCGCCGGATTTAGGCCGATCAAACAAGGGAAACCGTCAAAGACTCAGCTACAGATTGCGATCCCCAGAAGTCGAACTGGATCAAACCTCTTCCTCGACTTCATCCTGGCCCTGACTGAGCCTTACCTGCCGCGCCGGAACGATGGTCGATATGGCATGTTTGTAGACCATCTGACTGACAGCATTCTTGAGGATGATCACATACTGGTCGAATGAATCCACCTTGCCTTGCAACTTGATTCCATTGACCAGATAGATTGAAACCGGAACATGTTCCTTCCGTAGCGCATTCAGGAATGGATCCTGCAAGTTTTGACCTTTAGACATTCCATTTCTCCATTATTGTTCTGGATTTAAAATCCAATGAGACTCAAATCCTGGGGATTATTTAATCAAATCCCACCGCAAGCTGCCATGCACTCGTCGGTGTTCAGTCTATTCCCGATAGGGTACGGCGCGGGTCAGTGACCCAGTACTTCGGCCACCGCCGCTGCAAGCTTGTCGGCAAGGCTTCTCACCTTTCCACCATCGGCACCTTCCACCATGACCCGAACCAGGGGTTCGGTTCCGGAAGACCTCAACAAGACTCTTCCCTGACCTGCCAGTTCCCGCTCCACCTCAAGCTTCAGACTTTGGACGGCATCAAACTGATCCAGATCTACCCGCTCCCTGACCTTGACGTTTACCAGACACTGCGGATATTTATCCATCGCCTGGACCAACTCGGCGAGACCTTTCCCGGTGGATCGCATGGCCTCCATGACCTGCAACGCCGCCACAATGCCATCGCCCGTCGGTATCCGATCGCGGCAAATGATGTGGCCCGAACTCTCTCCACCCAAGGTGCTTTGATGAGCCAACATCATCTCCATGACATAACGATCGCCCACAGCCGCCCGCTTGAGACCGATGCCTAACTTCGACAGGGCATGCTCCAGACCCAGATTGGTCATCAGGGTTCCAATCACGGGACCCGACAACTCCCCGCGCGCCTGTCTGGCCGATGCAATGATGAACAGTACTTCATCGCCGTCCACAATGCGCCCAGAATGATCAACCATGATCAAGCGATCGCCATCGCCATCAAGGGCCACACCAAAGTCGGCACCCTCTTCGATCACCCTCTTCGCCAGGGATTCCGGCTTGGTCGCACCCACTCCTTCGTTGATGTTGAAACCATTGGGGTGGTCGCCCATGGTGATGACAGTGGCGCCCAATTCGGAAAAAACAAAGGGCGCAACATGGTAGGTCGATCCATGCGCACAATCGATGACCAGCTTGACCCCGTCAAAGTCCATGCCGGTGGCGATCGTGCTCTTGCAGAATTCTATATAGCGACCCGCAGCATCCTTGAGACGAGTGGCCTTCCCGATACGCGAGGAGTCCACGGTGGTCATCGGCTGATCGATTTCGCTCTCGATCAATCGCTCTATGTCATCCGACAGCTTCAAGCCATCGGGCCCAAAAAACTTGATGCCGTTATCGTAGTAGGGATTATGTGACGCGCTGATGACAATGCCAGCTTCCGCGCGAAAAGTCCGCGTCAAATACGAGATGGCCGGCGTCGGCATAGGTCCCATCAACTGCGTGTTGACCCCCGCTGCGGACAGACCGGCCTCCAGCGCGGATTCGAACATATACCCCGAGATTCGGGTGTCCTTGCCGATCAGAACCGTCGGATCCTTCCGGTCACGAGCAAATACCCGCCCGGCCGCCCAACCCAGCTTCAATACAAAGTCCGCGGTAATGGGGTAGGTCCCCACCTTGCCGCGAATACCATCCGTTCCAAAATACGCCCGACTCATGCTCCACTCCATTACCTATCCAGCGATCAACCGAGCGCTTTAACCGTCCCGATTAAAAAAACCAGGCCCCTGTCCAGGCAGGGGGTCAAGCCACACAAATCGGTCTGGCCAGATTCAGTGCTGTTCTGCTGCCTTCCCCAACTTATCGCCACTCTCTTTCTCGGGCTCGGCGGACTTGACCGGGGAGTCACCATCGGTCGGCGGCGTTTCATCCCAATTCTGCGGCGGGCGAGGCACCTTGCCTTCCATGATGTCATCAATCTGAAAATGATCGATGGTCTCGTATTTCATGAGTGCATCTGCCATCAAGTTGAGCTTGTCCAGATTCTCCTTGAGAATTCGCTCGCTACGATCATAGTTTCTATCAATGAAGGATCGAATCTCTTCATCAATGAGATGAGCCGTCTCTTCTGACACCATCTTGTGCTTGGTGACCGACCGCCCCAGAAAAACTTCCCCTTCCTCTTCGCTGTAGGCCAGCGGCCCGAGACGCTCGGACAATCCCCAGCGAGTCACCATGTTCCGGGCCAGATTGGTCGCCCGCTCGATATCGTTCTGGGCACCCGTCGTCACCTTCTTGCGCCCGAATACGATTTCCTCGGCGATACGCCCGCCAAACAGGCTGGAGATCTGGCTTTCCAGCTTTTCCAGGCTCGCGCTGTATTGATCGCGCTCCGGCAGAAACATGGTAATTCCAAGCGCTCGCCCGCGCGGCATGATGCTGACCTTGTAAACCGGATCGTGATCCGGAACGAGGCGCCCGACAATGGCATGTCCCGCCTCATGCACGGCTGTCAAACGTTTCTCTTCCTCGCTCATGACCATGGACTTCCTTTCGGCGCCCATGAGGATTTTGTCCTTAGCCTTTTCGAAATCCTCCATCTCCACCTGGCGCTTGTTCTTGCGAGCGGCGAACAAGGCCGCCTCATTCACGAGATTGGCCAGGTCCGCACCGGAAAAACCGGGGGTTCCCCTCGCCAGAAATGACACTTGCACATTGGACGCCATCGGCACCCGCTTCATGTGAACCTTCAGAATCTGTTCGCGGCCCCGAACATCCGGCAGGCCCACCACCACCTGGCGGTCGAAGCGACCCGGGCGCAACAGAGCCGGATCGAGCACGTCAGGGCGGTTTGTGGCCGCTACCACGATGATGCCCTCGGTCCCTTCGAATCCGTCCATCTCCACCAGCAACTGGTTGAGCGTCTGCTCCCGTTCGTCATGGCCGCCACCCAGACCCGCGCCCCGATGGCGACCGACGGCATCGATTTCGTCGATAAAGATAATGCAAGGCGCATTTTTCTTGGCCTGTTCGAACATATCCCGAACTCGGGAGGCGCCCACACCGACGAACATTTCCACGAAGTCAGAGCCGGAAATGGAGAAGAAAGGCACCCTCGCTTCACCCGCAATCGCCTTGGCGAGCAGGGTCTTGCCAGTACCGGGCGGTCCGACCATCAGCGCTCCGCGGGGAATCTTGCCCCCCAGTTTCTGGAACTTACTGGGGTCCTTAAGGAAGTCGACCATCTCCTGAACGTCTTCCTTGGCTTCATCACAGCCCGCCACATCGGCGAAGGTGACCTTGATCTGATCCTCTTCGATCAAACGGGCCTTGCTCTTGCCGAACGACATGGCGCCGCGACCGCCACCGCCGCCCTGCATCTGGCGCATGAAGAAAACCCACACCCCGATCAACAAAAGCATCGGGAACCAGGAAATCAGTATCTGGGTAAGGAAGGATTCCGTTTCGGGCGGATCCACCTTGATATCCACATGATTTTCCAGAAGGTCATCCACCATGTGTGGATCATTGGGCGGCGAGAAAGTGCTGAACCGCTCCCCTGAGCCCGTCAGTCCGCGGATGACCGTCCCATCGATGGTCACCTGCTTGATCTGGCCCTCCCTGACCGACTGGAGAAACTGGGAGTAGGACATGCCGGATTCAACGGATTTACGACCGCCGAAGTTATTGAACATCGACATCAGTACGACGGCCACGACAACCCACAAAACCACATTTTTCAGCATGTCATTCACGATATCTTTTCCTCACTGGAACCTGGACGGTTCCCGATAAATAGGGACGCAATACTATCAGATGGCGCCCAGCCCCCTTGCTTGAAGGGCGGTCGCCGCAGGACGCCCGAAAGCTTATCAGGCAATAAATCAATGTTTCTCAGTGCGTTAGGCCCTGGACAATCCGGATCGAATTCCAATACCGTCAGACTGGCCCCGAACGACCCCCGGCCGCCATCGCCAACATCTCCTCGGCATGCGCCAGCGTTTGCTCCGTCATGACAACGCCCCCCAGCATTCGGGCGATTTCCGCCGTTCGCTCTGCACCGTCGATTTCTCGAACTTGCGATTGAGTCTCCTCACTCCGGGTCTTCTTTTCGACCAGCATGTGATGATGGCCTTGCACCGACACCTGCGGCAGATGGGTCACGCAGAAAATCTGCCGATCCCCCCCCAGCAGCCGCAATTTCTGCCCCACCACCTCCGCGATACCGCCCCCGATACCGCTGTCGACCTCGTCGAAAATCAGGGTAGGGACACTCTTGCCTTCCGTAGCAGCCACCTGGATGGCCAGGCTGATGCGTGACAGCTCCCCCCCCGAAGCCACCCGCGCCAGCGGTCGCGGCGGAATACCGGGATTGGCACTCACCAGAAACTCTACTGCATCCTGACCGAAGGCGGCGGGCTCCTTGTCGGCATCCGTCTGGACGGAAATCCGGAATTGCCCCTGCGGCATGCCCAGTTCGCGGATGATTTCCGAAATCTTGGCTTCCAGCTGCTTTGCAGCAAACTGTCGGCGATTCGATAGTTGCGCCGCCAGCCGTCTGTAGTCTTCCCGAATCTGCTCCAACTCAAGGCGAAGCGTCTCGGTACTCTCGGCACCCCCCTGCAGTGAGGTGAGCTCGCCTTGCAAGCCATTGAAATGTTCCGGCAACTCCTCCGGCCGGATCTGGTGCTTGCGCGCGAGCCGATGCACATCCGCCAAGCGTTGTTCCAGCACAGCTAGGGCGTTGGGGTCCGCCTCCTGGCGCTCCAGTTCGCGACGCAGTTGCAGCGATGCTTCCTTGACCTGAAGCTGGGCCTCCTCAAGCAGACTCACCGTTTCGCCGAATTCCGGTGCCAACCGGCTTAGGTCGGACAAGGCATGTACGGCATGAGCAAGACGCGCGCTCACCGAATTAGCCTCGTCCTCGTACAGACTGTTCAGTTCGGCTTGCCCGACCTCAAGAATCCTGTCCACATTGGCCTGTCGGGTATGCGCCTCCACTAGGTCCGCATAGTTGAGGGCACCAATATCCTGCTGTTCGAGCTCTTCTACTTGAAACTGCAGCAAGTCCAGTCGGGCCACTCGATCGGAGGCGTGAGCGGTGAGTTGATTCAGCTCATCGGTCAAGTGCCGCCAACGCCGGTAAATGGCATCCGTTTGCGAGAGCAGTTCGCCATTGCCCGCAGAGGCATCCAGAATGCTGCGCTGCTCTGTCGACTTCGTCAGCTGGACATGGGCATGCTGACCATGAATTTCAACCAGACCCTGTCCGAGTTCCTGCAGAGACTGAAGAGTTACCGGGCTTCCATTGACAAAGGCGCGGGAACGCCCGTCCACCCCGATAACCCGGCGCACCAGACATTCTTCCCCGTCGGCGAGTTCCTGCTGTTCCAGCCAGACCCTGGCCTGCGGGCTGTCGCTTAAATCGAATGTCAGATTGATCTCGGCCTTCTGCGCCCCGGGGCGGATGAAAGCGGAATCCGCCCGATCCCCAAGGGCCAGGCCCAGCGCCGTCAACAGGATGGACTTGCCCGCACCGGTCTCGCCGGTCAGAACGGACAATCCTGACTTGAAGGAAAGATTGAGCGATGCGACGACGGCCAGATCGCGTATATCCAGATGAATCAACATGGTTTAAGCGCGGTATCCCGAACTCCAGTTGAGTTTGGCTCGGAGAATCTCAAAAAAGTCATAACCCAGCGGGTGCAGGAGCCGGAAAGGTTTGGGTTCCTTCCGAATTTCGACAAGATCGTCAATCTCCAGATCAGGGCTGGAAACATTGTCACACACCAGCTGGGCGCCAAATTGTTTGCTGGACCTGAAGGAAATCCCCACCACACTCTCGCCCCCCACGACGATGGGCCGGTTGGTCAGCGCATGCGGATTGATGGGAGCAAGGACAATCGCGCTAAGCGTCGGGGATAGAATCGGGCCACCTGCAGAAAGGGCATAAGCCGTGGACCCCGTTGGCGTCGACACAATCAGCCCGTCAGAACGCTGTGAATTCAGGAACACCCCATCGATATGGGTCACGATCTCCATCATGCTCGTGGCATTGGACCGATGCACCACCACATCATTGATGGCGGACTGGCGATAGATCACCTCGCCATGCCGGATGATGCGAGCCCCAAGAATGAAGCGTTCCTCTTCGCTGTAACGCCCCTCGAGCACATCGTCGAGATGGGTAGCGATGTCCCCAGGAGAAATATCCACCAAAAAGCCCAGACGCCCGAGATTGACCCCGATCAGCGGAATATCGTAGGCGGCCAAGCCACGAGCAGCGGACAATAACGTACCGTCTCCGCCCACCACCACCGCGAAATCGCAGCACTCACCGAGTTCTGCCAAGGACCCTGACTCCGGTGTCGCACCCCTGACAAAAGGCACGGAAGCCGTCTCGACGATCACCCTCAGGCCGCGACTGACCAGATGCTCACGGAGTTCCGTCAGCGTCTCCGCTATTCGCTCCGCGTCCGATTTGCCGATCAAGGCGGCCACACCAAATTTCACGGCTGTTCGCATGAAGCTCAAAATAGAAATGGATTGGGATCGAGCAAGTCAGACGACACCAAACACCTTGCCAAACCAGGTATTTTATCGGCTAGATCTAAACTCCGGGCAAGCGGCATGGAGGATTGCGACGAAGCGATAGACAGGGATGATTATGTCATGAAGTTCTTGACACTTAATCCAGGGATTGCTAGTTTCTGGCACTCTTCACTTCAGAGTGCTAATCCGCTTTCCAACCCAGAACTCTGTGCCAACCCCCCCGCAATTGACCGAACGCGCACAGCACCTGCTCAAGGTCCTGGTGGAGCGGTACATTAACGAAGGTCAACCGGTGGGATCGCGCTCACTGTCGCGGGACGCAGGACTCAACCTGAGCCCGGCCACCATTCGCAACGTGATGGCCGACCTGGAAGAGCTGGGACTGATCACCTCGCCGCATACCTCGGCAGGCCGCATGCCCACAGTCTCGGGCTATCGCCTGTTCATCGACACCCTACTCACGGTCAAGCCACTCCAGCAGGATGTGATACGGCAGATCCGCGATGATCTCGATGACCCCGAATCCCCGGGGGAGCTTCTGGAAACCGCATCGCGGCTGCTGTCCGAAGTGACCCACATGGCCGGGGTCGTCACGCTGCCCAAACGTGAAACAAATATTTTTAGCCACATCGAGTTTTTACCATTATCGGAACGTCGGCTGCTGGTGATCCTGATTTCAAGCCAACAGGAAATCCACAACAAGATCATTCACACGCCCCGCAACTACTCTCATTCGGAACTGCAGGCCGCCGCAACCTTCCTCAACCAACGTTATGCCGGCAATGACATCGCCCGAGTCCGCGAAGTCCTGTTGCGCGAGGTCAGGGAAACGCGCGAGCGTCTCAGCCAAGAAATCATCGATGCGGCCGCGCTCACCGAGCTGGCGCTGGAAGAGCCGAAAAAGCGTCGCAAGCCGCTCTTCGTCACGGGAGAAATCAACCTGATGGATTTCTCGGAACTCGCCAACATGGAGCAATTCCGCCCCCTGTTCGAGACGCTGCATCAGAAGGAAGAGATGGCGCAACTGCTGGATCGGTGCATCGAATCGCCGGGGGTCAAGATTTTTATCGGCGAAGAATCCGGCCACCAGGCCCTAGGCCACTGCAGCCTAGTGACTTCCGCCTACTCGATCAATGACCGCGTGGCGGGCGTTCTGGGCGTCATTGGGCCCACCCGCATGGAGTACGAGCGAGTCATTCCGCTGGTCGATCTGACGGCAAAACTCGTTGGAGCAGCCTTGAATCACAAATCTCTGCCCCCAACTTGAATTCCTCAAGACTGCCCGCGAATCCCGGAAGTCGGGCGGTTACCAACCTGAAACCCATCCCTTAGAACGGAGCCGCTCCTCATGAGCCATGAAGATATTTTGCCTGAAGAAGCCGAATTGAACAGCGAAGAACTGGAATTCCAGACGGCAGAAGATACAAACCCGGCACCATCGGATCAATTGGCCGGGGAACTGGCCAATGCCACCAGACTGGCCGAGGAAAACTGGGACAAATTCATCCGTACCCAGGCAGAACTGGAGAACCTCAAACGCCGTTCCGAAAAGGACTTGCAGAACGCCCATAAATTCGGGCTCGAAAAGTTTGCACGCGAGCTGTTGCCCGTGGCCGACAGCCTGGAACTCGGACTGAGCGTTGAAACCGGCGACAACCCCGACGTGCAGAAATTGCGCGAGGGTATGGAACTAACCCTCAAGCAACTCCTGGCAAGCCTGGAAAAATTCAACGTGACGCCCATCGATCCCGAGGGTGAGAAATTCAACCCCGAGTTGCATCAGGCCATGGCCACTCAACCCACCGACGAAGCAGAACCCAATACGGTGATCAAGGTGTACCAGAAAGGCTATCTGCTCAATGACCGCCTGCTCCGACCGGCCATGGTGGTCGTTGCTCAGGGCATCAGCTGATCAAGGGTGAGGGTCCTGCCCCGTCCGCTTGAAATGAGATTGAGGCCCCCCATATCCAACCCAGTTTGATTTGAACCCCAGATTTCCAACGTTTTACCCGGAGAAATAAATGTCAAGAATCATCGGCATCGACTTGGGCACGACCAATTCCTGCGTCGCCATCCTAGAAGGCGGCAAGCCTCGCGTGATCGAGAATTCCGAAGGCGCGCGCACCACGCCTTCCATCGTGGCGTTCACGCCCGACAATGAAGTACTGGTAGGTCAATCCGCCAAGCGCCAGGCAATCACCAACCCGAAGAACACCCTGTATGCGGTCAAGCGTCTGATCGGCCGTCGCTTCAAGGATGACGTGGTCCAGAAGGATATCCATCTGGTTCCGTACAGCATTGTGGGCGCCGACAATGGCGACGCTTGGATCGAAGTCAACGGCAAGAAAATGGCACCGCCGGAAGTATCCGCGCGAGTCCTGATGAAGCTGAAAAAGGATGCCGAAGCCTTCCTGGGCGAGGAAATCAAGGAAGCCGTCATCACCGTGCCGGCCTACTTCAATGATTCCCAGCGTCAGGCAACCAAGGATGCCGGCCGCATTGCCGGGCTTGAAGTGAAGCGCATCATCAACGAGCCGACGGCAGCGGCCATGGCCTTTGGTCTGGATCGCAAGCAGGGCGACATGAAGGTGGCCGTATACGACCTCGGCGGCGGTACCTTCGATGTCTCCATCATCGAGATTGCCGAAGTCGATGGCGAACACCAGTTCGAAGTGCTCTCCACGAACGGGGACACCCACCTGGGCGGTGAAGACTTCGACCTGCGCATCATCGACTGGATCTGCGACGAGTTCAAAAAGGACACGTCCATCGACCTGCATAACGATCCGTTGGCCCTGCAGCGCCTGAAGGAGGCCGCCGAAAAAGCCAAGATCGAGTTGTCGTCCAGCCAGCAGACCGACATCAACCTGCCCTATGTCACGGCGGATGCCAGCGGCCCGAAGCACCTTAACCTGAAGTTGACCCGCGCCAAGCTGGAATCACTGGTCGAGGATCTGGTCCAGAGAACCCGCGGTCCGTGCGAAACCGCTATCAAGGATTCCGGCCTGAAGCCGAGCGAGATCGACGAAGTCATCCTGGTCGGCGGTCAGACCCGCATGCCCAAGGTGCAGGAGATGGTCACGCAGATCTTTGGCAAGGAGCCGCGCAAGGACGTGAATCCGGACGAAGCGGTCGCTCTCGGCGCCGCCATTCAGGGTGGCGTACTGGGCGGACAGGTCAAGGACGTGTTACTGCTCGACGTTACCCCACTGTCCCTGGGTATCGAAACCCTCGGCGGGGTCTTAACCAAGTTGATCGAAAAGAACACGACGATCCCGACCAAGCAGCAGCAGGTATTCTCCACTGCCGACGACAACCAGACGGCCGTGACCATCCACGTCCTGCAGGGCGAACGTGAAATGGCCAAGGACAACAAGTCCCTGGGCCGATTCGACCTGGCCGACATCCCGCCGGCGCCGCGCGGCCTGCCGCAGATCGAAGTCACCTTCGACATCGACGCCAACGGCATCCTGCATGTGTCAGCCAAGGACAAGGCGACCAACAAGGAACAGTCGATCCGCATCACCGCCTCCAGTGGCCTGAGCGATGACGAGATCAAACGGATGGTTCAGGATGCGGAACTGCACGCCGAAGAAGACAAGAAGCTGCATGAGCTGGTTCAGGCCCGCAACCAGGCCGACTCCCTCATACATGCGGCCCAGAAGACCGTGAGCGAACTGGGCGACAAGGCCGAGGCGGACGAGAAGAGCCAGATCGAAACCGCCATCAGTGAACTCAAGGAGGCCATGAACGGCGATGACAAGGATGCCATCGAGCAGAAAACCCAGCGCCTGACCGAGGTGTCCGGCAAACTGGCCGAACGTCTGTACGCCCAGAAGGGTCCTGAAGCGGGCGGTGAGGCAGGCGGGCATGAGCATGCTTCCGGAAGCGCCGGCAACGCAGACGACATCGTCGACGCCGAGTTTGAAGAAGTGAAGGACGACAACAAATAATCGTTCCCTCGCGGCACGATCACCGGGGGCGGGATTCCACCTGCCCCCACCCCACCAACCGATTTCCCAAGCCGCGACTCTGACGCGGCATTTTGCGTTATGGCGAAAGAAGACTACTACCAGCTGCTGGGCGTGTCCCGCAATGCGAGCGACGACGAAATCAAGAAGAGCTTCCGCCGTCTGGCGATGAAGTATCACCCTGACCGGAATCGCGACAACCCTGAGGCCGAGGAGCAATTCAAGAGGGTCAAGGAGGCGAACGACGTCCTCTCCGATCCCAAGAAACGCTCGGCCTATGACCAGTTCGGCCATGCCGGCGTCGACCCGTCGATGGGCGGGGGCCAGGGCTTTGGCGGCGGCAATTTCAGTGACATCTTCGGCGATGTGTTTGGCGACATCTTCGGCGGTGGCGGATCGCGCGGTCGCGGGGGGCCACAACGCGGTTCAGACTTGCGTTACAACCTTGAAATCACGCTGGAGGAGGCGGTCGCCGGGACTGAGGTAAAGATTCAGATTCCAACCCTCATCAACTGCAAGAGCTGTGATGGATCGGGCGCCAACAAGGGGTCGTCGGTCACAACCTGTCCCACCTGTCATGGCCATGGTGCCGTCCGCATGCAGCAGGGCTTTTTTGCTGTGCAGCAAACCTGCCCCACCTGCCGCGGGTCCGGCAAGCAAATCAAGGATCCCTGCAAGTCCTGTCATGGACAGGGACGCGTCCAGGACACCAAGACGCTGTCCGTCAAGGTGCCGGCCGGCGTCGACACCGGCGACCGCATTCGGTTGTCTGGCGAGGGCGAAGCCGGTGAGTCGGGCGCACCCGCTGGCGACCTGTACGTTCAGGTCAACGTCAAAGATCATGCGATCTTTACTCGCGATGGTGCCAATCTCTATTGCGAAGTCCCCATCAGCTTCCCGAAGGCTTGCCTGGGTGGTGAGGTAGAAGTCCCCACACTTGCCGGCAAGGTCGCCCT
>DIVI01000179.1 GCA_002423305.1 Methylococcus sp. UBA6136 | reverse complement strand
GGTGGCACCCCTGGCGGGGAAGCAGGGCGAGACTGTCATGCGGCAGGCTTATCCTGTGAATGATCCTGAGACCGCCGACCGGGAAAGCGAAGAGTCCATGGCTTGGGTCATGGCCTTGCTGTTGGGTATTCGTCGAATTCGTGGCGAGATGAATATCGCCCCAGGCAAGCCGTTGACCGTGTTGCTGGACAATGGATCCGCTCAGGACCGGATTTACCTCGATCAAAGTCATGACTATCTCCACAAGATTGGCCGGGTTGAAAGCTTGAGCTGGCTGGAACCCGGTGCGCAGTCGCCCGAGGCGGCTATTGCGCTGGTCGGCGAGATGAAGGTGCTGATTCCGATGCGCGGTCTGATCGATAAAGAGGCCGAGTTGGCTCGGCTGGATAAGGAAATTCAGCGCCTGAGTAAGGAGTTGCCTCGGCTGGAAGGTAAGCTCGGTGATCAGGGCTTTCTGGCCAAGGCGCCGGCTCAGGTGGTGGAAAAAGAAAGAACAAGGCTCGAGGACTTGAGGGCGGGCCTGACCGAACTGCAGGCCCAAATGGCGAAAATCCATGCCATGTAGGCCCGCACCGGTGGGGTCATCCAATGTCACCAGATCAATCGGTTGGTAGGTTTTGACGTGTCAGCCGTTTTGCCTGCTTTCAGTGGTCTGGCCAAAGGTCTCATCAATCGGTCTTTGCTGACCGAAGACAGGGCGCTGAAGTGCGCCGATGATGCGGCCCGCAAAAACATTCCTCTGGTCAGTTATCTCGTCAACAGTGGCACGCTGCAAGGTCTTGAGATTGCTACCGCCATGGCAGAAGAATTTGCGGTGCCGCTGCTCGACCTTTCGGTGTTTCTACCCGCCTATCTGCCGGTCAAGGCGGTCAGCGAAAAACTGATACTTGCTCATCATGTGCTGCCGCTGTTCAAACGCGGCCATCGTCTGTTTCTGGCCGTCGCCGATCCCAGCCAATACGCAGCCTTCGAGGAAATCAAGTTCCACTCCGGCATGACCATCGAGATCGTGGTGGTCGAGGAGGAGAAGCTCGTCAAGGCCATTGAGGCGGCGGTCGATGCCGCGGATACAACCTTCAAGGACCTTCTCAGCGTCAATCTGGACAGCATCAATCTGACGGCGAGCGAAGGGACCAAGGGCCCGGTTGACCCGGGCGCGGATCCCGATGATGCTCCGGTGGTTCGCTTCGTCAACAAGGTTCTGCTCGATGCCATCAAGAAGGGCGCCTCGGATATCCATTTTGAGCCATATGAAAAGGAATTCCGCATTCGGTACCGGAACGACGGCATGCTCCATGAAATTGCTTCACCACCGATCAACCTGGCGGGCCGCATTGCTGCGCGTCTCAAGGTCATGTCGCGCATGGATATCGCCGAGCGAAGAGTGCCTCAGGACGGCCGCATCAAGCTGGAAATCTCAAAGCAGCGGGCTATCGATTTTCGTGTGAATACCTGTCCCACGCTGTTCGGCGAGAAGATCGTACTACGTATTCTCGACCCCGCCTCGGCCCGGATCGGGATCGAGCGGCTGGGTTTCGAACCGGAGCAACGGGTTAATTTTCTGGAGGCCATTAACAAACCGTATGGCATGATCCTGGTAACGGGTCCGACCGGGAGCGGGAAGACGGTCACGCTCTATACCGGGCTCAATATCCTCAACACGAGTGATCAAAACATTTCGACAGTCGAGGATCCGGTCGAAATCACTGTGCCCGGAATCAATCAGGTGAATGTCAATGTCAAGACCGGATTGACGTTTGCCGAGGCATTGCGGGCATTCCTTCGGCAGGACCCTGACATCATCATGGTGGGTGAGATTCGTGATCTCGAGACGGCGGAAATTGCAGTCAAGGCGGCCCAGACGGGTCACTTGGTGCTGTCTACACTCCATACCAATGATGCGCCGCAAACGCTCAACCGTCTGATGCAGATGGGGATTCCTCCCTTCAATATTGCAGCCTCGGTCCTGTTAATTCTCGCTCAGCGGCTGGCCCGTCGCCTGTGTGAATATTGCAAGAAACCGCTCCATCTCCCCCCTGAGACCTTGCTAGAGGCCGGTTTTAAGGAAGATGATCTGGTGGATGGGTTGGTGGTGTATGGCCCCGGTGAGTGCGAGAACTGTGTCAAGGGTTACAAGGGCAGGGTGGGTATCTATCAGGTGATGCCGATCACCGAGACGCTGAGCCGCATCATTCTGGAAGGCGCCAACGTAACTCGTATTGCCGAACAGTCTGCTCTGGAAGGCATCGATGATTTGAGAGCCTCGGGACTGAAAAAAGTCAAGGCCGGGGTGACGAGTCTTGCCGAAGTCGACCGTATTACAAGGGAGTAAGTCTTGTGGCGGTTGAGAAAGACAATCTGGTCTGGTTCGTATGGGAAGGGACTGATCAGCGTGGCGCACGAATGCAGGGAGAACTCTCGGCGCGGACCGAACTGGTGGCGCGGGCCGAACTTCGACGACAGGGAATCCGGGTCGTCAAGATTCGGAAAAAGCCGTTGGCCCTGTTCTCAGCCCGTCAAAAAAAAATAACGACCAAGGATATCGCTATCTTCAGCCGTCAGTTGGCGACCATGCTGTCGTCTGGGGTGCCATTGGTTCAGGCTTTCGAGATCGTCGGGCGGGGGCACGAAAATCCATCGATGCAGGATCTGCTGCTGAAGATTAAGTCCGACATTGAGGGCGGTATCCCCCTCGCTGAAGCTCTGGGTCGGCATCCGCTGTATTTTGATGCGTTATTCTGCAATCTCGTTCAAGCCGGGGAGCAGGCCGGTGTGCTGGAAACCCTGCTGCATAAGATTGCGGAATACAAGGAAAAGACCGAATCGATCAAGGCCAAGATCAAGAAAGCATTGACGTATCCGGCGGCGGTGATTGTCGTTGCCGTGGTCGTCACCGCCATTTTGCTGATTTTTGTTGTCCCCCAGTTTGAAGAATTGTTCAAGGGATTTGGAGCCGATCTGCCTGCCTTTACGCGCATGGTGGTGGACCTTTCAAAGTTTGTGCAGGAATGGTGGTATGTCGTCCTGGGCCTGACCATTGCTGTGGTTTATGTCCTCATCCAGCTTAAGAAACGCTCCGAGAAATTTAACCAGATGATCGATCGGATGGCACTGCGGGTACCTGTGGTGGGCGAGATTATTCACAAGGCCGCCATTGCTCGATTTGCGCGGACGCTGGCCACGATGTCGACGGCGGGTGTTCCTCTGGTGGAGGCGTTGGAGTCGGTGTCGGGCGCGACGGGGAATTTTGTCTATGCCAACGCCGTGCTGCAGATGCGCGAAGATGTTTCCTCGGGGTCGCAGTTGCAGCAATGCATGCGTCAGACTGCTCTGTTTCCCAATATGGTGGTGCAGATGGTGGCGATTGGCGAGGAAGCGGGCTCTCTCGACAACATGTTGGCAAAGGTCGCGGATTTCTATGAGGAGGAGGTCGACAATGCCGTGGATTCCTTGAGCAGCCTCATCGAGCCGATGATCATGGCAATTCTTGGCGTGGTCGTGGGCGGGTTAGTGATTGCAATGTACCTGCCCATTTTCAAGCTGGGTTCGGTAGTTTGATCGAGTGGGCTATGTTTGAAGTATTTTCTGCTTTTCCTGTGTTCTTTTTGCTGTCTGTCGGGGCCCTCGGTCTGGTGATCGGCAGTTTCCTGAATGTGATCATTCATCGCTTGCCGATCATGCTGGAACGCCAGTGGCGAGAGGAGTGTCAGCAGTTTCTGGCGATTGAATGTGACAAGGTGGCCACTGCCGAACCCTACAATCTGGCCGTACCGCGCTCCCATTGTCCGGGGTGTGGCAGGTCCTTGGGCGTTCTCGAAAACATTCCCGTCATCAGCTATCTGATGCTGAGGCGTCAGTGCGCCGGATGCGGTGTGGAGATACCCGTCCGTTATCCTGTCGTGGAAATCATTACGGCGCTGCTCTCGGTCATTGTGGCTTGGCAGTTCGGCGCCACTACCCACATGGTGGCTGCACTGATACTCACCTGGGGGCTGATTGTGCTGAGTGTTATCGATTTTGATCGACAACTGCTGCTGGACGTCATCACCTTGCCGTTGCTCTGGCTGGGTTTGCTGCTCAGTGTCTTCGGAATTTTCTCCGACAGCAACGCCAGCATTATCGGTGCTGCACTGGGATACTTGAGCCTGTGGTCAGTGTTTCAGCTATTCAGGTTGATCACCGGCAAAGAGGGGATGGGTTTTGGCGACTTCAAGTTGCTGGCCGTTTTAGGCGCATGGTTGGGTTGGTTACACCTGCCGCTGATTATTTTGCTGTCATCCGTGGTCGGCGCGGTCGTCGGGTTATTGATGATTCTCCTCATGGGGCATGATCGTCGTTTGCCGATTCCTTTCGGCCCCTATCTTGCCGCCGCCGGTTGGGTGGCGTTGATCTGGGGTGATCGGTTGAATGCGCTCTACCTGGGGTGGATCAATTTCCCTTGAGTGATAGCATGCTCAAGGTCGGCCTCACCGGCGGCATCGGTTGTGGGAAAACCACAGTGGCCAATCTGTTCGCGGAAAAGGGTGTTCCGGTGATTGATGCGGACCAGATATCGCGCCAACTGGTTGAGCCGGATCGGCCGGTATTTTGGGCCATTGTTCGCCACTTTGGCGAGGATGTGCTGCTGGACGGACAGTTGAATCGTCGGATTTTAAAGGAACGGATTTTTTTGCGACCCGATGAGAGGGAGTGGCTGGAAAATCTTCTGCATCCTCTCATCTATCAAGAAATACAGGGTCAAGTGGCGAGCTTTTCAGCCCCGTATTGTTTGTTGGTCGTGCCATTGTTGCTGGAAACCGGACGGAGAGATTTGGTCGATCGTTTGCTGGTGGTGGATTGTCCGCCCGAAGTTCAGCGCCAGCGCATCGGGATCAGGGATGGACTCGACGATAAAACCATTAACCTTATTCTGGCCGCACAGCTGAGTCGGGAGCAAAGGCTCGCAGCAGCCGATGATGTCGTCGAAAATTTTGACGAACTTGCCGCCCTCAGGCCCCAGATTGATCGTTTGCACTGTCGTTACTCCGGGCAAGGATTTTCGCCGTGAGCGCTTTTGGATCGCCAGCCATCAAGTTGGGGGCGACTGAGTGGCATCGACGTTATAATCCACGGGAAGCCCTTGCTATCCAACCCTGAATCCGGGATTTTTTCTTGAAAGATTTGACCCTATACGAATTCCCGCTCAATGAGAGGGTTCGTCTGTTTATTCGTCTGGAACATCTTTTCCAGCAGTTCGACCACTTCATGCTAGGCCGTTCGACCTGGGATTGCCGAGCGGTTGTTTCAACGCTGATTGATATCGCCGGTGTTTTTGGTCGGAACGATCTGAAGTCGGAAGCTCTGCAGGAAATCGATCGACAAGCCGCGGTATTGAACCGAATGGCCAAGCTCTACGAGGGCGTGGACCAGAGCATGGTGCAGCAAGTCATTGGACGGCTCGAGGGCATCAGCAAGGGTCTCTATGCTTTTTCTGGAAAAGTGGGCTTGTCCTTGATGGAGAATGAGCTCTTCAAGGGGATCGCCCAGCGGAGCAGTATGCCGGGTGGAAGCTGCTCATTTGATCTGCCGGCCTATCATCATTGGCTGGAAGGAGATGAAGCCCAACGACGTGAGGATCTGGAAGCCTGGATTCAACCTTTTCTCCAGGTACGTTCCGCAATAGATTTGTTGCTGAACTTTATTCGGACCAGCGCGAATCCGGTTCAGGAAATGGCTGCTTCGGGCTTTTATCAGAAGACCCTAGATCACACGCTGTCATTTCAGCTTTTGCGCGTCGCTGTGCCTCGACACGAGCCTTACTATGCCGAGGTGAGCGGCGGAAAGCACCGATTCACCATCCGCTTCATGTTGCGTGACTCAGTCTTGCGGCCGGTTCAAACCACCGAAGACATCGACTTCCTTTTGACCTGTTGTCTTTTCTAAAAGGATGATGGGTGAGTTTCTTTTGCTGATAGAGCGATAGAGGCGATTGCGTTCATGGTCCCTACGGTCAAGTGTCCGACCTGTGCAAGACCGGTTGAATGGATCCCGTCCTCGGGGTATCGACCGTTCTGCTGTGAGCGTTGCAAACTTATCGATTTGGGTGAATGGGCTACCGAGTCCTACGCTATTCCCGTCAAGCCGACAGATGATTTCGCTTCGTCAGAGGGTCCTGCGGTTGATGAATCTTCAGTGCCCAGCGATGAATGGCCTTTTTGACCTTAACCAAATACGCTTCTTTGTGTTTTTCTTTCCCTGCCTGATTCTTTTTGTTGCTCATGGATAATTCCACTTTTAATTTGGAGTCGTTGCGCACCGAATTGGCGGGCAAGAATCCCCGGCTGGTCCTGAAGGCTGCACTGGCTCACTTCCATAATCTGGCTATTTCCTTCAGCGGCTCCGAGGATGTTGTCCTGATTGACATGGCCGTTCAGATTCGGCCGGACATCCGTGTCTTCTCACTGGATACGGGCCGTTTGCACCCGGAGACTTATCGGCTGATGGAGGCGGTCAGGAAGCGTTATGACATTGCCTTGGAAATCATGACACCTCAGCCCAATGAGCTTGAGCGAATGATCCGGCAGAAAGGCTTGTTTAGTTTCTATGAGGACGGTCATGCGGAATGCTGTGGAATCCGTAAGGTCGAGCCACTGCGCAGGGTGCTTTCAACGCTGGATGCTTGGATCACTGGCCAACGGCGGGATCAGAGTTTGACTCGTAGCGAGTTGGCCGAGGTCGAGGCCGACGAGTCGCTCGCTGGGCCAGGGCAAGCATTGATCAAGTTCAATCCGTTGGCTAACTGGACTTCTGCTCAGGTATGGGACTACATCGAGGCCTATGACGTCCCCTTCAATGAGCTTCATCGCAGGGGTTACGTCAGTATTGGCTGTGAGCCTTGTACGAGGTCGATCCTACCCAACCAACATGAGCGTGAAGGTCGCTGGTGGTGGGAGACAGGGGGCAAGAAGGAGTGCGGGCTACACGCCGGAAACCTGTCCGACGCGATCAGCGAAAACTGAGTTGCTCCGAGGGGCTGACCTCAGCGGGTTGCCCCTGGATAAAGGCACCCGTTGATAAGGGTGAGCCGTTTGTTTCGGAGTAACTGGATTAGCAGACTTATCTTTGCAGAAATTCCAGCTTCCCCGGCTTGCCGTTCCATTCGTCGGCGTCTTCGCTGGCAGGCTTTACTTCGGAGATGCTGGGCCATGCCTTTGCCAGATCGGCATTGAGCTGTATGAACTCTTGCTGATTATCCGGCACTTCATCCTCCGAAAAAATGGCATTCGCAGGGCACTCGGGTTCGCATAACGTACAGTCGATACATTCGTCCGGATCGATCACCAGGAAATTGGGGCCTTCGTGGAAACAGTCGACCGGACATACGTCCACGCAATCGGTGTATTTACACTTGATGCAGTTCTCGGTAATTACGAAAGTCATTATCTTGTCCTGTCTTCAGGCAGATTTACCTGGGTTAGAGCCATTTTCTCAAGCGATGAGGATCAACGTGCTTGTCATCGAATCGATTTGTTGGCTAGGTCCTGTTCAGTGGTCCCGCGGTTTGGTTCGATAACGCGAGCACCCCCTCGATTTTGCGGCGCAATTATATGATGGTGGAGCGGTCAGACCAAGTCCGTGAAGGGCAAATATCTCCGTTCCACCGCCGATAAAGTCTTTTAAAAGCCACAAAATAAAAAGGCCTACAACCTGTTTTACAGGGGTAAGCCTTCCGAAAACTGGTGGCCAAGGACAGAATCGAACTGCCGACACGGGGATTTTCAATCCCCTGCTCTACCAACTGAGCTACTTGGCCGCGTCTCAAATCGAGTCGCATATTAAACCTTCAAAGGCTTTACTCGTCAATACCAAGTTACGTTTTTTGGTCTGTAATGGGTTTCCATGAAAGGTGGGGGAAACTTAGAATTTACAGGTAGACTCAGCTTCATCGTTGCCCAAAGTGTCGAGTTCGTTCTTTGGGTGAAGATAGCCCTCAATCGGGGCCACGGCGACCAGGGAGCGTTCTCCGGCCAGAAGCACCGGTTGTCGCAACTGGTTGTCCCAGGCTCTAAAGGACAGCGGTACGCCCTTGAAACCAGCCAGTGCAAAGTCAGAACCCAGTATGAATGACTTTAACCTATCGAAGTCAAGGGATTTGGTCCGGGTGGCCGCCTCTCCGAGTGTGCGAATGGCCAGCCAGGCGCCGTAGTCCACTTCGGTCATCCAGTGTCCAGCCATTTCGCGAAAGCGATTTTGCAGTTGCAACGCTCCCCAGGCCTCATGTGTTTTGTCCCAGGAAACGGCGGTCAGACCGGCAGTGCCGACAATAGGGCGGGGAAGCCAAGTCCGGTACGACAGCATATCGCCAAATGCCTTGGTCTCATCAGCCACGACAACCACGTCATAGTCATCCTTCTGCGTAAAAACCGGTACCTCGGATTCAGGCGTTCGCCGGTCATCGAATTGATGGCTCCAAGGTTTATCCATGACCACTTTTGCCCCGAATTTCTTGCTTGACTTGCGAATCGCCTCCGTCAGCAGGTTGTCCTCGGGGCTATTGCCCGTCACAACAAACCAGTGCTTCCAGCGCTTCTTCATCAGATATTGCGCCAGGGCGTCGGCGCGCATGGCATGGCTGGGCTGAAAGTGGAGCACATTGGCGCCACAGCGGGGGCCCCGCAACGAATCGTCCCGGCTTGAAATGTCGAGCAAGAGCAGATTGTGGGCTTCTGGTAGCCGTGCAAGATGTGCGATCGAGTCGGCAGGAAGATCCAGGATTATGTAACGATAACCCTCACTTGCCAGTGTCTTGAAAGCCTCAGCCGGCTGCCCCTCTGGGGGAATGATCGATTCCTTGAGGGTGAAACTTTGTTGGGTAAATTGGCCGGTTGTATTGTTGTCGAGGATGCCCAGTCTGGCTCCCTTGAGGCCGGGTTCAGTAATGACTGGGTCAAAATAGGCTTGAGCCTGACTGCTGGATGGCAGCTGTTTCAAATAGGCGATTGGTAGGGTTTTTGTCGCTGTGCTTGGAATTTTCTGCAGGGCTTTCGGCGAGGTGACCTTTGGGGGAAGTTCTTGCTTTGCCCCTAAACTCGTCGTAACAAGACCAAGACAAAGGTATGCGAGTAATCGAGTGGATTTCCGGTTTGTTATGGACATCGGAGTCTCCAGTGAAATAGGGACGGTTCAGTTAAGATCCCTGTGTCGAACCAGTAGATCGTAGTGGGGGGAGGACAAACGATTTGCCAATGCTTCCGTGAGGTAGACGGAACGATGTTGACCGCCAGTGCAGCCTATGGCGATAGTCAGGTAGTTTCTGTTCTCGGATGCAAAACGCGGCGTCCATTTTTCCATGAACTGAGTAACATCATCGAGGTAACGTTGAACCTCCGGGATGTTGTCCAGAAATTCCCTTACCTCTGGATCGCGACCGGATTTTGGTCTGAGCAGCGGTTCCCAGTGCGGGTTGGGAAGGCAACGCGCATCGAAGGTGAAGTCGGCATCAAACGGGATGCCGTTCTTGTAGCCAAACGACAGGCAATAGACGGACATTCTGTGCTGGTTTTTGGCGCCTATGCGTTCGCGGATCAGTTCACGCAGCTGATGGACATTGGTATGGCTGGTGTCGATGACCAGGTCCGACCGACTGACGATTGGGCGCAGCAGGTTTTGCTCCAGGTCGATGGCTTCGATCAGCGAGTGGGTGCTGTCCGTCAGTGGGTGCTTGCGCCGGGTTTCACTGAATCGCTTCAGCAGGGTTTCCGATCCAGCCTTGAGAAACAAAACCTGGAAGCAAACTCCAAGCTGGGTAGCGAGTTCTAGCGTTTTGGGGAACTGCTCGAGGCTTTCGCACCGACTGCGCGCATCGATGCTGATGGCGACCTTGCGATAGGTAACATCGCCTTCACCCATGGCATCCCGGACGAAAGGTTCGAAAAGCGCAATCGGCAGATTGTCAATGCAGTAGTAACCGCTGTCCTCCAGTGTCTCAAGTGCAATGCTTTTCCCGGACCCTGACAGGCCGCTGACGATGATCAAATCCATCGGGCAAACCTCTTTTTCCACGCCTGCGTCCCTTGATTCATCAGCGGGTCATGTCAGTTGGTGAGGCGGTTAGTGGCAATTAGTGCTGCTGGTGCTTTTCCTTGTGTTTGACAAGTTGTCTCTCCAGCTTGTCGATCAGTCCATCAATGGCGGCATACATATCTTCCTGGGTTTCTTCGGCAAATAGAGAGCCACCGTAAATCTGTACAGTGGCCTCGGCTTTGTGGGCCAGTTTCTCCACTTCAAGTACGACATGTACATCCATGACGCGATCAAAGTGACGTTCCAGTCGGGAAAACTTTTCATTGATGTAATTCCTCAATGCCTCGGTGATTTGGAGGTGCTGCCCGGTAATGTCGACATTCATGCGTTGGCTCCTTGCTGTTGGTCTGTGAGATTCAAAAAATTCGTTTGCGTTCGCTGGATGATGCAATCGCCATGGCTTCACGATATTTGGCGATGGTGCGGCGGGCAACATTGATGCCCCTGTCCTGTAGTGTCTTGGCTATGGTCTCGTCGCTCAAAGGTTTATGCGCGTCCTCGGTACTGATGATCTCCTTGAGGAAGGCCTTGATGGCTGTGGCGGAACATTCCCCCCCCCCTTTGGTGGATACATGACTGGAAAAAAAATACTTGAACTCGAAGATGCCATTGGGTGTGTGCATGTACTTCTGCGTCGTGACCCGGGAAATGGTGGACTCATGCATGCCAACTTCTTCTGCAATATCTCTCAAGACCAGGGGCTTCATGGCCTTTTCGCCTTCATTCAGAAATGCCTGCTGACGCTCAATGATGCTCTTGGCTACTTTCAGGAGCGTCTCGTTTCGGCTTTGGAGGCTCTTGATGAACCAGCGGGCCTCCTGTAGGTGATTGCGCATCGAGGCGTTATCCGTGCTGGTATCTGCCCGCTTGACCATGCTGGAATAGAGGGGATTCACCCGGAGCCGAGGTGCAATTTCGGGGTTCAAGGCGACTGTCCAGCGGCCAGCCTGACGGATCACGTAAACGTCCGGGGTGATGTAATGTGAGTCATCAGTCGCAATCAGTTGGCCGGGCTTGGGTTCCAGGCTGCGGACCAGGGCGATCACTTCACCCAGTGCGTCATCATCGAGATCCAGCTTGCGCTTGAGTCCCATAACGTCTTTCTTGGCGAGGAGATCGAGGTGGTGAGTTACCAGCGTCAAGGCCTGTGCCTTGCATGGGGTGGCGTCCGGTAACTGGGCGAGCTGTATGCGGAGACAATCGGCCAGATCCAGAGCTGCAATGCCAGCGGGTTCGAAAGTTTGTAGTCGATGCAGGACGGCGGTGACTTCATCCAGTTCCAGTGCGGGTATCTGTTGGCAGAGGCCCTGGTGAATCTCCTCCAATGGAGCGCCAAGATAGCCGTCATCATTGATGCTGTCGATCAAGGTGGTTGCAATGGCGTAATCACGCTCACTGAAGCGCGACATTTCCATTTGCCAGGCCAATGATTCATGCAAGGTTTGCCCGGTCGTACGCTGAAAAGGGTAATCGTCATTGTCACCACCAGACTGTCCTGCCGGCTGCACCGCAGAAACGCTGTCATAAAGTTCATCCCAGGACACATCGACGGCAAGTTCCTGGGGAATCTCCTTCACCAGGTCCATATCCCGGAGTTCCCGATATTCCTGGTCTTCGGGGGTGGATTTGATCCCGCTAGGCAAATCCGCAGAGTGGCCTTCTCCGGGTTCTTCATCGGCGATTTCGAGCATCATGTTGGAGTCCAGTGCGTCCTGGATTTCCTGTTGCAAATCCACGCTGGAAAGCTGCAAAAGCTTGATGGCCTGTTGCAGTTGCGGAGTCATGGCCAAGTGCTGGCCCATGCGGAGTTGCAGAGACTGTTTCATGGAGGTCTTGATCACTGTTCGGCCCTACGGCCACGCCATCCCCTTGAGGAGTATAGCCCAGAGTTTGCGGTAGTCAGAGGGCTTACATGGAGAAGTTTTCACCGAGGTAAACCTGGCGCACTTCGGCGTTGCGTACGATTTCCTCGGCGTTGCCTTCAGCAATGACGCGGCCACCGGCGAGAATATAGGCGCGATCACAAGTACCCAGTGTTTCCCGGACATTGTGTTCGGTAATGAGTATGCCGATGCCCCGCTCACGAAGATGAACAATGATCTTCTGGATGTCGATGATTGATATCGGATCAACGCCAGCAAAGGGTTCATCCAACAGCATGAAACGGGGTTCACAGGCCAGTGCACGGGCGATTTCAACCCGTCGTCGCTCGCCCCCCGACAGCCCTATGGCTGGCTGATTGCGTAGGTGACCAACGCTGAATTCCTCGAGAAGTTCCTCGATGATGAGTTCGCGCCGACCATAAGTGAGTTCCTTGCGCAATTCCAGCACCGCCATCAGATTTTCGGCGACAGTTAGTTTGCGAAAGATGGAGGGTTCCTGTGGCAGGTAACCGATTCCCAAGCGGGCCCGTTCATGCATGGGCATGAACGTGATATCGCGTCCATCCAGACGGATATGGCCTTCATCCGGGCTGATCAGCCCGGCGATCATATAGAAACTGGTGGTTTTCCCAGCACCGTTAGGTCCCAGGAGACCGACGATTTCGCCGGTCTTGATGGTGACCGTCACACCATCGACGACATTACGTCGATGGTAACGCTTGACAATGTGATGAGTGGTCAGGGTGGGCATCGGTTATTCGGTCTGTGCGTCCTTGGGCACGATTTTCACATGAACACGACGACTCCCGGATTTGCTGGAACCTGCTTTATAAATGGAATTTTTGGTGTCGTACTCGATGTGATCGCTCTTGACGGTGTGTTCGCTAGTGCTGGGATCGGGCCCTTCCCAAGTCATGGCGTCTACATTGAGGATAAGGATGCCGGATTCAGGGAAGTAATCTGCGCGCTTACCTACGCCGTGATTGTCCGGGCCGCCACCGTCCGGGGTCTGTTTGAGCCTGGCGGGGCTGCCATAAATGATCATCTGGTCAGCTTTGCCCTTTTCCTGATTGATGATCATCTTGTCGCCTGTCACTTCCAGGCTGCCCTGGCTGGCTTTCACGTTACCGACATAGACGGTCTCACCCTTGTTTTCGTCGTAAACCACGGAATCGGATTCGACATACATCGGCTGTTTTGAGTCACTGCTCAGCGCGAAGCTATCGGCTGCTGGAAATATGAGACCGCAGGTGATCGCGAAATAAATCCATGCCGCAGGCAAATGCGGACGCCGCATCGCCGGTTGCGATCGGCAAGTCTTCTTGATAGTGGCATCCGCAGTTGGTCTATTGCTGTATTTCATGTTTTCTTCGGACATTGGCCAGAACGCTGTATTGAATGCCATCGCCAAACTTCATTTTTGCGCCGGTCCCGCTCATGTAATCCGGTGGACTGATGACTCGTATGTCTTCATCCGTCTCGGCATAATTATTCTCGGGTTGAACCCTTGCATTGGTCGTTTCGATACGCATGGTTCTTCCGTTCTTATTTGCATCACGCTGAACCAGTACCTCGCCATGGAGGAGGATATCGTCACCCTCACCCGGGAGAGTCGCCGTTTCCGATTCAATGACCCAAGGCGGGCCTTCCTTGGTATAAAGCGTGAAAACCGGTTTGGTAAGCTCTGTTCGATTTTCGCCTTCGTAGTGCATCAATTCTTCAGCGTAAAGCATCTCCTTCGGCTTTCCCAACTCATCCAGGACTGTTCGCCTTAAACCCTTGGAATAATAATCCACTTTGCCGGGTTCCAATTTTTTGCCTGGCTCGATCTGGGGGCCGAAACGTTCAGCTGCCCACCAGGAAGCCAAGGTCAGCAAGCCCATGAGCAGATAGCGCGAGATGGAACTCAGCGCACCCAGTTTTTTAGTAATAGCTTTCAATGATGGCGGGAAGAGTGTTCTGCGCACTCATGATGAGGTCACATATCTCGCGGACGGCGCCTTGCCCCCCCGGTGCTTTAGTTTTCCAGTGAGCGCTGTCCATGATGCTGAAATGGGCGTCCGCGACAGCCACGGCAAAGCCCACACGGCGCATTAATGGGAGGTCAAGCAAGTCGTCGCCCACGAAGGCCGTTCGGTCCGGGGTGAGTTCCAGTAGGCCCAGCAGTTCCTCGAAGGGAGCCAGTTTGCTTTCGCGGCCCTGGTAAACATGTCGTACCCCCAGGCTGTCCATGCGCAGTGCTACTGCCGGTGAACTACGACCAGAAATCACGGCGGTTTCAACTCCTGTTCGCTGCAGCAGTTTGATGCCATGTCCATCCCGGGCATGAAAGCTTTTAAGTTCCTGTCCATCAGGCGTGAAGAAAAGCCGTCCATCGGTCAGCACGCCATCAACATCGCAGATGAGCAGGCGGACGCGGGCAGCCCGATCAAGAATATCCTGCGAGGGAGGCATGGGGTTCAGACGATCCCGGCCTTGAGCACGTCATGCATATTGAGTGCCCCCACCAATCGAGTCTCGGCATCAATCACAAGCAATGCACTGATCCGCTTTTCTTCCATGATACGCACGGTTTCCACAGCCAGGCGGCTCGCATTAACTGTTGCACATCCACGCGTCATTACCTGATGGACGGGGGTTGTGTGGATATCGAGGGATTTTGCCAGCAAGCGTCTCAGGTCACCGTCGGTAAAAATGCCGAGTAACATTCCCTCGCGGTCCACCACGGCGGTCATGCCGAGTTTTTTGGCGGTCATCTCGAGTATGGCTTTGCTGACGGCTACCTCTGCATCGACCACGGGTATCTGATCGCCCGTGTGCATGATGTCGCTGACCCGGATCAGCAGGCGGCGTCCCAGGCTGCCGCTGGGATGAGAAAAGGCAAAATCTTCCTGGCTGAAGCCCCGGGCCTCCAGAAGTGCTACCGCGATCGCGTCGCCCATGGCCAAAGCGGCGGTTGTACTTGATGTGGGTGCCAGTCCCAGCGGGCAGGCCTCCTCGGAAACACCGGCGTTAAGAGCTACATCAGCCTGATGTGCGAGGGGTGATTGGAGGTTGCCGGTCATGACGACCAGGGGAATGGCTAGGCGCTTAAGGATAGGGACGATGGTTAGAATTTCCGAGGAATCTCCGGAATACGAGAGGGCCAGCACGACATCTTCCGGCGTAATCATGCCGAGATCGCCATGCCCCGCTTCGCCCGGGTGAACGAAAAACGCCGGGGTTCCGGTACTCGCAAGGGTGGCGGCAATTTTTCCGCCGATATGTCCCGACTTGCCCATGCCGGTCACGACAACACGGCCTCTGCACTGCAGTAGCAATTGGCAGGCTTGGGCAAAATGTTCGTCAATCCGGTCGGAAAGCGCCCCAACGGCAGCCGCTTCCGTCGCGATGACCCGAACACCAGAATCACAGAGTGACCGTGAATCAGAGGATTGGTTGGCGCGGGTAAGATTGGATCGAGGGGTCATCAGATCGGTACGGGTTTAAGTGCCATTATGCCACGGCATGCTTAAGGATTTCCGCATTCCGCTATCGATTTGCTTCAGATGATTTTCTACCATAGAGAAGATTGTCAGGGCTTCTTTCCAGTGTATCCGCCAACCTCCGGATGGCTCTGGCAGCTTCCGATACATCACGCATCGTGTTCGAGAGTTCAGAGTCAGGTTCGGTGAGGTCACCAAAAGCCGAAAGGGTTTTCCGGGCCTGTTTCACGCCCTCGTTGGTGTTGCTCAGCAGTGGGGGAATCTGTGTGTTCAGATGATTGACGAGTAAATGACCATCACGAACCGCCCCATCCACCGATGTGGTCAGCGTTGAGACTGTGGCGTCCAGTCGCCGGATCAATTGCTGCATTTCCTTGGCCGTGAGATCCAGGTTGCCACTTACGGAATCCACCTTGCTATCCAGGTGTCGAAGCAGCCTCTGCAGATCCAGGAGCGTCTGATTGAGATTGACAATGCTGGCATCGGTTTCGGGTTTGGTCAGTAGGCCATCAACCCGCCTAATCACCCCCAAGGTCGCATCAAAGGTATCCTTGAGGGGTAGGTCTCTGACCTGTTTGGCGACCTGCTGGACGGTCCTCTCGATTTCATCCTTGCTTGAGGGAATAGTCGGAATTTCAGGGAGCCCCAAAACTTTTTCTCCCACCAGATGGCCCGGGTGGTCCGGTTGGAAATCGATGTCCACATAAAGCTGGTTAGTGACCAGGCTCTGAAGCGACAGGCGGGCCCGAAGGCCACGATCGATGAGTTCATCGAGGGTTGGGTGCTGATGGCTTCTGTCGGAATCCCGGCCGTAGGTTTCCATCACCTTTTCCAAGTCAATTTCTGCAACAACCGGTGTCAAGACACGGTTGTGTTCCGTGTCGTACTGGACCAGCACGTCATTGACCCTGCCAATGGCGACCCCCCTGAGCTTTACTGGCGCACCTGTGACCAGTCCATTGACTGAGCCGTCGAAGTACGTCACGTATCGTTGCACCTTGCTGAAATAATGGCCGCTGCCGAACATAAGCAGAAGGATGCTGCCGAGGAGTAGGCCCCCTAGAACAAAAAGGCCGATCAGTCGAGCGCTGGATGAGGCTTTCATGCCCGATGGATCTCTCTGGCAAGGGGGCAATCCGGTGGGGCGGGGATGGGATACAAGGTGTTATGTTCGTTTGTCAGGGGTTGGCCTCGGCTCAAGAAGTCTCGGACGGTTGGATGTTCGGCTTGATGGATTAGCTCACGGGGCGAGCCTCTGGCAATAATTGTTTTGGAGTCGGTGTCCAGGAAGATTGAATTTGTGCCGATTTCCAGGATGCTGGCAAGATCATGTGTTACCACAATCGCGGTACAACCGAGGCTTTGGCTGAGATGCAGGATCAGCTCATCCAGACGACGTGCACTGATGGGGTCAAGTCCCGCCGACGGTTCGTCGAAAAACAGGATTTCAGGGTCCAGCGCCAACGCCCGGGCTAATGCAGCACGTTTCTGCATGCCACCGCTGATTTCGGCGGGGTAAAAATCCTCAAAACCCGCAAGCCCCACCAGGGATAATTTCAGCGAGACCAGTTCGGCGATTTCCTTGCGGCCCAGCCTAGTGTGCGCCGAAAGGCTCAAGGCAATGTTTTCAGCCAGAGTCATGGAACTCCAAAGCGCTCCACTCTGGTAAAGAATACCCATTTTCATGAGCATTCGGTCGCGGGCCCGGGAGGGAGCCTCCCAGAGGTCCATGCCATCGAAGCATACATGCCCCTTCAGCGGGGGTTTAAGGCCGATCAGATGTCTGAGAAGAGTGCTTTTCCCACAACCGCTGCCTCCCATGATGATGAAAATCTCCCCTCGACGTACATTAAAATTCAGGTCGCGCTGAACCACAAATTCATCATAGGCCATTGTCAGCCCCGCAACGCTGACATGGCTATCGTTTTTGGTGTTGATCGCTTCGATGGTCCTGGGCGATGACATGGGCTTGTCTACTTGGTGCACGAATTGGATTCTATTCGGATTGGGGGGATATGGTCGCGGAATCCCAATGGTCTCTGAATTATCGAAGTTCAGCGAAAATCACTTGGAAAGGCACTGCATTCTCCCACGAGCGCTTGGACCGGGGGCCCGGGAGCTGGCAAAAGAAAATGAGGCGGCTAAGCCAAAGCTTTTCTTTCGTTTAGGGTTTATGTTAGCGTCTCCTCTCCGATAATAATCAACGTTAGGGGGATAACATGCTGAAGCATTTCAAGTCATTTCTGTTCGCCGTTCTGCTTGTCTTGTCTCCAATGCTCATGGCTGAGCCAGTGGATATCAACTCCGCGACGGCTGCCGAATTGTCGAAAGCACTGTCCGGTGTTGGGCCCGGAAAAGCCAAGGCCATTGTCGAGTATCGTGAGAAGAATGGTCCCTTTAAATCCGCTGATGAACTGAAAAAGGTCAAGGGGATCGGTAAGGCCACGGTTGAAAAGAATCGTGCCGTCATCAATGTGGGTGGTTCTGCCGGCGCTGCGCCAGCTGTTGCTGCTCCGGCTACTACCCAGCCAGCTGCAGCCCCGGTTGCACCCGCACCCGCAGCCCAATAATCGTTCGACATCAGCAGAAAAAGGCCCCGGCTGGG
>DIVI01000018.1:6310-7621 GCA_002423305.1 Methylococcus sp. UBA6136 | reverse complement strand
GAGAGCAGCTCACGCACTTCCATTTCGACGAGCTCGATCAGTTCGGCATCATCGACCATGTCGGCCTTGTTGAGGTAGACGACAATGTAGGGTACGCCGACCTGACGGGCGAGCAGGATGTGCTCGCGGGTCTGCGGCATGGGGCCGTCAGCAGCGGAACAGACCAGGATGGCGCCATCCATCTGAGCGGCGCCAGTGATCATGTTCTTGACATAGTCGGCATGGCCCGGGCAGTCGACGTGGGCGTAGTGCCGGGTGGGGGATTCGTATTCGACGTGGGCGGTGGCGATGGTGATACCGCGCGCCCGCTCTTCAGGCGCGGCGTCGATCTGGTCATAGGCCTTGAAGGAACCACCAAACCGCTCTGCACCGACCTTGGTCAAGGCCGCCGTCAGGGTCGTCTTGCCATGATCGACATGACCAATGGTGCCGACGTTTACGTGCGGCTTATTACGCGTAAATTTTTCTTTTGACACGGCCCAAATACCCCTTAACTAGATGATGCAAACATTGGAGCCCATAACCGGAATTGAACCGGTGACCTCTTCCTTACCAAGGAAGTGCTCTACCGACTGAGCTATATGGGCAGAAACGATTTGGAGCGGGTAGCGGGAATCGAACCCGCGCCATCAGCTTGGAAGGCTGAGGTTCTACCATTGAACTACACCCGCCTACACACAACTTTTACCCAAATGGTGGAGGGGGAAGGATTCGAACCTTCGAAGGCTGAGCCGTCAGATTTACAGTCTGATCCCTTTGACCGCTCGGGAACCCCTCCAATCGGGTTAGCAGGCGATTATCTTCAAAACCCTCTCGCGCGTCAACTCTTTTTTACATTCGCCACCTGAACAGTGGAACCTACCGAATTCAGTCGGCTCATCACAGACTCAGCACCTCCACGCACGATATTGGTCAGCTCACTCAATGCCCGACCCATGGCCTCGCCAATGCAATAGGACTCAGCACGCGAAGGCGCGCTCAGCACAAAATTACTGACCAGCGATCGCTCTCCCGGATGCCCAATCCCCAGACGCAACCGAAGGAATTCTGGAGTTCCGATATGCGAAATAATGTCCTTGAGGCCATTATGGCCCCCGTGCCCACCGCCGAGCTTGAGACGAACCACACCCGGCAGCAGATCCAACTCATCATGCACCACCAGAATTTCTCCCGGCGCCACCTTGTAGTAGCCAGCCACAGCCGCCACCGACTGCCCGCTCCGATTCATGTAGGTTGACGGCTTCAACAGATACAGGGGCTGTCCGCCGACATCTGTTCGCCCAAACACCCCCAAAAATCGCGACTCAGCCC
>DIVI01000018.1:5270-6272 GCA_002423305.1 Methylococcus sp. UBA6136 | reverse complement strand
ACCCTCCACTCCAAACAATCCGGGCTCAACCCTCATCGGCGGCCGAATCACTCGCAACGCGCCCCGCCTGAATTGCCGCCACGACTTGATCATGCTCAGACCCATGAAGCAACTCGACAATCTCAACACCCGGCGGGAGCTTGAGGTCGGACAGATGCACCGATTGCCCCACCTCCACCTTGGCCATATCGACCTCGATGAATTCCGGCAGCCGAGCTGGCAGGCAGATCACCTCGACGTCAACCAAGTTATGGGTAATAACACCACCCTTCTTGGCGCCCACTGAAGTTTCCTGATTCAGGAAATGAATCGGCACATGAACCTTGACCTTCTGCGCTTCGCTGACGCGCTGAAAATCCATATGCATGATGATCGGGCGACTCGGATGACGCTGGAGATCTTTCAAGATCGCCGTCTCCTCCTTGCCATCAAAACGCAGGGTTAGAATGTGCGAATAGGTAGCGTCATTCTCCAGCGCCTTCAACACTTTGTTGTGGTCGAGCGTCAGCCCGATGGGTTCAGCACTGCCCCCATAGAGAATGGCCGGCACCCTACCAACCTGCCGAACACGCCGTGAATGGCCACGACCCAACACTTTCCGGGACTCCGCTTCAAATACAAAACTGCCTGCCATCTTTATCTCCAAATACTCTAAGCAGCTAATAAAACGTCGAATTAATCGACATACATGGAACTGACAGATTCGCCCACCGCAATGCGACGAATAGTCTCCGCCAACATCTCAGCCACGCTGAGTTGCCGAATTCTTTTGCACCGCTTTGCATCTGCATGCAATGGAATACTGTCGGTGACCACCAACTCGTCCAGCACGGATGCCTCAAGGTTTTCAATAGCGCGACCAGACAGCACGGGATGAGTACAGTAAGCAACCACCCTGATCGCACCATTGGCCTTCAGGGCCTCGGCCGCCTTGCACAGGGTGCCGGCCGTGTCGACCAAGTCATCGACCATGATGCAGGTCCGCCCCGCCACGTCACCAAT
>DIVI01000018.1:0-5243 GCA_002423305.1 Methylococcus sp. UBA6136 | reverse complement strand
CTGTATTGCTGACGCCACACATCACCCAGCAGTATGGGCGAGGCATAAACATTATCCACCGGCACATCGAAAAACCCCTGGATCTGATCGGCGTGCAAATCCACCGTCAGCACACGATCAGCACCCGCCGCGCAAATCATTTTGGCCGCCAACTTGGCCGCGATAGGCACCCTCGCCGAACGAATCCGCCGATCCTGCCTAGAGTAGCCGTAGTATGGGATCACAGCCGTAACCACTGAAGCCGATGACCGACGAAAGGCGTCAATCATGACCAGCAACTCCATCAAATTTTCATTGACCGGAGAACAGGTGGGTTGAACGACGAACACCTCGCGTGCGCGCACATTTTCTTCAATCTCGAATGAGATCTCGCCATCGGAGAAGCGGCCCAGGGTCGCCTGGCCAAGACGCATATTGAGTGCCCGAACGATGCCCCGGGCAAGCGGTACGTTGGCGTTCCCCGAAAACACCATGAATGGGGCGTCGGACATTCTCACTCAGCTCCAAACAGAGAAACAGCCGGAAGGTATATGGCTGGGGCGCCAGGATTCGAACCTGGGCATGGCGGGATCAAAACCCACTGCCTTACCGCTTGGCTACGCCCCAATAAAAAAGAAAATAATAGCTAATCGCTCTTCAGCTCAAGGCGCCCCGGAGAGGAGACTCATTCAAGCCACGAGCAGCAAACACGGTCCATTTTGGGCTCAGGGCTTCCACCGCCTGGCGGGCGGCCTCTTCCGTCCCGAACTCCGCAAATACACAAGCACCGGTCCCCGTCAGTCGGCCCGGAGAATATTGCGACATATCCGCAATGGCCTCGGCTACCTCAGGGTATAAACCCACCACCACAGGCAGGCAGTGGTTGTCCTGATACCCCTCCAAAAAGTCGCGTATTGTGATGGGCGGGTTATTCCTTGTCAAATCAGGATGCCTGAAGACATCGGCCGTAGCCACATGAGACCGGGGTGCAATCACCACATACCAGGGCTCGGACAGATCCAGGGGCGTCAGCAGTTCTCCCACCCCCTCGGCCCAGGCCGCACACCCATCGATAAACACCGGCACATCCGCACCCAGCCGCAGGCCCAACCCCTTGAGTTCGTCCAGCGACAAGCCCGCATCCCATAGCTGATTGAGCCCCAGCAAGGTGGTGGCCGCATCCGAACTCCCCCCCCCAAGACCACCCCCCATGGGCAGGTTTTTCTCAACCTCGATCAGCACACCCTTGCTGATCCCGGCAGCGGCCTTCAGTGCCATGGCGGCACGCACCGTCAAATCGGACTCCTCAGGTACCCCCGGCAAAGTCACTTTCAATCTAACCTTGCCATCTGCTATGGGGCGAAGGGTAATCCAGTCACACCGGTCAATAAACTGGAAAACCGTCTGCAAAAGGTGGTACCCATCCTCGCGGCGCCCCACAACCCGCAACATCAAATTCAGCTTGGCCGGGGCCGGCAAGCGCATCACCTCTGATTCATCCATTTCTTAACCCTTGATATCCCAGGAGTCCGCGAGGATTTTCAACTTTACGCCGGCGCCCTGAACGCGCAGCTTTTGCGGCAACGTCCACCCGGCTACCGTAGTTAGCTTGTCCGGCGCAATTTCCCAACCCGCCTGCTGAAATCCTCCCGCGGACAGTGGTAGCGATTTTTTTCCTGGATCCGACACGCCCAGCATCCAATACCGGAGACTCGTCAGGGGAATCGCAAACCCGAGTCGCTGCCGCAGCATCGCATCGGGATCGCGAGACAAGGAAGTAACTCCATTACCTTCATTCAGGTAAATCAGATCCTTCTGAACAATGATGGATACCAAACCCTGACTCAGCGGACCGGAGATGCGCAGGCGATCCTGCCCCGGAGCATGCTCCCAGTAGAGATTGGCATGCCAGGCTCCCTCGGCCGACTGCACGCCGATGCGCCCATCCATCGACCATGACTGGATGCTGGCCGGCGTTTTGGACGAAACGTGTGATGGCGGGGTCTTTTGTATCGAGGCGCAAGCCACCACAAACAGAAGCGGCAAAAAACATAAAAGCCGCATCATTTACCTGTCCCACCGAATCCTTCCGGGTATTTCTCCCGTACACGCTTCATATCTTCCTGATCGGGATTCTTCTTTTGGCCCTCAGCCCAAACTTTTCTGGCTTCAGCCTTCTGGCCAGCCTCCCAGAGCACCTCCCCCAGGTGGGCGGCAATTTCGGGATCGGCAAACAGCTTGTAAGCCTTGCGCAGATACACCAGAGCCTGGTCACGCTGTCCCTTGCGATACAGAACCCAGCCGTAGCTGTCCAGGATTGCTGGATCTCCCGGACGTTTCTCCATGGCCTGCTTGATGTAGCTTTCTGCTTCGTCCAGCCGGTCCAGACGATGCTCGGCCAGCGAGAACCCGAGCGCATTCAACGCGGCGGGGTCATCCGGCTTCTTGCCGAGCACCGCCCTCAAATCCGCCTCCATGACATCCAGATGGCCCAACTGCTCGGCCATGAGCGCCCGTGAATAGAGCAGATCGGTCTGACCGGGCTCATCCTTCAACGCCTCGTCCAGCACCCCGTAGGCGGTCGCCACATCCTTGCTTTTCACCAGCATTTCCGCCTCAATCAGATAGAGACGAACCTTTTCGTTGGGGTAAGCCTTGCGCGACTTGGCAAGCCGATCGCGTGCCTCGCCATACCGCCCCAGACCAATCAGCGCTGAAATTCCGTTGAATCGCGCATCAAACTCCAAAGGCCCGGGCCCCACGCGATCAAACTGCCTGAGCGCATTTTCGGTCTTGCCGAGGCGAGCGTCGATCAGACCGATGGAAAAATCAGACTGCGCCTGCCATCGAGGATCACCGGTCAACAACTGAAACTCCGACCGAGCCCGTTCATACTCACCCATCTCCAGCCACACGGAGGCCAGCGTGAACCGCGCGTCATGGTTTCCAGCATCCTTCTCGAGGATGCGTTTCAGCTCGCGCCCGGCCGACTTGTAGTCCCCCGCCTTGGCCAGAAATTGCGCATAGAGCAATCCCACCCGCGCATTGCCCGGATCACTTTTCAAAGCCTTCTCAAGGGCCACTCGCGCGGCCTTGGTGTCGCCCGACTGCATCAACAGCTGAGCCCGCAACATCTGGGCGCGCCCCCACTTCGGGCGCAAGGAAATGGCCTTCTCAACCTCCACCCGAGCCGTCATCAGGGCTTCCTTGTTGCTGGCCAGCAAGGCGTAGGCGAAATGCAACTCGGGCACCTTCGGGTGGCTCTCGGCAAGCTGCTGCATGATCGCTAAAGACTGCTCCTTGGGCATCTCGGCATCCAGCCACTTCACCAACTCGACCAGCGTATTCTCGAGCTCCGGATCCTTCAGGGCGATCAGCTTGCCCAACTCGTCCGACGCCTTGTCCGTATGCCCCGCCTTGATCTCCAGCACCGCCGTCAAGCGATGCGCGGCCAGGCTTTTGGAATCAAGCCCCGACCAAAGCGACGCGGCTTCGAGCGCCTTATCGGCATCCTTGACGTAGAGCGCAATTTGCGTGGCACGTTCGGCCACCCTGACATCCGGCACCAGGCGCATCAGCTTGAGATAATGATCCAGGGCAACATCAAACTGCCCGCGCTGGCCAGCAATCTCACCGACCAACATTAGATAGATCGGCGCGGCAACGCCCTCCGGTGGCTCCGGAGCGGCCACTGGCACACCCCCACCGGACACATCACTCGCATCGGAAACCGCTGAACCGAAACCAGCGCAGCCCGTCGCCCACAACACGCCCGCCATCACCCACCAGAGCAAATTTTTTCCCACGCTCGGCACTGCCTCCTTAGAAATAACCCATGAACAATGGCCAAACCCGTATTGAAGCGGATCACGCCCACCCGACAGGAAGACCGCAAGATGCTGAAAAAATCAGGACCGAAGCAGATCTGAAAAACAAGACAACCCACGGCTCCCGATTGGCCCAAACAACGCTTTAACCTTAGAATTATATGCTCAAAGCACTCGACCTAGAGCCTCATGGCCATCATTACGCTCGGATTAAATCACAACACAGCACCGATTTCGGTCCGGGAGCGGCTTGCCTTTCCCACCGAGCACGTGATCCACGCCTTGCGTAAACTCAACCAACTACCTTGTGTCGAGGAAGCGGCCATTCTGTCCACCTGTAACCGTACCGAGTTTTACTGTGGCTTCAATGGACCGAACCGCGACCCATTGATTGACTGGATCGCCGAGCAGCAGCAACTTACTCGGGAGGAGTTTCAGCCTTTCCTCTACACCCATGCTGACTCCTCGACCATCCGCCACATGTTCCGGGTAGCTTCAGGGCTGGATTCGATGGTACTGGGGGAACCACAGATTCTCGGCCAGATGAAGACTGCCTACCAAGCCGCAGCCGAGGCTGGCACGCTGGGAAAAACACTCAGCAAGCTTTTTCAGCACACCTTTACCGCCGCCAAAAAAGTCCGCACCGATACGGCCATAGGCAGCAGCCCGGTCTCCGTGGCCTTCGCTGCCGTCCGGCTGGCGCAACGGATTTTCGAGGATCTCAGCCAGCAAACCGCCATACTCATCGGCGCCGGCGAAACCATCGAACTCACGGCCCGTCATCTCACCGAAAACCGCATTGGTGAACTGATCATCGCCAATCGCACCTATGATCGCGCCCACGCCCTTGCGCAGCAATTCAAGGGTTTTGCCATCTCACTGTCCGAGCTACCCATGCATCTGGCCCGGGCCGACATCGTCGTCTCATCGACCGCCAGCCAGCTACCCATTCTCGGCAAGGGCAGCGTGGAAAGCGCTATCAAGGCCCGCAAGCACAAACCCATGTTCATGGTTGACCTGGCTGTGCCGCGAGACATCGAACCGGAAGTGGAGCAACTACGTGACGTCTACCTGTATACGGTCGATGATCTCCGCAACACAGTTGAGGAAAATCTCCGCTCACGACAAGAAGCCGCCAAGCAGGCAGAGGAAATCATCGACATCGAAGTGGTTCATTTTCTCAACTGGCTGAAAGCCCAGGGGGCGACCAGTACCATTCGTGACTTCCGCACCCAAGCCGAGACCATACGTGACGAAGCTCTCGACAAGGCCCGACAAACCCTCAAATCCGGCAAACCTGCCGAGGAAGCGCTCGAGTTACTGGCCCATCTCCTGACCAACAAACTGACCCACACCCCGAGCACTCAGCTCAAACAGGCGGGCATCTACGAACGCCATGACCTTATCGCCGCCGCTCGCGAACTCTTCAAACTCAAG
>DIVI01000134.1:2545-4621 GCA_002423305.1 Methylococcus sp. UBA6136 | reverse complement strand
TGACGACCAATCGCTCAAACCGCTGACCAAGGCTGACCAATGGGGGCGGTGACTGCGGGGCTGTCCAGATCATCGGGTGACGATCCCCCGGCGAACGAGTTGCTCCGAGGTCCAGGTGGGCCAGGGTTTGATCCTTTCAGCAAAGATGCCGTAGGAGTAGTGCTGGACTTTGTAGAACGGGCCGCACACCCAAGTGACCCGGCGAAGGTGATTACCTTCACGAAATATTTCGCCGAGATAGCGTCTGTGGTTCGGTTCGCATCTCATTTCACACCTCCTGCACAACCGATGCAGGCCAGTTGCTGACCGGCCATGCTGACCGAATAGCGTTCGGCCATACGGGCATCCTGCCCATCCAGCCAGCCGGCCAGCAGGAGGCCAGCGGCGATCACAGCCAGTGCAATGGGTTGGCTCATACATTTTCTCCTTCCAAAATTATGCGTAAACGTATTATCACGACAATGCAAAAGCGTGTCAACGGTTTTTGAGGTTTTGCATTAAAGTTTCCATGACACTTTTCTTGGCATCCACTCGCGTCAGCACCAGTTCGTCTACCGTGCCTTCGGCAATCAGATAATGGATGAAGACCGGGCGGTCGTAGCCGGCTTGTTTTTGGCGCACCGGGCCGATGCGTTCGATCACTTGCAGCCGGTCTTCCAGGTTCCAGTCAATACCGTAGAAGCAGAGGATGTTGCCGCCATGTTGAAGATTGAGCCCATGGCCGGCTGACTTGGGGTGAACAAACAGCACGGGGATTTTGCCGGCGTTCCACTGCTCAATGGTCTTCGGGTCGGCATCCATCGCCTTGCCTTTAGGAAAGCGTTTTAGCAACCGCTCCAGATCGGCCTTGAAGGCATAGGCCACCAGCACGGGTGCGCCACAGGCTTCTTCGATGACGGAGTCCAATGCCTCGAGCTTGGCGTCGTGGATTTCCTCATAGTTACGCTTGGCGTCGTGATAAGCAAAGCCGCTGGCGATCTGAAGGCATTTCTGTGTTTTGGCGGCGGCGTTGACCGCCTCCACTTCCTTGAGCGAGGCCAGTTGCACCCACATTTCCTGCTCCATCTGTCGATAGAGCTTGGCGGCGTTGGTAGGTAGTTTGACTTTGATGATGTTGACAATAGGCTGGCGGATATCAAGGTGATCGCGGATATCCAGCGAGTAGGTGATATCCCGAATACGGTCCTCGATCTCCTTTTGCGAGTGCGGGTAGGGCTCCAGCTTGGTCGCCATGGCGTTCGCCCCCATCTGGATCGAGCGGAACCAGCGGCTTTGAAAGGCCGTGAAGCTCTTGCCCAGGCGCTGACCTTGATCGCAAAACCAGACCTGGCCCCAGAGGTCTTGCAGGCCATTCGGCGCGGGGGTGCCCGTCAGGCCGATAAAGCGCGGAGAGCGGAACGCCACTTTGGCCAGCGACTTGGCCCGCTTGGTGCCTTGCCGCGTGCGGAAGCCCTTGAGCTTGGTGGACTCATCCGCGACGATGGAGCGGAACGGCCATCGGCTTTGCAGATGGGCCTCCAGCCAAGGGAGGTTCTCGTAATTGGTGGTGTAAATGTCCGCTGTTTTATCCAGCGCAAGCTGGCGCTGGGCGGGGCTTCCGGTCACCACGGACACTCGCAGATGTTCAAGGAAAGGCCATTGCGCCACCTCATTCGGCCAAGTTGATTGCGCCACACGTAATGGCGCGATCACCAAAGCCGGAAACACGTCCTCAAGCAGCGACAGGCTATCCAGCGCCGTCAACGTCGTCAGGCTCTTGCCGCTGCCCATCGGCATCTGCAACAGGCAACGCGGCGTGTTCAGAATGAATCGGGTGGCATCGCGCTGGTAAGTGTGAAGCGGGCTCATGGCTTGGCCCGACAGTCCACGCACTTCCAGCCTTTAAACGCCTTGGTTCGCCGAACCGGCATCTTGATATGCCGCTGGCAGGTTTCGCAAAAGCGCGTGTTGGGCGGGCTGAACTGAAGGCCGCCGGCCAAGGCTTGCTGGAATTGACGCTCTTGGTCAATGCCACCCGGCGTGCTGAGGTCATATCGGTCGCCGATGCCGTAGCGGGTGCCTGAGCGGCCTTTCATA
>DIVI01000134.1:0-2527 GCA_002423305.1 Methylococcus sp. UBA6136 | reverse complement strand
ATCCAGAGCAAACGGCCATCCGGCAGCATGACCACCCGGTCAGGGGCGCCATTGCGGCCAATCCATTGCAGTTTTCGGATTTCGCCACCCAGGTAGGCGACGGCATCCACGAGGTACTGCTCAATCTTCGATTCACGCATCGCGGCTCCTTCGGTACATGTAGGTGATCCAGGTGGCGTCTTCATGCAAACCGTCGAGGAGAGACTCGCCGGTAGCGGTGTAGTGGTCGGTGAATTGCTCATAGGTTTTCTGTTCTTGCATGACGTCGTAATGATTCTTTGCATAAAATCCGCCGAGCTTGGAGAGCAACTTGCGTTGCAAGGCGCGATGCTCAGGGGTCGTGGTTGATCTTGATTTATGTCGGCGCAACTCGATCAGGCCGCGCAATACGTCGGGGTCGTCGTCCATTAGCCCTTCTTGTATCGTTGCGTTTCAAAGCCTGCCGCCGCCAGCGGGAGGTCGGTGGCCCAAGCAGGGACGGCGGCCATGCACTCGGCCAAGCCCGCGACGTTGAATTCGTCGCTGTCGGGGACTTCGCAGATGAGTTCGTCGTGGATGCTGAGGACCGGGCGGTATCCGCGCTGTTCGGCTAACTGAAGGCCGTGCGCGAGGAGGTCACGGCTGATGGCCTGGGTGAGGTTCTCAAAGACCTTCGGGCCATACGTGTCAATCCGCTCCCACTTGCGGGTGAACTGGTGGACGCCGGCATAGCTGACCCGACCCGCTTCCTCGTTAAGGCGAATGTCCGGGTAGACCAGATAGCGGCCGCTGGGCAGTCGGACGCGCAGCCAGTTAGCCGTAAACTGGATCTTGCAGAACCCCGCATCGAACTGGGTGCCGGGGCCGGCCATGGCGTTGATGAGCGCGTTATCCAGTTGAGCCCAGTAGCCGGTGATGCCCGGGTGGGCTTCGCGCCAGAGCCGCTTGAAGGCGTCGCAAGCGGTCCAGGCGAGGTCGGACAGGTCCGAGTCGTTGCCCTGCTTTTTCATAAAGGCCAATAAGCCCGACGCCGCGTCCCAGGTGTCTGGCGGCAGCACCGCCTTCGCCTTGATCGCCATGTCGTCCATGTCGATGCCATAGGCCCGGGCAAAGGTGGCAAAGGCATTGGCGCCCCCGCCATATTGCAGGGCGAGTTCCTGAATTTTGCCGATCATGCGCTGATCCTTGGTGACGTACTCAGGATCGGTGCTGAAGGATTTGGCATACGCTAATACGTACAGGTCATGCCCTTTGCGGATAGGCTCACCCAGATCATCAAAACCAAGGATCGTGTCGTAATCGCGAAAGGCATCAAGCTTCCACGCTTCGCCTGCCAACCAGGCCGCCCCTCGGCCTTCGACATTCGCCAAGTCGCAGATCACCAGCTTCTTGCCGGGTGGCGCCACAATCGTGCCGCGCACGGCCGAGGAGCACAGCTCCATGACGTTGTCGATCAGCAAGTCTTCGCAATCACCCAGCATGGCCTCGATGCCGTGGGCCAGTTCCTTGCCGTGGATGCCGCCGCGAGGGAGGTTGTGGAACTGTGGCCCGCGTCCTGCCCAGCGGCCGGTTCTGGAGGCGCCACAGAACTGGAGCAGTCCGCGCAGTCGCCCATCGCGGGAGGTGCAGTCGATGATCTTCTGGTACTTGGCCGTGCTGGTGGTGCTGCTGGCCAGACGGACGGAGAGCAGTTCAAAGACCCCCACCGGCAACTCGCCACTGCCCAATAGCTTTTCGACGGTGGCTTTCTGGAGATCGGGTAAGGCGATGCCGAAGTCGCGGCGGATATGCGCCAGCAGGGCATCGCGCTGGGTGGCCGCACCCACAGCACCCGAGGTCAGTTCCTGGGTGAGATCGGCCAGTCGTGCTTGCTCACGGTCGGTGGCGCGGAGAGCGGCCCGGGCCAGTTCCAGATCGACCTGAACGCCTCGGTCGTTGATCGTTTGGTCGAGGTGCCAGAGAGCCACCTCGTTGCCTTTGAAATTCCAGTTGGGGATGCGCCGTACACATTCGCGCATGGCGACGATATCCGACCTTGCATAATCGACGAAACGCGACCACTCAATCGGGTGGGTATCGGCCGAGGCGCGACGGATCTTGACGTTACGCGGGCGCGGCTGGCAGAACAGCCGAATCAACTTCTTGCCGGCTGAATTCTTGGCCAGGTCGGTCGGCACCCGCAGCACTTGGCAAAGCTGTCCCAGGCTGGCGGGCAGGGAATGTTCCAGCGCCAGCACCATACTACAGCGCCAGCGTTCCAGCGGCGGGCAGAGGTCTGGCAAGACGTGGCGGAGGAGGGTGCGGTCGAAGGCCGCATTGTGCGCGGTAACGAGTTCGGTGGGATCCCGCAGGGCGGCCACCAGATCAGCCGGCGGCTCATCGACTTGAGTGCAATCCCAAACCTGCACCGGCCCATCGTCCAAGGCATAAGGAAACAGCAGAATCTCGGCCTTCTCCGCGTAGGCGTGGACGCCGTGCTTGATGGGTGTCGGGCTGTAAGTTTCGAGATCCAGCCAGATCACGCGACTCTCCTGACGGGCTTGAAGGC
>DIVI01000198.1 GCA_002423305.1 Methylococcus sp. UBA6136 | reverse complement strand
TGGTGGTGGAGTCGGGTCCTCAAGTACAACTAATTCTCTCAACTCCTGGGCAATGGTGGGTAAGGATGAGGGGGTTTGTCCCGGCGCAGCGCTATAGTCATTCATGAAACCTCGGCCTGAAGACGGATTTGCGTGGCGGCCGCACGCACCTCTTTCTGCCGACCATGGCCAGCCAATATCTTGGGAGCAACGGTCAAAAGTCCGGCTTCAGTCAGGACATCAATGTCCCGCTTTACGGCACTGCGATTCCGGTGTAACCGGTTGGCGACGTCGGTAATCGAACCAGGCCTTTCCTTCACGGCACGAAATAAGGCCAAGCGACCTTCCGTGATGAGTTTCATCATATCCGCAGGATCCTCTAAGCTGATGACGTGACTCTCGACCAGAGCCTCGCCATGATCAGCCGCTCTTGCAATCTCCCAACCACGATTAAAAAAGTCGTCTTCCGTCCCGGTTTTAATGGTCAGTTGCTTCACGTTTCGTCCCTCAGGGCAAGCCAATCACGCTGGAACCACGCTTCAATGTCTTCGAAGCTGATGAGATTGATGGATTCAACAGTTTCTTTGAAATGACGATGATGGTAGCCATGGGCATTGTCGTAACCAACAACACGCCCATTGTCGAGACCATAAATATTATGGTTGCCAAAAGCCAAGCTGGACCTCACCACTTGGTCAGTGGTTTCATCCACCCACACTTCTCGCCTAAGTTGACCATTTCCACGCCAATTGAAAATGCTGTGGCAGTCATCGATAATCTTTCTTACATACGAAGTTGAAGACAGTCAACTCTGCACCGGGGCGACATCTTTCTCCGCAATTCTGACGTTGACTCAGCGTCGAGTAACTCACCGTAAACACGTCACCCAAGCGAAAATTTGCTTCCAGACCCTAGGGAAGCTCTGAACAACACGAAAACCGGCATAACAACACGACGTAAATCATTGATTTATATTTGGTCGGATTTCCAGAAATTGAATTATTCAGAGGCTCCCTAGGTGCCATGCCATGCCATGCTTTGATTATCTAATGAAAACAATCAATCTTCAGACTCATCAATCTCAAAATTATAGCGCTTGCCGTCATAAATCACATAGGCATCATCACTTTTAGTATCAGTAGAATCGTCACTGGACAACTCTTCATCATCCCAATTTGTCAACGAAAAAAAACGTCCGTTTTCCACGTAGAGATTAGACAAAAAGTCATTCAAGAATGAAGGGGGTAGGTTTTCCGCAGATTCAATATCATAATCAGGTATCTCTGCATCAACGAAACACCCTTTCAAGCCTTGCTCATAAACAAAAGCATTCTCTCGATCCAACTCATAGCCTGATGCATTGAGCGCTTCGTGTAACTCCGGATATTCATCTGCGCCAGCTGTTTCTACTAAAGAAGAGATCGTACCGATCTCAGTATCGTTGTAGAGGACGACTGCATCTGTACTGAAGGCATAGAACTCCCCCTCCGCCTCGTTCACAAACTCGTCATATTCAGACTCCGGCATCAGACCACTCTCGGCATACTCTTGTGCCTTATCCTCATCAAGCTCATATACTTGAAGCCACAATCCCCAACCATATATTTTTAGATTTGCCATTTTTAAAAACCTTAGTATTTATGTTGAATCGTTAAATCACTATAAAGCTACATGCCTAACAAGGCCCCACACAAAATTTAAATCACATCGGGAACATCTTCTTCTTGCGCCGCCTCCTGCCCCTTCTCAAGATCATCAATGACTTGCTGAGCTGTCATTTTTGTCATTGCGACCGCGGAGATTTCTTCCAACCAATCCTCGAATATAGAGGCAGCAGACCTGAGCATGTTGTTTATTAGCTCGATGGATGGATCGGTATTTTCAACATCTACGACATGGCGAAATCTAATCCTGCCATTTGGTAGAAAGTGCAAGGATCCCACCGAGAAATGTACATTGATATAATTAAACAGGATGGCACACTCTTCGCGCTTCTTCTCTGTCACTTTTATTGGCGCATACAAGTAAAGCTTGATCCAATCTCTTTTTTCATCCGTTTCCACATAAAGATCAAAGCCTTGCTCTTTAATGGAATAACCAGTTGTCATCTGAGAAGTCTGTTCTTCTTCATCCCTAGTGATCTCATCTTCCCACTCCATTGCATCGAGCCATTCCTGTACCTTGTCAGCTAGTCTCATCATTTTTCTCCTAAAAATTTGTTACTTAAGAAATGCACCTAAGTTGGGTGCTCCAAACACACAGTAGCAGATGGGATGCGACAGAATAGGTCGCCAATCACCAACTCCACAGCTAAATGCCTGATCAACCGAAAAGTAGCCTACACTCTTTAACCAACCGCACTCAAGCGAGCGTCGCGACTTAACCCCAGATCAGACACGAATGACACCCACCCTTGGAGAACGGTGAACCACAAGTGAATCTTGTCAAGTTGACACTCGGATATGGAAGGAACCCGGAGCGTATCGTCTAGACCTGCCTGTCGGGCGGAGCGAAGGGCTACCAGAACTCGTTTGACATCTACTGCCCAGCACACCATCCGGGCACATGAACAGCGCCTATGTGGATAGGCTAGATAACTCGGTAAGTCCGCGCAAAAGCATCCACATTGACGATGGCAAGATCGCCGCTCCCATAATCAACGATCCAATCGCCCTTCTCACCCAGCAAAACCCCTCTGCCAGCCTTCATGTCGACGCGTGAAGTCTCTGAAAGCTGGAGCGCCCGCACCGTGCTCTCCACCTTGTGATATTGACCGTCCTCGCCAAACTTGACGCCCATGAAGGGTCGGTAAAGACGGTCAAAGACAGTACGCGAAACCGGCCATGTATCCCCGTTTTCATCTCTAACTATGGCATCTCCAGTTTCATACCGAACAACGCCCTCAGGGGTTTGATACGATCCGGATGATCGGGAAAATTCAACCTCGCGCTTGAGCGGTATATTGGTGGCCTCTACCACGCCTGCCATGTCTTCGAGTCCGTGAGTGGACAACCGTGCCACAAACTCCTCGAAGTTCAACTCTCCCTTGGCTATCAACTCAGCTGCAATGACTTCCACATGAACCCAGTTCTCAGCGAGAATCTGGTCCGATCTGGCTGCCGCTTCCTTCATCACCACCTGCAATCGCTTCTGCGCCTCGTCAAAAAGCCATCCAGAAGGCTCTTTGAAGACAGACAAATCAATGGGGCCAAATTCAGGATCCAGACCGTAGTAGGCAATACTTGCCCACGCACGTTTTGTTGCGGATTCCAGATCCGACGATGCGCCGGTATCGATATCTTCAAGTCCGTACTTGAGCGCCTGGGCAGCCCTCCCGGCCAGACTGATACATAATGAGACAAGGTAATCATGACGTTTGCCGCGCTGGAAATGCGGGGAGTCTCCGTCGTACACCGTGACTCCGTCGTAGTCCTTTTCACGCTTGACCAAGATTTGGTTGACTGGAATTTCAGGGCGCAACACCCAGGACACCACGGCATGGCCTGCTTCGTGATACGCCGTTGCTTGATCGCAGATGATGCTGGCGCCGGTTGTAAGGCCCAGATTCAACGCCGAAATGATCCGTTCGCTCTCGTCTTTTCCTTTTTTAAGTGCCTGAGACAGATCTTGATCCCATTTCAGTTGATCAGCCTTCCCTCCTTGCACTGGTCGACGTCCATCGAACACGCGTTCGACCATGGCCTCCAGATAGACTTGGTTCAATGAAAAGTGCGCGGACAGCCCCGGCATATGGGCAAAGACGCCAGTCTCAAACGCTGCAAACGCGGCGGCGGCAAAGATGTCACCATTTACTTCCTGCTCGGGGGAATCCGATAAATAGGCCGGTATATAGGGGACCAGCAGTTCAAGCAAATGGTTGTCAGAGAGGCTTAAGGGGTGAAGCGAACCGATCAATTTATCGATGAAAGACCCGAGATCACCTTCACTGGCCCCGATTGCCTCCTTGAGGATTGGAGATAGGGGCAGTTTTTCATCGGTCGGCTCGATCGTCTCGTCCGGCAGCTCCAATGCCTGTTCAACGAGTAAGGGCTCAATCTGGGACAACCGCCGATTGACCTGCCCGGCCCCCTCGGCATCGGATTGCAATCGGGCTGCCAAAACCAATCCAGCCAGAAAGATGAGTGGCGACAACTCTTTCTCAGAGCAACTCCGTGCGACCGTCTTGGCATAACCCGCCGCCGCCTTGAAGAATTGGCTATCCAGTAACTTGTTAGCCATAGGGCAAACCTTCCCTCCAGCAGATAAAACCCTTGGCCTGTGGCACACTTGAACGAGTAGACCTTGCCGCCGAGGATGATGTGCGAAAAAAAATCACTGCCCCCAAGCTTAAACCAACGTTCGGCCTTCTGATAGCCAGTAGCGAGAACACTCGTTTCGATCCCAGGCCAATGCAGCCTCATCCAATGGAAACCGAACTGGATCGGTTTATCGAACAGGTTAAAAAACTGTTGCCCAACTTGGTCAGTACAGCGCCTTTGTTTTATGGCACTTCGGCAGAGGATCACACTGAACTGGTGCTCCTCTCAACGGGCGATTCCGCGATCATGAGCACGCTAAAAGCGCCATCCTCGAAATATGATCTGCCTACCAAATCGATTCTTACCTGCGCTCCCGATGAGGGGACGGAATCGAATCAAAAAGCTGCATGGATTTGGCTCGAATCAGAGCCTCACAACCCGAGCTCGGAAACGCAATTCAAAACCATCCGCAACGAGGCGCTACGAGCGTTTTCCGATATATTGCTCTGGATTGGCCCGTTGGCAGAGGAGGACGCCGCCTCAATCAGCCCAATTGATCTGTTGGTCGACAGTATCTTGGATGGCAAACTGATCATTCATTTGGCGGAAGATGGACAGTTACGAGTGCTCGATTATCGGTTAGTCGATGAACCCGAGAGGATGCTGCTTAACACAAAAAAAGTCACCGATGAACACCTTGTGCGACTGTTCAAGCCGATGGATGACGCCCTCCTTCGGGAGGAGTTAGGTTTTATTGTAAATCCTGCGTCTCAAATGGGCAGACGGGGGACGCAGATTGCCGAGCGCAAGATACATGACTACTTTTCCGAGAATTCACCAGGTCCCGTCACACAATGGTTGGCTGGCCGTTTCGACAAAGTTCTTCAATCAATCATTTGCTTGAAAGGCTTCACACAGGCCTTGTTCGAGGGACTGGCGGAACCTTGGTACGGCGTCGATGTAGCGGGCCATATCATCCAGAACGGCGAGCACCCCATTGAGCCCGAGGAACTGAGAACCCGGTTTGGCTGGTCGGATTCTCTTGCCAATGTCTATAGCGGAATACGTCGAGACTCCACCTGGACACTCTATCTCCTGTCCAGTTTGGCCGTATTCTCAGCTGTAGCAGGTGCCTTGCACCTCTGGCCGTATTGGGAATGGTTCTGGCCAACCGCAGAACTGATCACCGTTTTATTGATTGTGTCCATTTATGCCTGGGTAGCTCGAGAGGACCTTCATGGGCGCTGGCTATTTCATCGCTTCCTGGCTGAACAGATCCGCTACACACGCTATGGCTACCCACTACTGACCTACCAGATGCCGCTCTTGGCCCCACTGAGAATGGCTATCCCCGGCAAGCACGGTACAACGCAGGTTAGTCTCACCAATCCAGAGAGTTGGATCCTTAAACGGGTCTTGGTCGGTGCGGGGCCACCCAAAATGCAACATGCCATGATTTACCAACCCACCAACTTGACTGAGCCATTAAGTCTTTATGTGGGCCATGTCATTGAGGACCAGCGGCACTACCATGCCAAAACTCACCACACAATGCACAGCATGGAGCATCGACTGCATAACCTGACCAAATTAGGTTTCATTGTGACCGCCGTCGCGGTCGTTGCTCACTTTTATATACATGCCACCTGGCTTCTGATTTTTACAGCGGCATTGCCATCGCTGGCGGCAGCCATTCACGGCATTGTCACCACCCATGAAATGGGGCGGGTGGGTGACCTGTCGAAGCGCACCGATCAGAAACTCCATCATCTGCAGCAAAGGCTCGTGAGGCTCAAAAAACTTCCGGACAATCAGGCCAGAACCTGGCTTCAGCTGCGCGAAGTCACCCACGAATCCGCGTTGGTGATGTCCAATGTCAATCAGCAATGGCAGGAACTCATTCAGCACCATGAAACATCATTGCCCGCCTGATTTAATCAGCGCGACCTACTTTGTCACCCAGGCATGGGTTTATTGCTCTTTGAACTCTAATACAAACCCATAAAATCCACTCGCTATGGAACCCTCATCTACCCCCCGCGAGCTTCGGATTTTCATTTCCTCGACCTTTCGCGACATGCAGGCCGAGCGGGATTATCTGGTGCGGCAGGTATTCCCGGGGATTCGCAAGGCTTGCCAGGAGCGACAGGTCGCCTTCACCGACATCGATTTGCGCTGGGGGTTGACCAGGGAGGAGGCCGAGCAGGGTCAGGTGGTGCGGATCTGCCTTGAGGAAGTCGATCGTTGCCGCCCCTATTTCATCAGTTTGCTGGGTGAACGCTATGGTTGGTCGCCGGTGGATGGCGATCTCGAACACAGGGACGAGTTGCTGGCACGGTTTCCGTTCCTGGACGATAGCCTGCGCCAGGGGCTGAGCGTCACCGAGATGGAGATCCTGCATGGGGTGTTGGATAACCCCGGCATGACCGAGCACCGCTTTTTCTACCTGCGCGATCCGGCACTGACGGATGAACTGGCGGTTCAGCAAAACGCCGCTGGCGATTTCACCGAGTCGCGGCCAGAGGCGCTGGCCAAACTGGAGCGCCTGAAGGCACGGATCCGAACCAGCGGGTTGCCGGTCCGTGAAGCCTATGCCCAGTTGGAAGAACTCGGTGAGTGGGTCAGGCAGGATCTGCTGGCGGTACTCGATCAACGTTTCCCCATCGATCAAACTCCCTCTCCGCTGGAGGCCGAGCGCCTGGCGCATCGGAACTATTCCCGAGATCGCACTGGAGCGTACATCCCCTCCCCTGTGGATCTGGAGGTTCTGGATCGCCATCTGGCCACCGAGAGGAATGTACCGTTGGTGGTGACCGGGGACTCGGGGCTAGGTAAATCGGCCTTGCTGGCCTACTGGATGAGCCAACTCAGAGAACAGCAGCCTGACCGTTTCATCATCGAGCACTATGCCGGCATCTCTGGGGAAACCGATCCGGTGGCCGTGCTGCGCCGCATCATGGCCGAGATCCAGGAGCGAACCGGAGACAGCGAGGAACCACCCGGCAAGCCGAACGAGGTCATCCGGGATTTCCCTTTATGGCTGGCCCGGGTACGCGAGCAGGATCCGCTGATCCTGGTCATCGATGGACTTAACCAGTTGGAATCCCGCGAGGGGAACTGGCTGCCGGATTTCTGGCCCGCCATGGTCAAGCCGCTGTTCAGCGTTATTCCTGGGGACACCCTGGAAAAGCTGAAGGAACGTGACTGGCCGGTCTTCGAACTGCAGCCGCTGGATCAGGGTCGTCGTGAGCAATTGATACGGAACTGGCTGGCGGGCTATCGCAAGTCGCTCTCCGCCGAACAAACCCAGCGCCTCGCAGCCGCCCCGCAGACGGGCAATCCCCTGTTTCTGCGCACGGTGCTAGAAGAGTTACGGATCTTTGGCTACTTCGAACAACTCGATCAGCGCATTGAGACCTTGCTCAGCGCGAAGGACCCGAGAGCCTTGTTCGGGTTGGTACTGGAACGGCTAGAGGCAGACTTCGGTCAGGCAACTATCCGCGCCATCATGGCGGCGATCTGGGCCGCCCGTCGAGGATTGACGGAAGAAGAACTGGTCGAGATCACGCAACTGAATCGCCTCACACTATCCAGCGCACTGCTGGCGGTCGATACCCACCTTGCCCGACGGGCCGGTCTACTGACCTTCTTCCATGATTACCTGCATCAGGCGGTGCAACTGAGGTATCTGAACACCGAGGCCGCACAACAGGAGAGCCACCGGCAACTGGCCCGCCATTTCCAACAGCAACCGGAGATTACCCAGAGAGTCGCCGAGGAACTGCCCTGGCAATGGCAACAGGCTGAGGACTGGGAAGCCCTCAAGGACTGCATCAGTGCCATACCGATTTTCGAGGTGTTGTATGAGCGCGGTGCCTATGAACTCTTGTGGTATTGGCTCAGCCTAGGGGGTCGATACGATCCGGGAGAGTGTTATGCAAATGCATTGGGAGCATGGACGGAAGACTCCAAACCTCTGAAGCTGCACTTAGCAAATACATGCAATCAACTCGGAAACTTTCTATTCGAACAGGCCCACGATTACAGTCTCGCTGAAAACCTCGTTCGGCAAGCATTACTCATTACTAGAGAATCTCTGGGTGACGAGCACCCTGATACCGCTGCAGGCATTAATAATCTGGCTAACATATGCTTACAATGCGGCAATTACTCGGAGGCTGAAGCCCTACACCGCCAAACATTAGCCATTCGTGAGCGAGTACTGGGGACAGAGAACGTCGACACAGCAGAAAGCCTTAACAATTTGGCCATACTTAGTGAAAAGAGTGGGAATTATGCCACCGCCGAAAGTCTATACCGGCATGCACTAGATATTTATAAAAAGATCTTCACGCTAGTCGGGCAGCCAGAAAAACTATCATCGATTCTATTCAATCTAGCAGGTCTCCTGAGCAAGACTGGCGACCAAGAAGGCGCAGAAGCAATGCTTCGTCAAGTTCTCGCCATGACCGAGAAGATATTTGGTAGAAAACACCCAAAAACAGGAACGTGTCTAAGCAATCTATCCCTTGTGCTTTCGAAGCAAGGAAACCATGGCGAGGCTGAATCTCTTTGCCAAAGAGCTCTTGGGATCTTAGAAGAATCAGTTGGCCACAATCATCCCGACACAGCTATTTGTCTCATTAATCTCAGCCACGTGCTTGCAAAAAAGGGGGACATTGAATCGGCGGAAGTCATAAGTCGTCGCGCATTAACAATCAACGAACATGTATTCGGGTGCTATCACCCCGATACGGCGCAAACTTTATATAACCTAGCCGTGCTACTACAAGATAGCGGCAATTACGAAATTGCCGAATCTCTATACCGACGTGCGTCAGCCATATATGAGCAGACATTAGGTGGTGATCACCCCGATACGGCGGACACTCTACAAGCGTTGGCAAACCTGCTAAAAAAGAAGGGTAGCTACGACAGCGCCGAACCTCTATACCTCCGCGTAATGGCCATTCGTAAGCGGGTACTTGGTGCTGAGCATCCTGATATCGCAGAAAGCCTTAACAATCTAGCCAACCTACTCCAAACAAAAGGCGATTTCGATGCGGCTGAACCACTTTATCGTCAGGCTCTCACTATCAGCGAGAAAGCCAAAGGTACCAGCAATCCTGATACCATAAAATGCCTCAACAACCTGGCTATATTACTTGAATATAAAGGCAATTATGCCGACGCCAAGATCTTATTACGGGACGCCTTGAATAAGCGTGAAGAGCACCTCGGTGCACAGCATACGGATACAGCTGAGAGTCTTTACAACCTCGCTAATCTACTCAGAAAAGAAGGCAATTATGAAGAGGCTGAACCCCTCTATCGTCGTGCCATATGCATTCAGGAGAATTACTTAGATGCGCACCCGAAAACAGCGTCAAGCCTTCATAACCTAGCTATTTTGCTAGCGAACAAAGCCAAATACCAGGAAGCCGAATTACACTGTCGCCGCGCACTGGCCATTGGTGAATATGTTCACGGCCTTGAGCATCCCGATACTAGAAAGTCGCTCGAACTTCTGAGAATGTTACTAAGTGGCCCTCTTGCTGGTCGGGAAAGAATCTGGAAGCAAAGGGACTTTATCACTGCAGTCAACTATGCAAAAACTATAGCTATTTCTGCGGAGCAGATCGGCCTTTCTCCCATCATTTTACTGATGGGGGCCTGTGTGGCCCAAGAAGCAGATGTCCTTGGCCAACCAATTCCGGCACTCATTGAAAGTAACCACACCCTTCACGACTTGGCCAATGGTAGAAAAATTGCCTTACCTGAAACCATCGCACCAACCCTAAATCTAGCGATGTCCATGGACAACGATCTTAAAGCCCTACTTCATGAGTATGCGCCCAGCACCCTCGAATGCTTGGTGGACACCATTCTCTGGCGGATAAACCATGAGAAATCCAAGGGCGAGACATTACAATGAGTCTTGAAGCATCCTTCGATATCCCATTGATTGTGGGCGTAACTGGCCACCGGGATATCCCCCCAGAGGATCTGCCAGCCCTTGAGGCCGGCGTCCAGAGTTGTCTCAGGAAAATACAGACTCAATATCCGTCCACACCGCTCTTGCTTCTGTCCGGTCTGGCAGAAGGTGCCGACCGCCTGGTTGTCAGGGTTGCACATGAAATGGGCATCGATTTTGCGGCCATATTGCCTTTCAGTGAGTCCGCCTACATCGAAGACTTTGATACCGAATCCTCTAAAACAGAATTCGCGGACTGGATGTCACGGGCCGCCTGGGTCCACACCCTCCCGGACCTTAAGTCTCCTTCGACAGGTTTGACCGATTGCGAAATGGGTTACCTGCAGTTGGGCCATTATCTAGCCACCTACTCCCATGCAATCCTAGCGCTTTGGGATGGTGATCTACTAGAAAAATGCGGTGGGACTTCCCAGGTGGTCAGGCTTGTCCTCAAAGGCCAACGTCATGATGATCCACTGCCAGTGAAAACATTGGTCTCGCTTGAGCGTCCGGTCTTTCACTTCGTAACTCGCCGATTGAGTCGATTGAACGCGCCCATGGCGGCCAATGTGGGAACTGTAAACACCCTCTGGCCTATTGAATCTGAACAGACAGATGCCGGGTGGATTCGGCAAACCTGGAACGATACCATCGAACGACTGGGCCAGTTCAACCAAGATGCCGAGCGCCTGAAAGCACATGAACCCGTCGCGGTTTCTCGTTGCCGCAATTATCTCCTGGGAACCGACAAGGGGCTCGATGACCTGGATGTCACGGGCAAGGTCATAGCCACTCTGTTTGCCGTCAACGATGCCTTGTCCATGAAAGCCCAAGGTCATCGGCGGGTGACCTTTATTGGAGTGATCCTCTTGGCTTTAGTGGCTGTAATAGCACTGCAGGCGTATGGATTTTTTCCTTCTTGGCTATTATTAGTAGTGATTTTTCTATTCGGGTCGGGTTCGTACGCTCTGTTCATGCGAGGTGAACGCCACCGCCTAGAGGAAACCTATCTCGAATATCGAGCGCTGGCTGAAGGACTCCGCGTACAGTTTTTCTGGCACGTTGCTGGAATTCACAAGAATGTGGCGGACGATTTTTTGCGGGATCAGCGTGACGACCTTGAATGGTTGCGTCTGGTCCTGCAATACACCGTGATGCGCAGATCAGGAAACCCGAACCCTCTTCCACCGTCATGGGTCATGGAGCGTTGGCTCACCGACCAGCGGAGATACTTTATCGGTGACGCAAACTCCTTGAAGAAAGGGCAAGCGGTTGCGGAAGAAATAAAATCCAAGCAGCTAACAAAATGGATGAAAGTCAGCTTCTTTACCGGTCTTGCGTTCTTTGCTTTTGGAGCAGTTATTCAAGAGAATTTGCTGGTTTTCATGCAGCCTGAATGGAAAAACAACTTAGTCAGTCCGCTACTGGTTTCAGCCAGTTTCTTCATGTGTATTGTTCCTGCGATTAAGGTTTATTCGGAGACCATGGCATTTGAGGAACACGCTAGGCGATATTGGCGAATGGGCCGATATTACCAAGGCTGCGAGCGGCGACTGTCAGATTACCTAGAAGGTGACAACATATCCTTGTTGAAACGGATTCTAGTCGAAGCAGGACAGCAAGCAGTCATCGAAAATTGCGACTGGCTTCTTCTTCACCGGCAAAGACCAGTCCGTGTGCCGGTGATCTAAAATATTCGACTGGCTGGCTATAGAGCACTTCGACCTCAAAAGCAACCACTTAGTCGGTCCTGCAAAACAAATAATCCATTACAGATCAATGGCATGGGAGCATAATGTCGGCTGGTGATCCTGAGATTTTTTTAAATCCCCTGCAAAACCCACGGATTGAGGCTGGCATGACCCCTGATTTCTTCCGCGCCCGACTGGGCGAGATGGTGAACCCCAAGGACCCGCTGGTCGTCCTGGCGCGGCAGATGCCCTGGGACGAAATCGAGACCTATCTGGCCCGGTTCTTTGTCCGTCAGCCCAAGCCCGGGCAGGTGGTTGAGGTGGACGATCTGTTCGGCACCCATGCGGAATGCCAGGGTGGCGGCGTCAGCGCTGCGGGCCGCAAGCGCTTACCGATCCGCCTGATGGCCAGCCTGCTGTATCTGGCGCATCGGGACAATCACAGCGATGAGGCGGTGGTGCAGCGCTGGTCAGAGAGCGTGCCCTATCAGCATTTCAGCGGCGGTGATGACGGGTACTATGAACACCGCCCGCCGTGTGATGCCAGTCAGATCAGCCGCTTCCGCCGAGCCATCGGCGAGGAGGGGGTCGAGTATTTGCTCAAAGCCACGGTGGCGGTGGCCGTGCGGATGCAGTTAGTGCCGGTCGAGGCGTTCCAGGCCATCACCGTTGACTCCACCGTGATGGAGAAGGCCATCGCCCATCCGACCGACAGCCGCTTGCTGGAGGTGGCCCGTGCCCGCATCATCCGGGTCGCCAAGGTTGCCGGCTTCCAACTGAAGCAGACCTTCGCCCGCGAAGCCCAGCATTTGCGCTGGAAGGCCGGCGGCTATGCCCATGCCCGGCAGTTCAAACGCCTGCGCCGAGTCATCAGGCGCCAGCGCACGATCCTCAGCGTGGTGCTGCGCAACATCCAGCGGCAACGCGCCGCCTGCCCGGACAGTCCGGCACTGGCTGAACTCGACACTCTGCTGGTCCGGGCCGAGCGCATCCGCACCCAGCAACCCAAGGACAAGAACAAGCTGTACGCCCTGCACGCTCCCGAAGTGGAATGCATCGGCAAGGGCAAAGCACGCAAACCCTACGAGTTTGGCGTCAAGGCCGGCTTGGCCATCACCCATGAACACGGTCTCATCGTCGGCGCCCGCACCTTTCCCGGGAATCCCTATGATGGACACACCCTCAACGAACAACTCGAACAGGCCACCATCCTGCTCGAAGGCATCTCCCCGCCGCCCAAGACGGTCTATGTTGATCTCGGCTACCGTGGGGTCGATCAGGACAACCCCGACATCGAGATCATTCACCGGGGCAAGCTCAAATCCCTGACCCAGGACCAGCGCCGCGCCCTCAAGCGACGCCAAGCCATCGAACCGGTCATCGGCCACCTCAAGGCCGATCATCGGCTTAACCGGTGCTGGCTACAGGGTGAAACTGGCGATGCCATTCACGCGGTGCTGTGCGCGGTGGGCTACAACCTGCGCTGGCTGTTGCGGGCCATTGCCCGTGGGCCGCTCGATCCGGCTTTTTTGTGCCTGATCGGCCAGTTGCTGCGGGCGTTGAAAAACGAAGGTGGGCACGCCTGCGGGCGACCGATGATTGGATTTCGGTCAGCGTATGCAGGTAGTTGAATTTTGCAGGGCCGACCACTTACAAAAAGAATCCCGCAAGTTAGGACCACTGATCCCCATTAGCCTTCCTCATGGAGCCTCAATTCTTCTAGAATGAGAGAAAGCCACGAATTCTATTTTCCGTCTTCACGTAATCATTCCTTGTGAACCACGCGCCAGATAAGTGTCTGACTGCCAAGAATTCTATACCTTTAACATAGCCCATTTTTGTTAGACTTCTTTTATCATTACCCAAGATATCGGGTTTACTAATCCGAGTAAAGACTTCCATCGCCATGAAGCCAATGAAAACTATTTTCTTTGGTTTTATTAGATCTATTATTTCAATGTTTTTTTCTGTGCAGAAATCCTTGATTAGCCTCCGATTCTCTGCTGTATTCTGCTTTGTATATTCATCAACATTAGTTGCCCGAACATAGATGGCATTAAGGCCAACACTTCGATCAAGAATGGATGAATTTCCCGAGAATATATTCCTAAGCTTGACCGCAAGCCTCCACATCTCTGTTGCATATTGTGATTCTGTTGTTACCCACCCATGCTCATAGCCCGCATCTCTTGCTTGAGTAACGCTTAACTTCCAGCCCCCTGGCTGATAGCCAACAAATAGCACATCAGGGTTCACGAAAGGTGGCCCCATGAGAATTTCAAATCCACATCTATCGCTTAATATATTATGGGTTCTGAAAAAGGCTCTAGCCTCTGAATATATGTTTATACATGCATTATTGATACTGTCTTGGTTGGCTTGCATATATTCTGTTATTTTTATTTTAAATTGGCGCGTATCGCACCTTAGATGATACGCGTGTTTTTGTTATCACCCCGACCACTTTCATCCAACATTGGGCGAGCGTGATATCCTTGTGTGTTGCGGGTTCAGACGACAAGGGCCCACGTCCTATTGTGGCCGGATTAATACATTTCTCTGGCAATATAGGTCTTTATTGCCTAGAGCAGAGTTAGGGGCAGATGAAGCAGATTGCATCATGGATGATAGCTGACCTGAAAGCAATGCCGGACTTCATGCCCCACAATTTACATGGTAGTTCTCTTTGAAATATAAGTCGTGCTAATAGTACCGAACTTTTTCTGGACTAGAAGGCGCAAACCACTACCTTGCAGGCAAATTCACCCATACCTCGTCCCTTGCTATGTTTTTGACAGACGGCATCACATCCCTGGCCGCTCGCCAGCGTATCAATTCGATATCCGTCATCCGCATGGTCGCATCAAAAGGGGGCACGTTCATTGGCATTAACCGGGCCGCTGAAGGCCACCAGGCCCGTCAGCAAAAGGTAAAACGTGCGATTCATGTTTCTACTCAAGACATTCACGTATTCGGGATTCGCTGCCAGATCTCCTCAGTGCTGGGGATTCAACAGTCGATCAATCTGAATAATACGCCAGTTGAAAGGTGCCGAACGACCCATGATTGACCGGGTCACAGGAGGACCAGTTGGGGAAATTCAAAATGACCCAACCCTGTTCGGTATGCTGGACTGCAAAACTGCGGTTTCCAAGATCTTTTGAAATGTTAACCGTACTCTGAACGGTAAACTTTGCTGACGTCATGCTGGGTAGCCTGAGGGCTATTCGTGTTGACTAGGGCCTGTTAACACATACGGAGCGCATCTACGATCAGGGCGAAATGGATGAAGC
>DIVI01000155.1 GCA_002423305.1 Methylococcus sp. UBA6136 | reverse complement strand
GCTCTTCACGCGGGGTGATAGCGGCTAGGTTGCGGTCACGGGACTTCCAGATGTAGCCCCACAGGATGGAGGCGGTGACCACTTCCAGGACGATTTCGGTGTACAGGAAGTTCATCCAGTAGGTTTCGAACTCCGGTGCGAATGAGTCAAGACCGGCTGACCAGCCATAGACACCTTCATACCAGCGAACCCATGCGTAGAACACCGCATAAATGGCAAACGCAAAGGTCAGCCAAGCCTTGTCAAGCAGCGGCTTTTCCGCTGCAGCAACACCTGCATTAATAGCAGCCATAGTAACCTCCAAAACATCTTAGTGATTGAAAAAGTTGCCGGGCAGTTTGCCCAGCAACGGTGGCTCTGACCGAGCACATTCAAGCTTGGTTCCCGCTGCAGGAAAAAAATTTCGGCTTCTTCCCTTAGGAAGTGCGAAAGAGTCCGGGATGAAATTCAGGGGCAACCGCAATGAAGGCTATGAAATCCCGCAAGCGACATGCTCGCGACAGAAGCCTCTGTGGGTTTCGGGGGGGGCTGGATTGGTGACGGTCTTTGCAGTGTTCACAAATGAGACTGCCCGGTTCATCCTCTCATGCTCGTGATGGGCATCATTTCCGTGATCAGCCAACCAAGGGCGAATCCAGGGCCCCGGGTAGCGGGGAGGTGTGGCGATTTTCAGAAACAAGCGATGGCTCAAAATGGAAACGTAGCCTTCGTCGAGTAATCGGGAGATGGCGATATGAAGCTTGTGTCGAGATGCATCCTGGGCAGCCTTATCGGCTTGGTACTGACCAGCCATGCCAAGGGTGCGCCGCAACAAAGTCGGAATGATCCAGGCAAACCCGCTGAAGGACGAGTCATCAATGCCGTCGCCGGCGATCGGGCCTGTTACCTCACGATCAGGAATGATGCCGGTCGCTTGATCGAGGCGTTTGCAACTTTCGAGGTCTGCGAACAGAGACCGTCCCTGATTGGCCAACGGGTCGCGCTCACTTACCAGATGGGCGAAGTGAACTCGGCCTCCTGCGGGGGCGAGCCTGTCTGTGCGAAGCATGACCGGGTCCCGCAGGTCATTCATGCCCAGATATTGGCCGGTTCGAAGCCGAGTCTCCCTTTGGCTGGCGTAGCGGGCCGTCTCTGTAATCGCGATGAGGTCGTCGTGTTTTCCTGCAGAACGGGCGCAAAGGAGGTTTCCGCCTGCGCCTCCGAGGATGCGACCCGAACTGGCGGCTATCTTCAGTACCGTTTTGGCAAGCCGGGTTTGCCGGAGATGGCCTTGCCTTCAGCCGGGATTATCCCGGTTCGAGCGGCGACAGGCGCATCGGAGAGTTACTCAGGAGGCGGTGCGGCCTGGCTCCGCTTCAGGCAAGGCGGCTATGGTTATGTGGTCTACACCGGCATTGGCCGGTGGGGTGACAAAGGTAAAACCCGTGATATCGCAGGCGTGGTGGTCGAGCAGCCCAAGGCGGCCAACAGGAACATGAGGTGTGTCGGTAAGGTCATCAGCCTTTTGGGGCCGGTTTGGTTCGAAAAGGTCGGCATTGGGCGCAGCCACCCCGGCGAGTCCTTCGATCTCCCCGCTCCATAGACAAGCAACAGAAGATTAAGCCCAGACTTGCCATTGAAGTTCGGGATCCTGACAATGAAGGAACTCTCTCGGACAGGCCGAGGGCCGAACCCCGGGTTTCTTTTCATGACAGTGCCTTGTGCCGCAAGTCACGATGTTTTTTGGGGTCACCTTCCGGCATAAATCCCTTCCACCAGATTCTTGAACCAGGGTGGCCGGCTGATGACAACGATCAAGCCAATGAAGCCGGTCACTGGAACAGGTGCAATATCCAGGATCAGAAGTGCGATCAGGCTGAGGAATGCCTTGATTCGGGGATAGACGCTATTTGAGTAATCCGTCGCATTGGCTGACTTGGCGGGGCTGTCTGAGCGTAGGTAAAGATTTCGGGCGACCCGAAGAAACCAGGCAGGTCGAGCGATGACGACATAAAGTCCGATCAGGCAGGTCAGGGAGATGGGCCCAAACCCGATGAGGCTGAGCAAGATCATCACCATCAGGCATTTGATCTGAGTGTGCATGTTTTTCTGGAGCGCTCTCAGAGCCCTTTTTATACTCTTCCGAATGGGCACAAACATCTGCAGCAGGAGGCTCGGTGCCGGCGAAGCATACCAGAGCCGAATCGCTGCTAATGGCCGAGTCCGGTTTGGCTGTGTTTAATAACCCAATTCACCCGTTTCATGGAAATTGAAGGCATCGGGCACGATGGACGGTTCTACATTGAGCGATTCAGACAGTCACATCACAACATTGGACAGACCAACACGAGGCCGTTTTGGCAGACCCAGGCGGCTTTGGGCGTTGCTCTTTGTTTCGTTGCCAATATTGGCTGCGGCCCAGGGCCAGGTGCCAAGCGGCACCCAAGGCGGTTCACCGAAGACAGCCTTCCGCATGACGGATGCCAAGGCGGGTCCAGGATCTTCAGCGCCGCGCTCATCAGACCCGTTACCCAAGGATCTGCAAGGAGAGGACCTGTCGGGAAGTCCAACTCCCAGGCTCGACCCAAAAGGCAGCATTGTCCCGGAATACTTCGATTGGCGGCCGCGCATGTCGCTGGGCGCCGTGGCCAGCCTGCGCAAGGACGAGTTGACCGGAAAGGCCGCTTGGGATGAAGCGCAGGAGTGGAGCTTGCAGCGATGGTTCGATCTTCCCAATTGGGTCTCGCTGACCCTTGAAGAGCGCGTGCGTTACGAATCCTATGCCACCCCCTGGATCGCGAACGATACCCGGGGTCAGTACGCCATACCCATCCAGTCGGTTGTCTGGTTTCAGGCCCGACCGAGGGAAGATCTCAGGTTTGAGCTGGAGTTCTGGGATGCGCGCCAGTACGGCCCGATGGATCCTAACAAGATCGACACCACGATGGTGAATACGCTGAACTTCGAGCAGATATTTGCCGCGAAAATTGATCGGAATGTCGCTGGCTCGGGTATCGACTCCGAAACCAAGGCGGGGCAGATGCACATGGATATCGGCAGTCGCCGGTTGATCGGCATCGTACCGTTCAAGAATACCCAGTTTCAATTTGTAGGCATGCAGAACCGGTTGCGTGATCCAGCGCAGGGATGGGAGTTGTTAACCTTTGCCAATGTGCCGGTGAACATGCTGCCCAATACCACGGAGGCGCTGGTGAACAACCGGACCGTGTGGAACCGTCCGCTCACCGACGCCGTCTTCGCCGGCAGTCATTTCGACCTGAAAATCGCCGCCCAGGACCGTTTCGAGTTCTATTTCTACTACCTGCATGAAGGTGAGGCCGCCAATCTCAGTCGGGACCTCTACACGCCGGGATTTCGGTTTTATCGGGACTCGCACAAGGGCGAATTCGACTATGAGCTGGAAACGATCGGCCAGACCGGCAGCAAGCGGGTTTCGGAGTCCTCCGCCCCAGAAGGTGTCGGCTC
>DIVI01000184.1 GCA_002423305.1 Methylococcus sp. UBA6136 | reverse complement strand
AGAGCGATTGCATGAATAAGTGGGTGAAGGGCCCTAGTAGGGCGTTTCAGCAAAACCATTACCGTTCGCGGTGAGCCCTGCGGCTGTGCTCAGGAGAGCCTTGTCGAACCGCTACTGCCTGCCAATATTGGCCTTCGACAGGCTCAGGCCGAACGGATTATTTGTAATCGTTTTAATGGGACGATCTACTAGAGCCAATCCTTCCCCTTTTTCCGTACCTGTTCGTAAAACGCGTCCATCACTTCGACGAAGGATTCGTCCTTGTCCCAGAACGTCGGGAAGTCGCCGCCCTTGCGGATGAGGATGCCGGACACGGCGGCGGGCGGTGGGGGTTCCACGCCGGCGGGGAGTTTGCGTTGGCCTCGCCAGAATGTGCGCGGGGAGACCTTGTCCGGTAGGGCCTGCTCCACGGGTCGGGTGAAGAAGGAGGCGGCGGATTGAGGCGGCGGCGGGGCTTCGTCGAGGGCGGATGCCAGCGCGGTACCCAGGGGTGTGGCCCTGAGCCGCTGAATCAATTCGGCCCGGGAGAGTCCGCGCAGTTCAAACAGCAGGAACGGGTCCTGATCCAGCCGTCCGGCCAGCAATAGATACAGCGCGGCGACATGTTTGCAGGGATTTTCGTAATCCGGGCAGGAACATCCGCTGGCCACATCCGACTGGCTCGAGGGCAACAGATTGACTCCCAGTTCGGAGAGCGGCCGCTCGATCTCGTCCGGCATTTCGTTGAACAGCAGGCGCGAGATATAACCGGCCCGGCTGCCGATTAGCGATAACGCTTCGTCCCAGGCTTCGTGCGGGATGGGCGTGAAAGTCAGCCAGGTGTCGTATACGGGGACTTCGTGGATACCGTAGTAGGGGTTGATTTTCCCCCGGATGGTGGCTTCAACCCGGTTGCCGCGAATCTCCCAGCGACTGACGCGATGGTTGCTCAGATATTGCCGGCCACGCGCCAGTCGGCCGGCCTCCGTGAAGGATTCCAGCACCTCCAGAAAGCGCCGCCCCCACCAGGTTTTGCTCATTTTGTGGATGGGCATGTTTCGATGGTCGTGTGGGATGGATCCGGTTGGCCGAGCTGAAGGCAGGAACTCAGGCAGAGCGCGCGCTCGCCGGAATCATATGTTGCTCGTCATGATAGCCGACCCGTGAGGGTGTCGGAAATGGCCAGACTTGTCCGCATCAGGTCAAAAGCTGCGGATGACTCTGACGGAGGCTTCGGCCAGAGTGTTTTCGTCGGTCATGCGGGCGCCGATACCGCCCTGGAGCATGAAATGGTCCGTCACTTCCCATTGCAGTTGGGGCATCAGCAGAAAATTGGTTTTCCCGCCCACCGATTCGGCCAGGTTGGTTTCCACGCCCAGGGTGATGTGCGGTGCGACATCGGCAAAGACGGAGATGTTCATGATGCCCTCCAGTTCATCGCCCGGGTGCTCGGGATTGGTCACCCCGCGAAAACCGAACATGCCGAGCACGCTCCAGGTGCGACTGAAGCGCATTCCCGCCACATAGGTGAGCGTGGGCAACCAGTTGGCGGGTTGCCGATCGTATTGGACGATGAATTGAGCGCCATGGATGAAGCTGTTTCCAAACGCCTTCCCGAAGGTCCATTGGGCGCCGCCCTTGTAGGCCGCTACCGTTGTGTTCTCGAAGGGTAATTCCAGTTCCAGCGTGAACCCGTCCAACACGGCGTATTCCACCTCCGGTGCCCATTCAACACCCTCTCCCGGGAGTCCCAGCGCGTCCGGCACACCACCGCCCTCGCCGCGCGAGGCAATTGGGAAAAGGCCGAGTACATTCACCTCAAGCTCTCCCTGATGGGCCCCCAGGGGGCGCATCAGGTCGAACACCATCGGTTCCGGAATTCGCGGCTGGTCATCCTCCGATGAGGCGTCTTCCGCCCCCCAGGGCTCGATATCGCCCAAGAGGCCCTTTTGCACCACGGGTTTGGGCTTGGCGGTGGCGCCAACTGTCGGAGCCGCTCCCAGCGTTGCGAGGAGCAAGAGGCGGCTGAAGGCTATCCATGATTTGATTCTGGGCATGCCTCCATTCTAGAAACCCCAGCTTTCATGAACCTTTCAGTTCAGACGTCATGCCCCAAAAAAGGGCAATTCGAGGGCGCGCGAGTTCACCCCCATTTCGTTCATGCTTCACGCCGAGCCGGCATTGAGTCTGCGCCTAATCATTTTTTCCATGCCGACGACCAGGTAAATCAGCAAGCCACTGCCGATGGCCAGCAGCCATTCATCCAGTCCGATGGGTACGGTATGGAACAGCCAGTTCATGGCGGGCAGATAGATCAACGCGGCCTGCGCCAGCATCATGGCGGTAATGCCTGCCCAGATCCAGGGATTGCTGAAAACGCCCATCCGGAACATGGAGTGGGTCAGTGAGCGGCAATTCAGCAGGTAGAAGGACTCGCCCACGGCAAAGGCGTTCACGGCGGCGGTTCGAGCTTTTGCGATATTTTCGCCTTGTGCCATTTCCCATTCGAACAGCCCAAACGCGGCGGCGGTAAGCATGACGCCGACCAGTATGGTCCGAAACAGCAGTTGTCGGGTCAGGATGGGCTGATCGGGGTGGCGTGGATGGCGACGCATGAGGTCGGACTCCTTGGACTCGAAGGCGAGTGGCAGGCCGATCAACACCGCCGTGGCCATGTTGAGCCAGAGAATTTGTACCGGCAGCATCGGCAGCGCAATGCCGGCCAGGATGGCAATCAGAATCACCAGACCCTCGCCAATGTTGGTCGGTATGGTCCAGGTGATGAACTTGACCAGGTTGTCGTAAACCCCACGGCCTTCCTCAACGGCGGCGGCAATCGTGGCAAAGTTGTCATCGGTCAACACCATCGCGGCGGCCTCCTTGGAGACTTCGGTGCCGGTGATGCCCATGGCCACGCCAATGTTGGCCTGCCGCAGCGCCGGCGCGTCGTTGACGCCATCGCCGGTCATGGCGACGATGTGGCCGCGAGCCTGCAAGGCCGTCACCAAACGGAGTTTCTGCTCGGGCGCCACTCGCGCAAAAATCGTGGTTTTCTCGGCAACCCGAGGAAGGTCCGCGTCGCTGACTCCCTCCAGTGCCCGGCCATCCATGGCATGAATGGGCTCACCCGGATCGGCCAATCCGATCTGCTTGCCAATGGCAACGGCGGTGCCGACATGATCGCCGGTGATCATTTTCACGCGAATTCCGGCGGCTCGACAATCGGCGACTGCCTGGATGGCCTCGGTTCTCGGAGGGTCGATCATGGCCTGGAGCCCGAGGAAGGTCAGCCCTTCCCGTACCTGATGGTGATCCAATACTCGCGGCTCGGCCTGATGTTCGCCGCGAGCAAAGGCCAGCACCCGCAGTCCCTGGCCAGCCAATTCGGCAACCTCCGCATGAATGGCCGCCGGGTCCAGGGTCGTTTGCTCCATTTGCGCATCAAAGGCGCGGTCACACCTTGCGAGCAGGCTTTCCACCGAGCCCTTGAGGTAAATGTGGTGTGCATCCTCGGCTCGGTTGTGATGCAGCGTGGCCATGAACTGATGGGCCGATTCGAAGGGAATGGCATCCAGTCGCGGGTGGCTGGCTTCGATCGGATCGCGGTGCAGCCCGGCCTTGTGGGCAGAGACCAGCAGCGCGGCTTCGGTGGGGTCGCCCTCGATATGCCATTGCCCCGCTTCGGTGAACAGCCGGGCGTCGTTGCAGAGCAGCCCGGCTCGCAGGGTTTCGATCAGCGCCGCTTGACCGGCCGGATCGATAATCTGCTCTGGCCCCTGCCGAAATTGACCTTCAGGCGTGTAACCGGAACCGCTCACCCGATAACGGACGCCGCCGGCATACACAGCTTGCGTGGTCATCTGGTTCTGGGTCAGGGTGCCGGTCTTGTCGGAGCAGATGATGGTGGTCCCGCCCAGGGTTTCCACGGCGGGCAGCTTGCGAATGATGGCGTTGCGTCGCGCCATGCGCCGCACCCCGATGGCCAGCGTAATCGTCACGGCCACGGGCAGGCCCTCGGGAATGGCTGCGACAGCCAGCGCTACCGAGGCGATGAAGGAATCAACCAGATCTTGGCCGCGCCACCAGCCCACGACAAATGCCAGGCCGGCCAGGCCGATGATCAGCCACATCAATATCCAGCTGAATTGGCCGATCTTGCGGGTCAACGGGGTTTCCAGTTCCGTTGCCGCCGAAATCATCTGGTTGATGAGGCCGATTTCAGTCCGGTCTCCGGTTTCGATGACGACACCGACCCCGGCGCCATAGGTCACCAGTGTCGACGAATAGGCCAGATTGGCCCGGTCGGCCAGCAAGGTATCCTCCGGCAACGCAGCGGGGGATTTTTCCACGGGGACGGATTCGCCGGTCAATGCGGATTCATCGATTTGCAGTTCCCTGCCTTGGAGCAGCCTCAAATCGGCGGGTACCTTGTCGCCGGATTGCAGACAAACCAGATCGCCGGGCACCAGCTCCAGCGAGGAAATCACCGCGCGCTGGCCCTCGCGGAGCACAGTGGCCTGGACGCTGAGCGCGTTGGCCAGGGCGGCAATTGCCCGCAAGGCATTCATTTCCTGGATGAAGCCGATGATGGCATTGATCAGCACCACGCCAATGATGACGCTGGCATCCACCCAGCCCTTCAGCGGACCGGTCACGAAGGCAGAAATCAGCAGGATGTATATGAGCGGATGGTGAAACTGCGACAGAAACAGCCGTAACGGGCTGATGCCCTTGCGCGGCGTCAAGCGGTTGGGGCCAAAGGTGTCGATGCGGCGAGCGACTTCATCGGCGGTCAGGCCGCTTCCTTGCTGGGTGTCCAGGCGGGACAGCACGCTGTCGGCGGGCAAGGCATGCCAATGAACGGGGGCTGATTTCTTCGTGATCTTTTTCATGGTCATTTCCTTCCGGGTCGGGCGGCAACAGGGTCGCCGGTAATCTCGGGGGTAATTTGATTGTATCGGTCAGGTGGCCGAAGGGTGGGCGGCGGCGGGCACCGCGTTGGCTTCGGTCGGGAACTGAATCTCGACACAGAGTCCGGAGTCCTGGTCATTCGCCTGGATGCTCAGTCGGGCCTGATGCAGGTCGGCGATTTCCTTGACGATGGCGAGTCCCAGTCCGCAGCCATCGCCCGGGCTGCCTGGAGCGCGGTAGAAGCGTTCCAGCACCCGCTCGGATTCGGTCTGGGTGAGGCCGGGTCCGTCATCGCGGACGCGCAGTCTGGCAGATGGATACTCTGCGATGTCCACCACGATGTGCCCGTTCTGGCGTCCATAACGCAAGGCATTGTCGAGGAGATTGTTCAGCAACTCTCGCAACAGGGTGCCATCGCCGGTGACTTCCACCGGGGTCTCCGGGGCATCGAAGGCCAGGTCCATGCCGTGCTCGAGGGCGCGGGGCGCCCATTCCAGACAGGTTTCCCGGGCCAGGCTGACCAGGTCGATGGAGTGCAGCGCCCGTCCACCCTGCATTGAAACTTCGGAGTGCGCCAGCACCAGCAGTTGCGAGCTGAGGTGGGCGACCCGGTCCGCCGCGTTCTTGATGTGCAGGAGCGCCGGCTTCAGGGTGTCCGGCTTGTCGCTCCGGGCGGCGAGTTCCGCCTGCAGCTTGAGGCCCGCCAGCGGGGTGCGCAGCTGATGCGCGGCATTCTCGATGAAGCGGCGCTGGGTGGTCATGGACTCCCCCAGACGCTTCATGAGCGCGTTGAGCGTATGCGTCAGTGACCGCACTTCCAGCGGGACGTCGGCATCGGGGATGGGTGTCAG
>DIVI01000032.1 GCA_002423305.1 Methylococcus sp. UBA6136 | reverse complement strand
CGCACCCAGACGGGATCGACCTGGCTAAGATCCAGTGCCGTATAAACCCCCAGCCCAACCAACCTGGTCGCCCAGCGCGATCCGATTCCCCATACATCACCCACCTCCAGCGAGGCCAGATACCGCTCCAGTATGGACTCGGATAGCGCCGTCAAGTCGCAGATACCCGCCGCCAGAAAATCGGGATGCTTCTTGGCCAGTCGGTTGGCCAATTTGGCGAGGGTCTTGGTTGGGCCGATTCCGATGCCAACCGGGATGCCGGTCCAGCGCCCCACCTTCCGGCGCAGTTCATGGGCCATCTTTCCTATGTCCAGAGATTGAAACCCCGTCCATTCGATGAAGGATTCGTCTATCGAGTAAATTTCCTGTCGGTCGGAATACTGTCCGATCACCGACATCATGCGGCTGGAAAGATCTGAATACAGCGAGTAGTTTGACGATAGGGCGATGCCGCCGGCCCGCTCATAATCGCGGCGAATTTTGAAGTAGGGAACCCCCATGGTAATGCCCAGCGCCTTGGCCTCATTGGATCGGGCCACCACGCAGCCATCGTTATTCGAGAGCACCACCACCGGCCGCTCAGTGAGGCCGGGGCTGAATACCCGCTCGCAACTCACATAGAAGGCATTGCCGTCGATGAGCGCGAAGACCGTATCAGACCGCCGCATGGATGACATGCTTGACCACGCCCCAGATAACGCAGTCCAGTCCTTCGGAGATTTTGAGCGGCGCGTAGGCTGGATTTTCGGGTTGCAGCCAGGGTCCATCCGGCTTCAGGAGCAGGCGTTTGACGGTGAGTTCGCCGTTTACAGCGGCGATCACAATGCGGCCATGCGTGGGTTCGATGGCCCGATCGACCACCAGCAGATCGCCATCGTGAATCGCCGCGCCCTCCATGGAATCGCCCTGAATGCGCACAAAGAACGTCGCCGCGGGGTGATCGATCAGGTGTTCATTGAGGTCCAGTCGCTGGTCAACGTAATCCTCGGCGGGTGAGGGAAAACCGGCAGGTACGCGACTGGCGAACAGTGGAAATGATTGGGCGGGCGGCTCACCGAGCGGGGCATAACACCGCAGAACCTGGGCGGAAGGTATCCCTCTGCCCTCCCTGATCGAGTTTAAAACGGCCTCATCGCTTTCACGATGCTGCGTTTTCAGTTGATCCAGGAGTTTCTGGATGTCGGGCAAAAGACTAACCGGTATGCGAATCGCACGCGTGGATTCGCCATAGGCATTGCTGCCGGGCTTCCGGCCGGCACCGGGACGAGGACCACCGCGTGGGGACATGTGCTACTCCTGCTGGCTGAAAATGGACACTTTCTTAAAGTGTACAGATTTCATTATCGCAGGAGTAGCGGGTGATTGATCCGGCCTTGATACGTGATTCCGTTTCCGGGTGAGCGTGTCGACAGCGGCCCTTCGACGGGCTTGGGGCGAGCGTTTTAGTGTTTGTGCCCGCACATCCCGGAACCACAGCCGCCACCCTGGAAGGACGGAGTGGCGCAAGGCGGCTCAGCGTACCGGCTGGCGCTGCTCTTCCCATGAACGGCAGGGGCCGAAACCAGTTTCCGCACGTCAGCGTTGCCACACTCCGGACAGGACGGAACCGGATCGCTGATCTTATGCATCGCGGTAAAGGGATGAGCGCAGGATTTACATTGATAATCATAAGTGGGCATGAATCAGTACCATCAGGAAAAAGGAAATTATTTCAAATGGGTTCGGCCATCAGAAGGGCTTTAGCACGGCCAGCAGCACGATGCCGACCAGGAACAAGACGGGCACCTCATTCATCCAGCGATAGTACACATGGCCCCGTCGGTTGCGGTCATGCTTGAAGTCCGCCAACCAGCGGCCGCACTGGATGTGATAAAGCACCAGCAACGCCAGCAATCCAAGTTTGGCATGCAGCCAGCCGCTTTGGCCATAACTGGCCCAGGCATAGTCCACCAGCATCCAGATGCCGAAAATGAAAGTCAGGATCATGCCGGGCGTGGTAATGCCCCAGTAGAGCTTCCGCTCCATGACCTTGAATCGCTCCAGGCTGATCCTGTCATCCGACATGGCATGATAAACAAACAGCCGGGGCAAGTAGAACAGCCCGGCAAACCAGGTCACCATGGAAATGAGGTGGAGGGCTTTCAGCCACATGGTGAGTAATCTCCGTTGGGCAATGCGGCGAATCGGTCGAGACCAATATAAAAAGCCGGCGGAGTTGGAAACGCCGCCGGCTGGGTCGAATGAATGACAGGAATTACTCTTCCAGCTGCTGGATGCCGTCCAGAAACCAGGTGGGCTGGCGGCTATTGCGAGACCGGGTGAAATGCCAGACTTCGCGCACCTGGCTTGGTCTTTCATCACGCTCCTCACGCATCAGCACATCGAATAGAACCGTCACTTCCCGATCAGAACCGATATCACGCACTTCAAGCAATTCGACATCGACCTTGAGTAGGTCCGTGACGTTCTCGGCCCCGCCTCGCGCCAGAATCTGCTCCTGCAATTCGGCAAATACCTTGTCGGTGGTCAGGCCGCGCAATTCGGCCACATCGCCCTCATCCCAGGCCTTCTGCATGGTTTCATAGGCTGCCTTGGCGCCACTCAGGAAAGCCGGAGCATCGAAATCGGTCGGAACCGGAACCGAGCCACCCGTCGTCGTACCGCCGGAAAATCCACCCTTGCGCGAGAGGATGTCGGTATCGAACCCTGCTCTGCCAGGATGATCACTGGCATCATGTGTCTGACGGCCATAAACAGAGTCGCTCGCGGCTGCTTCCTTGCCATAGTAACCAGCGCCCGAGGTCGCGGTTCTCTCCTCGCTTTGTCGACGTGCAGCAAAAAATTTGAATAGCAGAAAGGCCACCCCGCCAAAAATGAGGATGTCGAGGAAATTGATACCCTCGAATCCGCCACCCATGAACAGGGCACCCAGGAGCCCACCTAACGCCAAGCCGCCGAGTAACCGACCAAAGCCACCGCGTTGCGTAAGGTTATTGCGCATGGCCTGGTTACGCTGTTGCGCAGCCGACATGGCCGGCTGCTGAGCCGGCGCACCCGGTCGGTTCATGCCGGGATTGGCAGGGCTGGGTGACCGCTGGTACGGCATGTTGAAGGAAGGCCGACCACCGAAGGAACGGCCACCGCCCATCCGCGCGGCATAGGCGTCGGAAACGGTCGCCGACAGCACCAACAAGCCCATCAAGGCGCTCAATATAAAACCGGTTTTTTTGTTCATCTGTTTAAATCCTGTCTGATGAAGGATGCGATACACGATGTGCGTCTGCACAAGCAAAAATCAAGTCGGTGTACGATGCGAGCGCTAGGACATAGGACCCTCGCACATAGTTCGTAGCGTGCTGCGCTCGGCTGTTGATGCGTCAGGATGTGACCTGCATGCCTCGACTGACTCCGCAGCTTTACAGCATCTCCAAAAACTACTGTACCATTTTGTTGTCCTATTGCCCGTCCTTAACCACACGGAGATTTTGCATGAACCGAACGGAAACCGTTATCAGTCGCCGCGCTCCCAGCGTTCTTGAAACCAACCGCGTTTTGCGAAACACCTATGCGCTGTTGGCCATGACGCTGATTTTCAGCGCCGTCTGTGCCGGCGCATCCATGATGCTAGAACTCCCCTACCCTGGCGTTTTAGTCACATTGGTCGGCTATTTCGGACTGCTCTATCTGGTCAACCGCTTCAACGACCGAGCCCTAGGCCTGCTGTTTCTGTTTGCGCTAACCGGCTTCATGGGCATGACTCTGGGCCCAATTCTCAATGGTTACATCGGTCATTACGCCAACGGCTCGCAACTGGTGGTCATGGCCATGGGCGGCACCGGTCTGACGTTCATCGGGCTATCCACCTACGCGCTCGTCACCCGCAAGGACTTCAGCTTCATGGGCGGAATGCTCGGCGCCGGCATTCTGGTCGCCTTCCTTGCCGGTCTGGCGGCGGCTTTCATTCCCGGGCTGACCGGACTGTCCATGGCCGTCTCGGTCATGTTTGTGCTGCTGATGTCCGGCATGATCCTTTACCAGACCAGCGAAATCATCCACGGCGGCGAAACCAACTACATCAGCGCCACGCTGACGCTGTTCGTCACTATCTACAACCTGTTCACTAGCCTGCTGCAACTCTTCGGCATCATCGAAGGCGAAGACTAAGCGCAAATTGACGCCCATGCGCTGGTCATTCATGTGATCAGCGTATTGGCGATTGACGGTTTTTTCGAAAATTCTCCAAGGCTAGGAGAACCCCCAGGCTAATGAATAATCGCTTTTTGGGCATGCTATCCTAACCGGCGTTTCCCCTAGCCAACCCCATGCATCTCCCTGATTTCAAAAACAACCGTGTGCTTGTCATCGGCGACCTGATGCTGGATCGCTATTGGCACGGCGGGACGTCGCGGATCTCTCCGGAGGCCCCGGTTCCTGTGGTGCGGGTGAGTGAAATCGAGGAGCGAGCCGGCGGAGCGGGCAATGTCGCATTGAATATCGCTGCACTGGGGGCTCGCGTTAGCCTCCTGGGCTATCGGGGAGAAGACGAGCCGGGGGTCAGCCTTCACAGACTCCTTGACTCGGCAGGCATCGACTGTCACCTAGAGACGCAGACTACCTTTCCCACCATCACGAAACTGCGCGTACTCAGTCGCCATCAGCAATTGATCCGTCTCGATTTCGAGGAAGACTTTCAGCAGATCGATCCGCAAAAACTGCATGGCACATTCGAACGGCAATTGTCCGCTGCCGACATCGTTGTCCTGTCGGATTATGGCAAGGGCACACTGAAAAACATTCAAGCGCTGATTGAATTGGCTCAAAGCCATGGAAAAACGGTGTTGGTTGATCCTAAGGGTACGGATTTCGACAAATACCGGGGGGCCACCTTGCTGACTCCCAACAGGGCTGAGTTCGAATCCGTCGCCGGGGCTTGCCACGATGAGAACGAACTCGTCAAGCGGGGTCTGGCCATGCTGGATCGGCTGAATCTGAAAGCCCTGCTGATTACCCGTGGCGAACACGGCATGACTCTGCTTCAGCGCGCGCAACCAGCCCTTCATCTGCCTACGCATGCCAAGGAGGTCTATGACGTCACTGGTGCAGGGGATACGGTGATCGCCACGCTGGCGACAGGCTTGTCAGCAGGCCTTTCCATCGCGGACGCGACAAGGCTGGCCAATCAAGCGGCCGGTCTGGCCGTCGCCAAACTGGGCACCGCAACTATTTCAATAGCGGAACTCGCTCAGGCGCTGCGGGGATATCGCACCCAGCAACGTGGCGTGATTGATATTGAAGCGCTGATCCCCTTGCTTGATGGTCTGCGCGGCCAAGGTGAAAAGATCGTTGCAACCAACGGCTGTTTCGACATTCTTCATCCCGGACATGTCGATTACCTGCAACGAGCCCGCGAGTTAGGCGATCGCTTAGTCGTGCTGGTCAACTCCGATACCTCGGTTCAGCGTTTGAAGGGACCAGAGCG
>DIVI01000144.1 GCA_002423305.1 Methylococcus sp. UBA6136 | reverse complement strand
AGAAGCTCCGGTCGGCGATGATGGAACTTACCGTGAACCCTCAACACCGCGACCTCAAAATATTCGTGCGTCCCGATCCCCTCGCCACAGAGGCTTGCGGCCGCCTGGTGAGGACAGAACGGTGGAGGCGGATGAACCATCGTTTACGGCTGTACCCTCCAACCCATTCATGGCTGACTCCCGCTCAGAAAAACCGTCAGCCGTAGCCCCTGAGCAAGCTGATTTGTTCCTATCTGAAGAGGCCTCAGAGCCAGCCATGGAAGGTGGCAATGCACCTCAGACCCAGGAAGAGGCCAACGGTGAGACGGAGCCACGCAGACCCGGCCGTCGTCGCACCCGTAGCCGTCGAGATCGACGTGTTCCGATCAGACCCCACTCACCGGAGGCTGGAGTGACTGTAAGTTCCGACTCATCTGAAGCACCTGTCGCCCTGAGCTCCGAGCCTTCGATTGCCATTGAACCCGCACCGAGGCAGGTGACGGAGGCTCAAGCGGCGCCTGAGGTAGAACAAGACTTCAGGGAAACACAGTCGACTTCCGAAGAGTAAGCATACCCGGCATAGCCCGGATCATGCTGCCTGGCTTTTATAAAAGCCTCGGTCACCGTCAAATTGGAAGACCGGGGCTTTCTTATATTGATTTCAGCGGCGAACCAATTCCGAGCCGATGATCTTCGGCGTGATAAATATCAGCAGCTCCTTCTTTTTGTCCTGTGTAAAGTTTTTACGGAACATAAATCCCACTCCGGGCAAATCTCCCAGAAAGGGCACTTTGTCAGTCTTATCTTGCTGATCACCCTCAAAAACACCTCCCAAGACCATGGTTTCGCCATTGTTTACTTGGGCTGTCGTCAAAATTTCGCGCTTCTCGATACCGACATTGCCATTGGCATAGGGCCGAACACCGGGCGCATCCTTTTTCACGGATAGATCCATCAGGATGTTTTCATCGGCCGTAATATGAGGAGTGACCTTCAATTCCAGTACCGCATCTTTGAACTGAGTATTCGAGGCGCCCAATGCATTATTCTGCGAGTAGGGAATCTGCTCGCCCTGCAGAATATAAGCCTCGGCGCCATCGGTCGTGACGACCTTGGGGGTTGAAATAATCTCGGTACGCCCGTCGATCTGCGCCGCGGATAACTCAAGATCCAGGAGGTATTCACCCACCTTCAGAAAAGTCACGCCGAAATAACCGCCGCTGGCCGCCGCCGCGGTGGAGGCCAGGTCAACCAGAGCATGGCCGCTGGTGCCACTCTGGTCCGAGGGCGGTACGTTCGCGTAATCCGTATTCCCTCTGGAGTAATTATTGACAGAATTTGCCCTGTTGAGAGCAAGCCGCGCACCCAGTTCACGGGTGAATTCGTTGGTGGCAATGACAATACGCGACTCAACCAGCACTTGCCGAACCGGTTTGTCCAGCGCGCTAATCAGGTCACGGATTCTCTCAAGATTTCGAGATGTTTCATGAACAATAAGCTGATTGGTTCGTGGATCTGTTGTGACATTCCCCCTGGAGGAGAGCAATGTCTGCCCAACATCAATTGATGTGGTCTTGGAGGTCATCCGCTGCCCGGTGATAGGATTGACATCGGCCACGGATTTGTCACTTTTCTCGCTCACCCCCACAAGAATTTTTTTCAACTCCTCGGCTTTCGTATAGTTGACTTGGATGATCTCGGTCCTGAGCGGCTCCAGTTCTTCTACAACCTGACGAGCCTCGAGCTCCTCCTGCTCCTGCTTATTTAGCTCATCCAAAGGCGCAACCCTTATGATATTGCCTTCCTGACGCTTACCCAGCCCCTTGGACTTCAGCACTAAATCCAGTGCCTGATCCCAGGGGACATCCTGAAGCCGAAGAGTCACGTTACCGTCAACCGTATCACTCGCCACAATATTGACATTAGTGAAGTCGGCCAGGATCTGCAGAACGGATCGTACCGAAATGTCCTGAAAGTTCAGCGTCAGCTTGTTGCCTGAATAGACAATCGGCTTCTTCCTGTCAGCCAAATCTCTCTGCTGGTCCGATAACCCCCGAAATTCAACCGCCAGCAACCCGCCCGACTGATAGGATGAAAACTCATACCGATCGGACACCGGGGTGACAACAATCCTTGCGCCACCCGACTCGGATATGGCTTCGATGTAATGAACAGGCGTCGCAAAATCGATCACATCAAGGCGGCGGGCCAAACGTGAGGGCAACACTGACTCAGGCAGGCGAACGATGACCTTGCGGCCCTCGCGACGGATATCCACCATGGCTTTGGGATTGCCCAGAGTAATTAACAAACGGCCTTCCCCATTCTCACCTCGGCGGAAATCGACTTTCCCGAGTTCCGGGGTCGCGGCATAGGACGGTGCAGGACGGCGAAAATGATATGCCGTAGACGAAGTCATCGGCTGGCTTGTTATAGCCTGCTGACCGCCCCGTTCATTTCCCAAGGTCACGTAAACTTGGTTGGCCTCGGCTCTGACGTTATATGGCTGCATCCGGTCCAGATTAAATACCACACGCGTACGACCACCCGCCTCCACGACTTGCACGGTTTTGACCCCTGCCCGTTCTACGGGAATGGTTTTCTTGTCCAGACCATTGGTCACGGCCGGCAAGTCAAGGATGATGCGATCGGG
>DIVI01000170.1 GCA_002423305.1 Methylococcus sp. UBA6136 | reverse complement strand
ATATCCATGCACACCCATTTGTGGGGATGGGCATGGGTGTGATTGGCATACTGCATCATCGAATCGCCGGAGGCCGTCACCGTCTGGCCGAACAGGATCTGGCCCACATCCGCCGTGATGTTGGGATTGCTGTTGATGGCCTCGGCAATTTGCGCCGCGCCGGACGAGAACTTGCGATCACCCTCCGTTCCGTAGCTATGGAACTGGATATGGGTGAGATGCATCGGCAACCCTTCGATGCCGGTAATGGTATTCAGCGTCGTGTCGAGATTCCCCGGCACACCCAGATTGCAGCCATGCACATGCAGCGGGTGCGGCACGCCCAGTTCGTGCACGGCACGCGCCAGACTCTGGAGAATGCCGCGGGGCGTGACGCCGTAGTAGCGATGCTCTTCGTCCAGATCCAGCGTGCGCTGATTGAACTTGAAGGCGCTGATGCCGCCCGGGTTAACCACCTTGATGCCGATGCATTGGCTGGAATGAATTGTCCAGGCCACGTAATCGTTGATCACTTCCTGCTCGGCACCCGAGGCCATCAGCCGCAGGAAAAAGTCGTCGCTGCCCAGCATGGCGTATCCCCCGACATCCAGCATCGGGGTGTCGGCCATTTCCATGTGCGCCTGGCGGGCATTGATCGGCAGCACGGCCGGCTCGAAACCGGCGGTGTAGCCCATCTCGGCATAGCGGTAACCCGCCGTCAGGGTTGATGGGGCGACACGACCGGCGCCGGCCCGCATCGGGTCGGAGCGGGCCACGGGATCACCGCGATGATCTTCCGGCAGCAGGTTGCGGGCAATGGTGACCTTGCCACCACCGATGTGGGTGTGCATGTCGATGGCGCCGGCCATGATGACCTTGCCCCGGCAGTCGAATTCCTGGTCGGGTAAATCGCCATCCACTTGATGTTGAGCAACAATGCGGCCATCACGCACGAAGATGTCGCGGACTTCGCCATTGATGCCATGCGCGGGGTCGTAAACCTTACCGCCGGTCAGTTTGGTCAGCATGAATGAAGTCTCCTGTGGGGCGAGTGTCCTCGTTCGGTCGGGTTCCGCATCAGCCTGCCTCCAGCGCCTGCTCGATGGCTTTCAATACCTGGGCGGCTCGCGGCAAGTCGGATTGACGCAGTTGATAGAGCGGCAGGGCCACCACGTTATCGCAACGGTACATGTGGCCGGCAAAGTCGATACCGGGCACGCCGACGGGAATGAAAACCGCCGGCTCATGCTCAAAACACATCCCGGAACGGCCAATGACGACGGTGGGCACCTCGGTCGCCGGTGGTGGATCGGCACTCAGGCTCGAAACCCAGACAAAGGCATCGACCTCGCCGCTGGCAAGTAACTTGCCGGCATCATGGTGAACCGGATCGTATTCGGGGTAACCTCGGGCATAGCTGATTCGGGTCGGGTAGCCGGTGATCCAGGCGGCCACCTGACTGGCGGTCCGGTCGCCATTCTGACCGCCGAGGGGCAGGCCCGCGCAGCGCGTCTCCTTGTTCAGGGCAACCACCGCCTTGCAGAGTTGCTGGACCGTCAATTCGGCGTGGTCGAAATCGAGCTGACCCGCTGCCCAGGTGACCACGCTGTACTGGGCCGCCTTGAGCCGGTCGATGACCGCCTGCAATTGACTGACGGCGATGCCCCCGACGGTCTCGGCCTGCAAACGGGCGCCGCCGGCTAGCGCCGACAGGGCAGCGGCAACCTGCGGCAGCGCTGTGGCCGGGCATGGGAGGATTTTCGGCGGCCTTCCATCAGGTGAAGTTGCGGCGTTACCGCTGGGAGCTTGGCCAATAAAAATGATTTCCCGCTGGCTGACATCCCCACCGAACAGGGTCTCATCCACCCAGATGAACCGCTCGAAAAACCGGGGAAACGCCGTCTCGATATCGGCACCGAACACCACCAGCACCTCGACCCGATTTTTCACCTCGGCCAAGGTGGTCGTCATCCAGCCGGAATCGGAGAGCACCAGCAGGTTGCGCAAACCGGCATCTGCCTTGGCTTGATCAAACACACCCCGACAACGCTCAATCAACGACAGCGCCGTACGGGTCTCGTTGACATCGGTGCCAAATCCGCTGAAGACCGGCAAATGCGATCCCTTAAGGAGCCCGGCAGCTCGTTGGATCGCCTGCTCCAGAGAAGCCGGCTGCCCGTCGATGCGCGGGGTCGAATCGGTGACCGGCAACTCGAACCCAGCCCGGGTGACCGCATCGCCGTTTTCAAGCACCCTGACATCAAGCCCATCCACGGCAATCCTCAGGTCATCGCTGGCAATGCCACAAAATGGGCTGGGAACATTGTCGAAGACGCTGGGCGGTGTTTCGTTCATGCCCTTTCTCTCGGGAAGTGTTGCACTGATTGGCAATGGATGAAGGTTGATCACACGGTGAGCGAACCCAAAGAGGCGCAAAGAATAGGTTTTCCCCGGGGGTTTTTCAACCTTGCAACCCGCGGCAAGACTTGGGCTATCGCTATGAATGCCATTGATGCCAACATGTTGATCAACGCGCAACGGCCAGGATCACAACACCCAGCCCCACCATGGAAATCCCCAGCCACTGAACAGCCGATGGACGCTCGCCCAGGAACAGAACCGCGAAAAGGGCAACCAGCACCACGCTGAACTTATCGACCGGCGCAACCCGGGATGCTTCACCCCATTTGAGGGCGCGAAAATAACAGACCCAGGATGCCCCCGTGGCCAAGCCGGACAGCGTGAGAAAAAACCAGGTCCGGTAAGACAGCTCAAGCGGATTTTTCCATTTGCCGGCCAGGACGACGAAGCCTGCCAACACCACCATAATGACGGCCGTACGAATCAATGTGGCCAGATCCGAATCCATCTCCTCAAGACCCAGCTTGGCAAAAATGGCCGTCAGCGCAGCAAAAATCGCCGAAAGCAACGCCCAGAAAAACCCATCGGACACGGATGCCATACGTCACTCCCTCCGCGATCAACCACCCAAACGCCGTCAAGTCTAGCCGATATCCCGCTCCAGAATGCCCCGCTTGGGACCGGCCATGCGACATGACGAATCACATTCAATTGGAGTAACCTCGGCACCTACTACGAATGTATCCCTCCTCCACCATTGAGGTCACGTCGATGAACAACCTTTTATTGCCGCTCGGACTGTTGATTGCTGTGGCCAGCCTCGCGGGCTGTGGAACCCGGCATTTGGAGGTTCAGAGTGATTACAGCCGAAGTTATGATTTCGGCAAATTGAGAACATGGGACTGGGCACCGCAGGGCGGTACGCTGGAAACCGATGCTGCCTCCAAAACGGCACAGCGGATACAGCTGGATACCCTGGTCAAGGGGCATGTCGAGCAGGCCCTCGTTCAGCGCGCCTTCACCCGCGTCAGTAAAAACCCCAACGTCCTGGTGGCCTGGTCCTTCGGGGAGTGGGAACTGGACCGACACAACAACCCCAACGGAGGCTATGGTGCCGTCGGCCTGATGTATCCCGGCCTGCATGCCTCGCTCCTGCCTGCGGGTACTGATGGCCGCGCACCACCGCCCTCTGAAAATCCCTATTCGTCAAAATATGAACAGGCCAAACTGGAGATCGCGGTGATGGATGCCTCGACGTCCAAGGTCATCTGGAATGCCACGGTCACGGACGACAGTGATTTTGGCTATTTCAAATCCAGTCAGCGTGATCGCATCGGAGCGGCCGTGGACAGCCTGCTGAGTGGATTCCCGCCGCTAGCTCCGGGCGCTCCCTGAAATTCCATCGTCCCAAACCCTGCGGAGCAATCGCCATGGCCAAGATGAAACCCCCGACTGCCGGTGACCGGCGCCGCTTTATTCACATGCTGGGAGCTCTGAGTGCCGGCGCAGCCCTGGGAAATCCGGTGACCAGGGCCTTTGCCGGCACCGGCCAGCGGATTGCGCTCCCGTTCGAGAACGGCGAGCGAGAGTTGATGGCATTCCCGCAAAAGCGCCCCCTGATCGTCCAGACGATGCGGCCACCGCAACTGGAAACGCCCTTCGCTGTCTTCAACGAGGGACTGCTGACACCCAATGATGCCTTTTTTGTCCGTTATCACTGGAGCGGCATCCCGACGGCGATTGACCCGGCCACCTATCAGATTCGGATCGACGGCAAGGTGAATACACCCCTGACGCTGACGCTGCAGGCACTGAAGCAATTGGCCGACCCCATGGATCTCGTGGCCGTCAATCAGTGTTCCGGCAACAGCCGGGGCTATTTTGCGCCGCGCACGCCGGGCGGCCAGCTTG
>DIVI01000054.1:15936-62358 GCA_002423305.1 Methylococcus sp. UBA6136 | reverse complement strand
ATCGGTTTCGGAGAATGGCAAGGCAAGACGGGCGATGAAATCACCCGCTTTGATCCCGGCCTGGTCCAGCGCTTCTATCGCGACCCCACAACCTACCGTCCTGATGGGGCAGAGGGGCTGGCGGATTTTCGCAATCGTGTTACGGAGGCCTGCCAGGACATTCTGGATAGACATGCCGGCAAGCATCTTCTCATCGTCTGCCATGCAGGCATCATCCGGATGATGCTGGCCAAAATCCTGGATATCCCACTTTCCCATCTTTTTCGCATCAAGGTGGGCCATGCCTGCGTGACACGGATCGAGTTTGCCGAACAGGGCGAGGAGTTTCTGGGTCAACTGATCTTCCATGCAGGCTCGCTTGAGAGCTAAAAAGCGCCCACATGAACGGCTCTCGCGAAAGCCACTCACACCTCACCCCAACTCTCCACAGACGATCAGGCCGCCTCGTTTGAATACCATCCCAACACCCAATCATCCTGCCACTTCGCGGTATTGGCTCTTTGCCGCGTTGATTTTCAGCATTTGGGCTACCTTCTTTCATTTGGGTGACTTCCCCCTGCTGTCGCCGGATGAGGGACGCAACGCGGAAGTCGCTCGGGAAATGAAGGTTGCTGGCACTTGGCTGGTACCCACCTACGATGGTGCCACCTACCTCGATAAACCGGCATTTTTCTTCAGGTCGGTTGCGCTGTCCCTGGCGGCACTGGGTGACACCGAGTTTGCCGCGCGACTGCCTTCTGCGCTATCGGGTCTGGGCATCCTCATCATGGTCTTCGCCTTTTGCCGGCGCGCTTACGGTGAAATGACCGCCTCACTGGCGATGGTGATTGTCGCCAGCACACCTCTATTCATGGCGTTTTCCCGCATCGTCATTTTCGACATGATGCTGGCGTTGTTCGTCTGTGCCGCGATTTTTGCGGCTTATCTGGCAGAAGAGCATGAGGGCAAGACACGCCGCCACTGGTATTGGATGGCAACCCTGGCCGCCGGGCTTGCGACCCTGGTAAAGGGCCCCGTCGGCTTCCTGGTGCCACTTCTGGTGATGTCGGCGTTCCATCTTGCTTCAGGTCGTCGAGCGGCCATCAAGCGCTTCTTCAGACCTGCGCATATCCTGCTGTTCCTGGCCGTGGTACTCCCGTGGTTTGTCGGCCTGTCGCTGGCCTGCCCGGACTTTCCGTACTACGGCATCATGAAGGAATCCATTGCCCGCTTCACCACTACGGAGTTTCGCAGGACGCAGCCCTTTTACTACTATGCGCTCATCATCGCCGGCTGCTTTTTCTCATGGAGCGTCTTGCTGCCTGAATCGATGCGCATCACTCTGCGCGAGCGTACCCGACTGGGCCGCCCCGACCAGCTGTTTGTCGTCTGGGCTCTCGTCGTGGTCGTGTTCTTTTCCCTGTCGCAGTCGAAACTCCCCGGCTATATCCTGACGGGCGTCATCGCGCTGGGCGTCCTGGTGGCGCGCGTGTTTGCCGAAGCGATCGAAGCCCGAAATGCCGCCGCACAGGGCATCATCATGCGTGCCTGCCTGGGGCTTGCTCTCGCGGCCTGTTTGCTGGCCATTCCTTTTCTCGTTTTGAGCTTTGCGCCGGAGGCACTTGCCAAACCCCGATGGCTTACGGCCGACACAATCAAACAGTTTGGCCCCCTGCTTCCTGGCTTCAGCATCTCACTGGGAGTCACTGCGACGCTGGCACTGGTGGCTTATGGTCTCAAGAGCACCCGTTTTGCCCTGGTTGCCTTCCTGTCGATTTCAGTCCTGCTGCTGACTGCGAATTTCGAAGTTATTCCCCGCCATGCCAGCCTCAAATCAGCCCGCTCCTTGTTCGAGAAATTACCGGCGGACATTCCCGCAAACAGCGAGTTTGCCTGCATCGGCTGCATGCCACATGGGCTGCCTTTTTATCTGGGTCAACCCGTCACCGTGTTCACGGAAGATGGCAATGAACTCACCAGCAATTATGTCCTGTTCTCGCTCAAATCTGGAAAGGCCTGGCCGGATCGTCTGGTGCCTCACGCTCAAATGCAGCACCACCTCACAGCACGCAACCATCCCACCTACCTGATGGCCCGTAGCGACAGACGTGCCGAACTCGAAGCCATCGCCCTAAAGCAAGCGACGCGAGTCGATCGGCTCTACAGCGATTACATCGGCACGCTGCTGCCGGCCACTGGGCACTGAAATGTGTGGGATTTGCGGTCAGGTCAATTTCCTGACTTCGTCGCCGCCTCCGCTCGATGCCGTTCCGGCGATGCTTAATCGTCTCGTGCATCGCGGACCGGATGGCCACTGGATCAAGGCCGATCATGCGGCCAGCTTCGGCATGGCCCGACTCACCATTCGTGGACTCACCAGCGGTGAACAACCGCTGACTGATGCCGCCACCGGCGTGATGGTGATCTGCAATGGCGAAATCGACAACCACCTCGCCTTGCGGGAATGGCTGGCGGAACGTGGTCGACCGGTCGAGCAAGATACCGATGTGGCGGTGTTACCCGGCCTTTACCTTGAGCTGGGTGAAGCTTTCGTCGAGAAATTGATCGGCGCCTTTGCCATCGCCGTGTGGGACCCGCGCCAGAGCAAACTGCTGCTGGTTCGTGACCGTGCCGGCGAGCGGCCGCTGTTTTATTCCCTGGAAAACGGGGTTGCCACTTTTGCTTCCCAGTTGGCCGCCATGGCCGTCAGTCACCCCCAATCCCAGACCATTAACAACGCCGCCGTCCGCCGTTATCTGCAACTGGGATACTTCCCGGCGCCGGACAGCCCGCTGGAAGGTGTCATCAAGGTGGGTCCCGCCGAATGCGTGACCCTGAGTGCTGAAGGCATAAAAACCACCCATTATTGGCGTTGGCCAAGGGCAAACGCGCCCAAGACAGATACTTCACTGGAAGCGTTCGATTTGGTTTTTCGCAATGCCGTCTGGCGGCAGAGCGAAGTGGATGTCCCGGTGGGGTTGTTTCTCAGTGGCGGGGTCGATTCATCCCTGATTGCTGCCGTCGCGCGCAGCCTGCATCCCGAAAAGTCTCTCACCGCCTATGGGCTTCGCTTCCGGGAAGACTCCTTTGATGAAGGTTATTTCGCCGAACAGGTCGCCGCGGATCTGGGCGTTGAATACATCCCGGTCTGGGTCACCCCGGACGATATTCCGCGCTTGCTCAAGGACGTGATCCGCACCAGTGGCGAGCCCCTGGCCGACCCCGCCTGGATTCCGACGGCGCTCTTGTCCGAGCGATCCGCGCGGGACATCCGGATCTCCCTGTCCGGTGAAGGGGCCGACGAACTCTTTGGTGGTTACCCGACGTATTTCGGGGCCGGATTTGCGGAGCGATATGCGCGCCTTCCGGCCGGGGTTCGCCGATTCATTCGCGACCAGGTCGAACGCTGGCCGCCCAGTGATAAAAAAGTCACCCTGTCCTTCCTGCTGAAGCGCTTTGTCCAGGGCGATACGCTCGATGGCGTAGCCCGGCATGTCTTGTGGAATTCCAGCATTGCTCCTGGGATTCTGGCGCGACTGGGCTTGTCGCCCACGCTGCAGCCCTGGTTCGCTCCCGAAGGCGAATCCCTGCTGGACCAGATCCAGCATTACGATCTTGAGCGCTCTCTGGCGGAGGGTCTCCTGACCAAGGCCGATCGCGCCAGCATGCACTCAGCGTTGGAGTTGCGGGCACCGTTCCTCGATCAGGCGGTGATGGAATTCGCTGCCGCCCTGACACCGGGGCAGCGAGTCAAGGGCATCCAAACCAAGGTATTTCTGAAACAGTACGCCTCCCGCTACCTGCCCAAGGACATCGTCTATCGGAAGAAGCGCGGGCTCTCGGTCCCGCTCAGCAGCTGGCTACGTGAACCCTTGCGTGACTGGGTGGAAAACGCCATCGCCCGCCCTGAGCTGGATCGCATCGGCCTGGATCGCCGCGCCGCGCTCGAACTCATGAACGAGCACCTTGAACGTCAGGCCGACCACGGCCGAGCCATCTGGGCGCTGGTCGTCGTAAGCGAATGGCTGGCCTGGCTGGAGCAATCAGACAAGGAACCCTCGCCAATCAAGCCGCCCTTGCATTGAGATAGGCATCAAACGACTGGAGCCGCTCGACGGTTCCGATGTCCATCCAGAAACCTTCGTAAAGCTGACCGGTGACCGACTGACGACCCATTGCTGTCCTGAGCAGTGGCGCCAACGGGAAGCGGCCGGGACTGGACTCACGGAACAGGTCAGGATGGTAAACGCCAATACCGCCAAAGGTATAGCGCGGCTCGCCCCCATCCAGAACCGTCGATCCATCGAGACCGAAGTCGCCCTTGGGATGGTGTTCGGGATTGGGCACGAGGACCAGATGAGCCATCTGGATCGGCAATGCAGTCAGCGTTTCAAAGGGGAAATCCGTTGCGATATCGCCATTGATCACCAGGAACGGATCGTCTCCCAGGAGTGGCAGCGCCCGATAAATACCGCCGCCCGTTTCCAGCGCCTCGCGCTCGGGTGAAAAGTGCAAGCGCGCCCCCAGCCGAGAACCATCGCCCATCACCGCTTCCACCTGCTCGCCCAGATGTGCGGTATTGACGATCATTTCAGTGATACCAGCTCCGACGAGCGCCACCACCAGATGCTCAATTAATGGGCGGCCACCCGCCCGCAGCAAGGGCTTGGGCGTGTGATCAGTCAGTGGCCGCATGCGCTCACCCCGGCCTGCAGCCAGAATCATGGCTCTCATGACAGCGCCTCCCTGGTCAGCCCCGGCAACACTCGGCATTCGAGAAACGCCATGAAACCAGCCAATTCCGGATAATCCCGCCCCACCTCGGTAACATATGCCAGTGTTCGCGGAATATCCTTCAAATAACCCGGTTTGCCATCACGAATGTTCAGTCGGGAAAAAATACCGACGGCCTTGAGGTGCCGCTGCATGCCCATAAGGTCAAACCAGCGGCGAAAACGGGGGGCATCGGATTCCTCCAGCAATTTAGCGGCCAGCAATGCCTTCTGGTAGGACTCCATCCAAAGGTAAACCCGCTCCTTCGGCCAAGCGATGTAACAGTCCCTGAGCAGGGAGGCCAGATCGTAGGTTATCGGCCCCACCACCGCATCCTGAAAATCCAGTACGCCCGGATTGGCCCCATCGGTCACCATGAGATTGCGAGAGTGATAGTCGCGATGCACACAGACCCGAGGCTGCTCCAGGGCAGACCAGACCAGCGCTGCCCAGGCTTGATCGATCGTCGCGGACTCCTCGGCAGAAAGCGCCAGCCCAAGCCACCGCTCCAGAAACCATTCCCGGAATATTCCCAGTTCCGTTCGCAACAAACGCTCGTCATAGGACGGCAAGTCCACCGAAGCCGCCGCGGCACCCTGCTGCAAAGCCAGCAGGGAAGCCATCGCATCGCCATAGAGCGATTCGGCAGTATCATCACCCAGCTCATCAAGGTAATTGCGATTGCCGAAATCGCCCAAGAGCACGAACCCCCGATCCGCATCCACCGCGTGAACCTTGGGCGTCCGAACGCCGGCCTCGCGAAGCAACTCGGCCACGGCAACAAAAGGTCTGACATTCTCTTGGGGAGGCGGAGCGTCCATGACAATGTGAGACTGGCCCTCGGAATGAATCCGGAAGTAACGCCTGAAACTGGCATCGGAAGAAGCGGGAGCAATCGATTCGACCGGTCGGCCCAAATCGGTCCGCAGCCAATCCAGCAATTGTTGGTAACGAGTATCCGTGGAATCCATATCACACGTTAAAAAGGATGAAGAAAACACTTACCGAAGTGATGGCTTTCGGTAAAATGGCCAGTCGAAATCGGATATTTCAACATAAAAGACCGCTTTCCGACGACCATGCCTTCACCGGCCCCGCGCCCATGATCGCCTCACCAACCCACTCACGAAAGGTGCATGCCGGTTTTCAGACATACGCCATTAGCTGAGCGCCTCATGCCTCCCGCCGGTTACCGGATTGGATTTTGGCTAGTGGCCATTTGCTTCAGCGTTTACCCTTCACTGTCTCCGGGAGGAGCGAATGACTGGGATTGCGCTCGGGATGATCGAGGCGGCCACTGGGTATGCGGCTCAAAAACGCCGTTGTCAGGGTCAGGCGGCGCTACGGAGAGAGAAGTGGAGCTCGGCGAAGATCCTTCAGATCCGCAAGCGACCACCCGCGACGACATGGATGAGGCATCAGGCCCCGAAGACCAGCCACAACTTTTGAACAGCAAGGCGCCATTCCAACCGCCACAACCCAAAGGGGACCCTGAGAAGGCAAAGGTCTCCGGATGGAACTGCACCCCCAACCTGGACGAAGGCCCAGACCGGAATTGGGTCTGCTCGCTGAGTGGCCGTGACCCGCGCGGCCTGGCGCATGTCGTTAGCGAAGAAGGCGAATCCACGGAAAACTGGGCGGAATCCAACACCATCACACGAGAGGACGAGGATCGCTTCGAGAACATGTTGGGGCGCTTGCCCGTGAGTCCCTGGCAACGCAGTTGTGCGCCCAAGGTCGGCAAAAAGGCGCCGCCGCCGCTGGCAGAGTTTATCTTGACGCCCGAGGAAAAACTGGCCCGGGAGAAGGCACCCATCGACATCGATTCCGATTATTTCGAGTTGGTCGATAACGAAGTGACCAACTTCACCGGCTCGGCCGAAATGGTCAAGGCGGATCAGAAACTGTGGGGTGATTACATCACCCGCAACCTCAAGACCAATGCCGTGAATGTGCACGGCAACGTCACCTATCAGGACAAGGGGTTCATCCTGTCGAGCGATTCCGGCTTCATGGATGGCGAAGCGGGTCGCGGCGTGTTCCGCAACAGCCAGTTCATCCTGCCCGCCGTACCGGGACGCGGCACCTCCCGACTGACCAACATCGACAGCAATACCCTGTCGCGGTATGAGAACTTCAGCTACACGACTTGCCCTACCGGCAACCAGGACTGGATCCTTCACGCATCCAAGGTCAAGATTAATAAGGAAACGGGGCGGGGCAGCGCACAGGACGCTTGGTTTGAGTTCATGGACGTTCCATTCCTCTACACCCCCTACATGGATTTCCCGACCGACAAACGGCGCTCATCGGGATTTCTGAGCCCCAACGTCGGGGTGACCCAGGTCAGTGGTGCCGACTTTTCGATTCCCTACTACTTCAACCTGGCACCCAACTATGACTATACGGCCCAGCCCCGCTACCTGACCAAGCGTGGCTTCATGCTGCGTAACGAACTGCGCTACATCGACGAGACCTCCAGGGCCCGGCTTTCAGGCGATATCCTGCCTTACGACGATGAAACCAAAACCACGCGCGGTCAGGTGAGCTTTCTGGACGACACCCGCTTCAGCGAGCACGTGACAGCTCATGTCGATGCCAACTGGGTATCGGATTACAACTACCTGAATCAACTGGGATCGGCGCTCAACACGGTCAATTACCTCAACATTCCCAGTGTGGCCATGGTGAATTACACCAGCCCCTGGGGCCCGATCACCGGCATGGCCAACTATTTCCAGACCATCGACCCGAGCGTCCCGAAAAATCAGTATCCCTACTTCTACCTTCCAAAGATCGAACACAGCTTCGGCGAAAACCTCGCCGACACCGGCCTCATGTTGAGCAACCAGACTCAGGTCTCGTATATCCAGGCCGACAGCAACGAGATGACCACGGGCCAGCGCTTCCTCATTCGGCCCAAGCTGACTTACCCGATGGAGACTAGCGCCGGATTCATTCGTCCCAGCGCAACCATGGCTTTCAACCAATACTCCCTGCAGAACACAGAATATTGGGGACAGTTGCAGCAGAACCTGGGCGTCAACACCAACGGCAATACCAGTCAAACTTTTACGACGCCGATTCTGTCGCTGGATAGCGGAACCTATTTTGATCGGGATCTCGAAATCGGTGATACGCCGATGCAGCACACCATTGAACCAAGGCTGTTCTACGTATACATCCCAACCGTGAACCAGCAAAACATTCCGGTATTTGATACCACCAGCTACGACTTCACTTACTACCAGCTCTTCCGTGAGAATCGGTTTGCGGGTTATGACCGCATCGGTGACGCCAACGACCTCACGGCTGCTGTGACCTCGAGACTGATCGATCATGAAACAGGTATCGAGCGAATTCGGGCTACCCTTGGCAACATCGCCTACTTCTCCAATCGAGAGGTGACCCCCGCAGGACTGGCGCCCGATACCTACAAACAAAGCTTCTCCAACATTGTGGGAGATCTTTACGGCGCCATCACCGACAACTGGTCGGTCTACACCGCCGGGCAATACAACCCCTCCTTCAATCAGATCGATCGTGGCCAGGTTGGACTTCAGTACAACAACAAGCAAAATCACATTCTTAATCTGGCGTATCGTTACCGCCGAAACCAGTATACGAACAACTGCGCGCCCTCATGGACAGGCCAGAATTACTACACCAACAGTTCGGGCTGTCTTGACCTGACCGACGTCTCAATGCGACTGCCCATCCTGGCGGGTTGGTACGCCATCGGACGCTGGCAGTATTCGTTTCTTGACAACGTCACCACTGAGAGCTTTGCCGGTTTCGAGCGGGAAACCTGCTGCTGGCGCTTCGCCCTGATTGGTCGCCGCTACCTCAACACCATCAACCCTGATGGGACCGCCCAATCCAACAACGCCGTGTTCCTGCAGATCGAACTCAAGGGCCTGACCACACTGAACGAAGATGTGGATAAATTCCTCGAGAGAAGCATTACCGGATACCGATTCAGAGACTATTAAGACCATACTGGACATGAGCAACCAACACACTGCTTTGACCCACTTTGCAAAATCAGGCCCGTTGCTCAGCCTGCTGATTACACTGCTGTTTCCCTCTCTGTCGCTGGCTGAAGGGGTCGACCGTATTGTGGCCGTGGTCGAGGACGATGTCATTCTGGAGAGCGAACTTCAGAAAAAAATTGCCCTTATCCGGCAAGGACTGTCCCAGAGTGGAACCTTGCCCCCCTCCGAGCTGGCACTGGCCCGACAGGTCCTCGATCGGCTGATCCTGGAAAAAATCCAAATCAGCATGGCTGAAAAATCAGGTCTGCGTGTCGATGATGAAACCCTGCGTCAGACCATCCAGCAGATTGCGCAGAAGAACAACATGTCACCGGAAGATCTACGCAGTTCGCTCCGAGCCGAGGGCATCGAGTATCTGGACTTTCTCGAGCAGATCAGAGGTGAGCTCGCCCAACAGCGGCTGCGCAGCGGTCAGGTCAACAGTCAGATCAAGATCAGCGACCGCGAGGTTCAGAACTGGATGGAGGCCCGACTCAAGGCCGGCGCTAACCCCAATGTCGAGTACCAGTTGGGTCAAATCCTCATCGGTACACCCCAAGGCGCAACACCTGAGACCGTCCAGGCCGCCCGGGAGAAGGCCGAAAAACTCATTGCCGAGCTCAGCAAGGGGGCCGATTTTCGTCAGGTATCCCTTAGCTCATCCGATGCCTCCGAGGCACTCAAGGGGGGTGATCTTGGCTGGCGCAAGCTCAGCGAACTGCCCACCATTTACGCCGATGCCGTCCCGAAGATGAAAAAGGGCTCAATAGAAGGCCCCATCCGGAGCCCTAGCGGCTTTCATATCATCAAGCTGATGGATCAACGGGGGGGTGATGTGGAGAGCATCACCAAAACCCGCGTCAGACACATACTGCTGAAGCCCAATGAAGTCATGACGAATGACGATGCCCGAAAAAAGCTCGAAACCATCAAGACCCGAATTGAGGCGGGCGATGATTTTGCTGACCTGGCCCGTGGCAATTCTGATGACAAGGGATCAGCCGTGAAAGGCGGCGACCTGGGCTTTGTCGCCCCTGGCGCCCTGGTCCCCGAATTCGAACAGGCCATGAATGACCTGAAACCCAATGAGCTCAGCGAACCTACCCAGAGCCAGTTTGGCTGGCACCTCATACAGGTGCTAGAACGCCAGGAATCCGACGACACCAATGAGCTACTGAAGAAACAGGCTCAGGACGAGATATTCAAGCGCAAGGTCGAAGAGGAAACCGAACTTTGGCTCCGCCGTATCCGAGACGAAGCCTATGTTGAAATTCGCGTCCCCGAACTGATGCCTGAGGGCGCTCCCGCCGAGGCCGGCAAAGCCAACCCATGATCCCCCGGCTGGTTTTGACCACGGGAGAGCCAGCGGGGATTGGGCCTGACCTGTGCCTTCAGGTCGCAAGTCAAAGTCTCTTCTGCGAGCTGGTGATCGCGGGCGACCCTGACCTGCTATCCCGCCGGGCAGAGGAGCTCGGCCTGGACATCGAACTGGTGACCTGGTACCCAGACTCGGCCAAGGCCTTGCCCCACTCGCCGGGGCGCCTTCATGTCTGGCCCGTGGCCGCGGCTGCAGACACCACTTCCGGGCACCTGTCTTGCGTCAACGCGGATTACGTCCTGAAGACCCTCCGTGCCGCGACTGAGGCCTGCCTTGCGGGACAGTTCGATGCCATGGTGACCGCCCCCATCAACAAGGCCAGCATCAATCAGGCCGGCATCCCCTTCTCCGGTCACACCGAATACATTGCGGGCCTGACGGGCGGAGAACCCGTCATGCTACTGACGGCGCCGGGGCTGCGTGTTGCGTTGACCACCACCCACCTGCCCCTTACCCAGGTCAGTCAGAGCATCACGCCTGAGCGCCTTAAGAAGACCCTGCGCATCCTGCATCACGACCTGGTTAAGCGCTTCAGCATCCCCCACCCACGCATCCTGGTGGCCGGGTTGAACCCTCACGCCGGCGAGAGCGGATATCTTGGCCGGGAGGAAATCGAGGTCATAGCCCCAACTCTGGACGTCCTGCGGCAAGAAGGCTTGAACCTCGTCGGACCGCTGCCGGCCGATACCCTGTTTCTGCCGCCCATGCTGGCCGAGGCGGATGCCGTGCTGGCGATGTATCACGACCAGGGTCTCCCGGTTCTCAAGCATCTGGGCTTTGGTCGAGCGGTCAACATCACCCTCGGCCTGCCCATCATCCGCACCTCGGTCGATCACGGCACCGCACTGGAACTGGCGGGAACGGGAAAAGCCGACCCTGGCAGCCTGCTGGCTGCCATCGACGCCGCCATCGACCTGGTTCGCCGCTCGCGACACTGAACACACTTGAAACTGCCCTAATGAATCACACCCCGCGTAAGCGCTTTGGCCAGAATTTCCTCCGCGACGATACCGTGGTGCACCGCATCGTTGCGGCAGTGAACCCCCGTGCAGGGGACCATCTGGTCGAAATCGGCCCCGGCGAAGGCGCGATGACGGCCGCCTTCCTGAAAAGCGGGATTCCCCTGGACGCCGTCGAAATCGACCGCGATCTGGCCACCATCCTCAAGCGCCGCTTTGAAAATTCACCGCAGTTCAATCTGCATCAGGCCGATGCACTGAAATTCGATTTTCACACCCTCACCCACGGAGAAAAGCAGCGCATCGTCGGCAACCTCCCCTACAACATCTCCACGCCCCTGCTGTTTCATCTCTTCGCCCACACCGGGATCATCGAAGACATGCATTTCATGTTGCAGAAGGAAGTGATCGATCGACTGTGCGCCGAGGCGGGCGATGCGGACTATGGCCGACTGGGAATCATGGCCCAATACTACTGCCGGGCCGAAAAACTCTTCGAGGTTTACCCCGAAAGCTTTTATCCACCGCCCAAGGTGACATCCGCCATCGTGCGACTGATTCCGCACGCAGAACCTCCCGTGGACGCCAGCCCCGCCGCACTTGGCAAGGTCGTGGCCACTGCCTTTTCCCAACGCCGCAAGACGCTGCGGAATGCGTTAAAGAGCCTATTTGATGAAGCTCAGCTCATGGACGCCGGCATTGACCCCACAGCCCGCGCCGAGACCCTTAGCCTGCAGCAGTACGCTCAGTTGGCCAAGCGGCTGCCTGCCAAATGAGGTGACATCACGGCGTATTCGCAGAACAAGTAGAGAGCTCCAAGTTCAGACAGCCCGTAGCCCGTGGGCTGGGTAGCAGCGATAGCGGAAACCCGGCGAGGGGGTGATGGGTTTACGCGTCGCTCCTGCCCAGCCAACCACCGCACATTTATCCAGCAAACTTTAGGTAATCACCGTTGGCGCGGCCATGCCTGAACGGTTTCTGACTTCACCGAGTTGCTCGGCGAGTTCGATCAAATCCTTGAGCGCCTCTTGCGGATCGTGGCCGTGCTGGGTGGCGTCCGGTTCGTAGCGCTCCAAATAGATGCGGAGCGTGGCGCCTTCGGTGCCGGTGCCGGACAGGCGGAAGACGATGCGGGAACCATTTTCGAAGATGATCCGAATCCCTTGGTTGGGGCTGACGCTGCCATCGACCGGATCGGTGTAGCTAAAGTCATCCGCCACGCTAACCTGACTGCCGACAAACCCCTTACCCACCAAACCACTCAGTTGTTCGCGCAAGTGGGCCATGATGCCATCGCCGATGGCCAGCGGCATGCCTTCGTAATCATGACGGGAGTAGTAATCCCGGCCGTATTGGGCCCAATGCTCGCGGACGATGTCGGCCACGGATTGCTTGCGAACGGCGAGCAGGTTCAACCAGGCCAGCACGGCCCAGAGTCCGTCCTTTTCGCGGACGTGGTCGGAACCGGTACCAAAGCTTTCCTCGCCGCAGAGGGTAATCTTGCCGTCGTCGAGGAGGTTGCCGAAGAACTTCCAGCCGGTCGGCGTTTCGTAGCACCCGATACCCAGCGCCTTGGCGACACGATCCGCGGCCTGGCTAGTAGGCATGGAGCGGGCGACGCCCTTGAGTCCGGCCCGATAGGCCGGCAGGAGATGGAGGTTGGCGGCCAGCACGGCGAGACTGTCGCTGGGCGTAACGAAGAAGTGATCGCCCATGATCATGTTGCGGTCGCCGTCGCCGTCCGAGGCCGCGCCGAGGGCCGGCGCGCCGGGGGCGTACATACGTTCGGCCAGTTCATGAGCATGGACCAGATTGGGATCGGGATGGCCGCCGCCAAAGTCTTCCCGGGGAACCGCGTTCATCACCGAATCCGGACTCGCACCGAGACGCTCGACCAGAATGCGTTGCGCATAAGGACCGGTAATGGCATGCATGGCATCGAAGCAGATCGAGAGACGGCCAGACTTCAGCGATGACTCGATTAGGCCGAAATCGAAAATTTGCTCCATCAGTTCTGCGTAGTCGGTGACGGAATCCAGCACCTGAACGGTCATGGTGCCGAGCGGGTAATCGCCTGGGGCATCGAGATTCACATCAGCGGCTTCGGCGATATGGAACTGGTTGATTTCCAGGGTTCTGGCGAAGATCGCGTTGGTCAGGCTCTCCGGCGCGGGGCCCCCATTAGCTGCGTTGAACTTGATCCCGAAGTCCTCATCAGGCCCACCGGGATTGTGACTGGCCGAGAGGATGAAGCCACCCTGGGCGCCGTATTTTCGAATCAGACAGGAAGCCGCCGGCGTGGAGAGGAGCGCTCCTTGGCCCACCAGAAGTCGGCCCACCCCGTTCGCCGCAGCCATCTTGATGATGATCTGCGCGGCCTTTCGGTTGTAGTAGCGCCCGTCTCCACCCAACACCAGCGTGATGCCACTTGTGTCGCCAAGCGCATCAAACACGGACTGCACGAAATTCTCGAGGTAATGCGGCTGGAGAACGACCTTGACCTTCTTGCGCAGGCCCGAGGTGCCGGGTTTTTGATCTGTGTAGGGATGCGTTTTTATCGTTTTTATCTGCATGACAGAGACCTCGGCTCTAATGTAAGTTTGATGGGCATTGTACTGAATCCAGTCCTATCAGCGAGGTCTCCGAATTGGCGAAACGGCACTTTGGCGATGATCAGGACGTGGGCCAATCAAGGTGAGTTCGGGCAAATCGTCTCAAGAGCACGAAAAACTGGTGACATTGCAACAAATTGTGTAAAAATAATACTGGAAAGTTTGGCGAATTCCCGGCAAACTTAAACCTGAGCGGCGTCCGTGCTTAATCTTAGGTGCAGATGCTTTCTTAAAACGACCGCATCATAAGAAGGAAATTTACAATGATGAATGCAACCAAGCTGTCCATCGTTCTACTGTCTGCTGGCCTCACCGTTGGCTGCGCCAGCAAAAGCGACCTGAGCGCTCTCCAGACTCAGGTCGATGGCCTGAAGGCTGAGATCTCTTCTGTAAAGAGCACTGCTGACGAAGCACTGTCTGCTGCTACCAGCGCTGACGCTGCTGCTCGCCGCGCTGCTGCCGCTGCTGAAGAAGTCAATGCCAAGCTGGACCGTGGCTTCCGCAAGGGCGCCATGAAATAAGTTTTCGCTCTGCGAAAATTTTAAAAGAAACCCGACGGGATCGCCTGTCGGGTTTTTTTGTGCCTTGCGAAAACAAGCAATAGCCAGCAGATCACAAGGCCAAACCCGCTTACCGGCCCATCAGCTCCCTGACCCATTCGCTGCGCCGCTCGCGGTCGAGCAATTCAGCACGCGCCCTCATCAGCACGACAGTGAAGTAGTAAAACTGGAATGCGCCCGCCATCAACAGCAACGGCACCAGCATGCTGAGGTGAATCGAGGGCTTGTCTAGTTTGGTGACCGTAGGTCCCTGATGCAGGGTATTCCACCATTCCACCGAGTAATGGATGATGGGAATGTTCACCACACCGACCAGAATCAGCACTGCCCCTGCTCTCGCCGCAGTGCGGACATCCTCAATCGCCATCACCAGCGCGATGTAGCCCATGTAAAGAAACAGCAGGATCAATTCCGAGGTCAGTCGGGCATCCCATACCCACCAGGCGCCCCACATCGGCTTGCCCCAGAGAGATCCCGTCGCCAGGGCCAGCAAGGTGAATGACGCACCCAGTACGGCGGAACTCCGGGCCATGACATCGGCCAGCTTGATATTCCAGATCAGGTAGATCGCGCTCAGTACGGCCATGAAGGTGTAAATGAACATCGACATCCAGGCGCTGGGCACATGGACGAAAATGATGCGATAGCTTTCTCCCTGCTGATAATCCGGCGGCGCCACGAATAGCCCCAGATAGAGCCCCAGCACCAGCAGGATGGCCGTAATGGCGGCGAGCCAGGGAATCAATAGTCCGCTGATTCGATAGAAGTGCTTGGGCGAGGCCAGTTTATGAAAAAACAGCCAGATCATATTCCACATAGATTCAACTCAAACTGATGCGCAACGCCGCCGCAGTGGCAAACGGCGCCAGGGTAATGGCCAGGGCCAGCAAGGCCAACAGGAAATAAACCTGCCCGTCGATGGGTAGGCCCGCCACAGCTACCGACACGGCATTGGTGGAAAAAATCAATACGGGGATATACAGAGGTAAGACCAGCAGGGTCAGCAATACCCCACCGCGTCGAAGACCCACGGTCAGCGCGACGCCAATCGACCCCACGAGACTGAGCAAGGGCGTACCGATCAGCAGGGTCAGTTCCATTGCGACCAAACCGGGAGCGGGCAACGACAGGAACATCCCCAGCAAGGGCGCCATCAGCAGCATCGGCAGGCCCGTCACCAGCCAATGCGCCAGCACCTTGGCCAGCACCAGCAGGGACAAGGGATGCGGGCTCAGCACCATCTGCTCGAGCGCGCCATCGTCAAAATCGGAACGGAAAATGCTCTCCAGCGAGAACAACCCAGCCAGGAGCGCCGCGATCCAGATGACTCCGGGCGCCATCGTTCGCAACAGCGAAGACTCCGGACTGACACCCAGCGGAAAAAGCGTCACCACCATCATGAAAAACAGCAGCGGATTGAGCAGCTCCCCACGGTGCCGGAACGCCAGCAATAAATCCCGTTTGACCAGCGCGATGAAAGCCTGCCAGCCCGATGACATCACAATTCGAGCCGGCGGAGACGTGAACCCAACGGAATGGCCTGATGGGAAGTCATGACAGCCAGCCCGCCGCGATCAAGATGATGCCCCACCAAGTCACTGATCAGCCCAATTCCGCCTGCATCCAGAGCTGTGAAGGGCTCATCCAGTACCCACAGCACTGCACCGATCAAGAGCATCCGCGCCAGTGCAACCCGCTGCTTCTGTCCCGCTGACAACACCCTCACCGGCAAATCTGCCCGCTCGGATAATCCGACCTGCCGCAGGATATCCGTCAAGCGGCCAAGCGAATCGGCCGCGCCCTGAATCACGACGGATGCGCGCAGATTTTCCTCGACCGTCAGCTCATGCTTGAGCCCGAGATGGTGGCCCAGATAAGCCAGTTGAGCATTGAAATCGGAACGGCGATCCTGGATGGATTCCCCACGCCACAGCACATCACCTTCGTCCGGAGGGGTCATGCCCGCAATGATGCGCAACAGGCTGGTCTTGCCGGCGCCATTGGCTCCCTCGACTTGCAGGGCTTCCCCGGCGCTCAATTCGAAACCCAGATTTTCGAAAAGACAGACCTCGCCTCGATAACAGCTCAAATCACGGGCATGCAGCAGGGAAACCTTCTCGGTCATGGTCAGAGAATCAACGGAAGCTGCGGGGGGAAGTCATGGGGTGATTATCCCAGAATTGCTGGCCCCATGTGCCACCCAGCCTTTTCACCAAAGACGAGCGATCGGCTAAACTGGAGCAAGGCCTCCATAACACCGACGCGATGCACTCCGGCCCCTGTGTTCATCCATATTGAAACGTCCCCGCCATGCAGATCACCCCAGAACACCAGCAGCACGCCCAGGACCTGCTCGATTTCATTGATGCCAGCCCCAGCCCCTGGCATGCCGTGGCGACCCTCGAACAGCGGCTGCGCGTCGATGGCTACACCCGCCTGGATGAACGGAAACTCTGGCGACTTAGTTCCGGCGATCGCCATTACGTCATCCGTGGCGACTCGTCACTGATCGCCTTCCAAGTCGGTGAGAAGGCTACGGCCGACAGCGGCTTTCGCATCATCGGCGCCCATACGGATTCACCCGGCCTGAGGCTCAAACCGAAGGCCGCATATGGCAGCGAACAGCTTACGAGACTGGGGGTCGAGCCTTACGGGGGGCCCATTCTCGCGACTTTTACCGATCGGGATCTCAGTCTCGCGGGTCAATTGCACCTGCGCGGCAAGGATGGGGTCGAAAGCCGGCTGATCCGATTTGAACAGGCACTGGCCCGATTGCCGAATCTGGCGATCCACATGAACCGCAAGGTCAACGACGAAGGATTGAAGCTCAACAAGCAAACGGAACTACCGCTGATTCTCGGCCAATTGCAAAATGAACTGCCTCCGGCACAGCAATTCCGTGCTCTGCTCGCCAAACAAGCCGATTGCCCGGCGGGGAACATTTTAAGCTTTGAATTCAACGTCTACGATACCCAGAAAGGCGCGTTCTGGGGAGCGGCCGGCGAGTTTCTGGCAGATAGCCAGATCGACAATCTTTCTTCATGCCACGCCGGTCTTTGCGCGTTGCTGGACGCAAAGCCTGCACCGCATACCTCGGTTTGTGCCTTTTTTGATCATGAGGAAATCGGCAGCGAAAGTCACAAGGGCGCCGATGGCAGCTTTCTCTCGGACATTCTGGAGCGCATCACCCAGAGTCGCGGAGAGGAGCGGAGCGAATATCAGCGTGGTCTGGCCCACAGCCTGATGATCAGCGCAGATGCCGCCCATGCCTTTCACCCCAATTTTCCGAATGCCTACGAATCCTGCCACGCCATCCGGCTCAACCAGGGACCCGCCGTGAAAATCAACAGCAATCAGCGCTATGCCACCGACGGATTCACGGAAGCCTGGTTTGCGGAGTTGTGCCGTCAGGCGGGCGTTCCCAGTCAGACCTATGTACATCGTAGCGATTTGGGATGCGGCTCGACCATTGGACCAATGAGCGCGGCCCGCCTGGGCATGAGGACAATGGATTGCGGTGCCCCGATGTGGGCGATGCACAGTGCCCGGGAAAGCGCCGGCGTGATGGATCAGTTATCGCTGGCGCGGATGTTGACCACTCATCTGGAAAATACTGCCAGGTTCTGAAACCTCGAGAAGTGACGGATGACAGGTTGAGACGCTGTTTATCCAGTGCCTCAATGTCACCCGACCAGAGCAGGGTGGCTTTCAAAAGGCCGGCCGTTGCGGCACCAACCTAAGCCTGGACATACTGCAAGACCACCGGCATAAACGCGCTGGCCATACTGGAATGCACTCCCCAAGGCAGCGATGCTCCCCAGTAAACTTTCGCCACCCATGGCGGATGCGGCCCATCAGGCCAGAATCGGCGCCAGTCACCACAGAAATCGCCGGAGCCATAGCAGCATTTGCGACATACCCGGCACCGCCCATTTCAGACCCCGGAATCCGTAAACAGGGCATCAATAAATTGCTCGGCATTGAAATCCTGGAGATCATCAATGCCCTCCCCTAAGCCAATGAAGCGGATGGGTATTCCGAACTGCTTGCCGAGGGCAAAAATGATGCCTCCCTTGGCCGTGCCATCCAGCTTGGTCAGCGCAATGCCGGTCAGCCCCACGGCTTCTCCAAACTGTCGGGCCTGATTGATGGCATTCTGTCCCGTACCCGCATCAAGCACCAACAGGACTTCGTGTGGGGCCGACTCATCCAGCCGCGCCATGATGCGCTTGATCTTGCTGAGCTCCTCCATGAGGTTGGATTTGTTATGCAACCGTCCGGCCGTATCGGCGATCAGAACGTCAATACCTCGCGCCTGCGCCGCCTGCAGGGCATCAAAGATGACCGAAGCTGAATCTGCGCCGGTATGCTGGGCAATGACCAGAACCTGATTGCGCTCACCCCAGGTCTGCAACTGCTCGACAGCTGCCGCGCGGAACGTATCTCCCGCAGCCAGCATCACGCTATGGCCCTGGTTCTGCAGCCGTTTGGCCAGCTTGCCGATGGTCGTGGTCTTGCCCACCCCGTTGACACCCACGACCAGGATTACGAAGGGCCGGGTTTCATCAGCGATCACCAACGGCCTGCTCACCGGGGCGATCATTTCATGCAGATAGGTGCGGAGCCGATCCTTGACCACATCAATATCGGCGAGCTCATGGCGCTCCAGGCTTTCGGTCAGATGTTCGATGATGTCCTGGGTAGCGGTGACGCCAATATCCGCCGTCAGCAATTGGGCTTCCAGATCATCCAGAAACTCACGGTCTATAGTTTTCTTACCCAGCGCCAGAGTGCCAAGGAAGCCCGTCAGCCCCCCCCGGGTTTTGCCTAACTGACTCTTGAGCCTGACAAAAAGCCCTTCGGCCGAGGGCACCTTGGCTTCCGGCTTTTGTGAAACAGGCTCCGGAGCCACCTCGGGAAAGGTGAGCGGAGGCAGGGTCACCGGCGGGATGGCTTCCAGCTGGGCGGGCGACTCAACGAATTCAGCGGGGCTGACAACCTTGTCGGCCCGACGAACGGTCAACCCCAGGAAATAATGAAGATGGGCCACCAGCAACAACAGAAGCGCGGCGACGGCATGATGGGCGACCGCGATCGCGACCGGCAGACGCAGCAAGACTAACGCCATCCCAAGGCCAATCTGCACCAGCAAAAGAAAGCTCAGCAACAAGCCCGGCTTGCTGAGTCGCGGCACCTTGCGATTGGAGGTCACCCCCATCGCGAGCGCGGTAAGAACCAGGAACGTCAGCACGGCGCCCAAGCGGTGCAGGTAGTGAATACCCACTCGGGCTGCTGGCGGTAACAGGCTGCCCTGATAATTTTCAGGATGGACAATGCCAGAAACAATCGAAGAGAAATCCATTTCCGGCATCCAGCTTCCAAGGCACGTCGGAAAGTCCGGACATGACAGAGCCGTATAATTGGAGGATACCCAACCGCCAAGGGCCGTTTGCATCAGGACCAGGAGCAAGCCCAACCGGCTCAACCAGAGCAAGCCGGTCACCTTTTCCGTCGGCGCAGATTGGGGACCCGTGAGCATATAAAGTCGATACAGCAGCCAAAGAGTGATGAACCCGGCCATCAGATGGGCCGTGACCACCATCGGCATAACCTTGTATTTGACCGCCCACATGCCAAGGAGAGCCTGAAAAATGATGAGGAGCAGCGCACCAACACTCCAACCGATCACACGATTTCGCCGTTCATGCACTCGGAACGAAAGTGCGACAAGCAACAGGACCAGCACACCCAATCCACCCGCCAGGTAGCGGTGGGTCATCTCTTTCCAGGCCTTGGACGCATCGAAGTTACCCGCCGCTGCGTGGCCGCCTGCTGCAGCAGGATCGACGATCAGCTTTCCATAGCAGCCAGGCCAGTCAGGGCAACCGAGACCTGCGTCGGAAATCCGCACGTAAGCGCCCATCAGCACAACACAGAGCGCAATCAAAAGGGTGAAAAGCGTTAGCTTCCTGAACATGGTATTGAGTGGGTTTTTATTGGGGTTGAAACCATCTGCGGGCACTTCACTGGAAAATCGGCAGAGATTCCGAAATCACCCGATCTGGGAGGCCTTCAGCAGGTGCTTGAGATCCCTGACCATCTTATAAGGGTCGAATCCCGTGTCGTACCACAGCACCAGATTGCCGAGCGGATCGACGAGAACCACGGCGCCTTCTTCGGCGGGTTTCCCGATGGCGCTGGTCAACGCCTGCAGCACCTCAGGGGTCAGGCCCGACGTCACCAGCGCATCATCCTTGGCTATTTCTGGCACTTCCCGTGATCGGGTCTCCGGCGATACCAGCAAAATCCGCTGCACCCGGGGCATTTCCTTGTTCAACATCAGCCAGCCTTGATGAGTCTTGTGCAATGTCTCGACACAAACCGTCGTACAGAAACCGGGCGCCACCTGCAGCAGAAGCCAACGGCCCTTGATCTGCTCCATGTCATTCACCGGTCCGAGGGGCGCCGCCATCAGTTGATCATGACTCAGTTGTCGCGTGGGGATAATGAGCGAACCATAATTGCTGGTTCTCTCAATCAACTCGGGGTGATTTGCGTAGTACCAGGCCAGAACAAAGGGGACAACCGCCGTGAGGGCGATCACAATCACCAGCGCGCGGCTCTGCCAGAGTGGTTTTGAAGCGTGTGTCATAACTGGAAAAAGTTATCCGACGTCAGATTGGATGCCGTGCCGGACAAAGAAAAAAGCCGCAAGGGCCGCAAATAGAAACCACTGCAAGGCATAGCCCTGGTTCTTGCCGGGATCTAGCCGGACCACATGCCAAAGCCGACTGTAACCGTCTTGGGCAGCGGAATCCAATAATACCTGATAGGGCAGGACCGGATAACCGAGCCTGTCGGCGATCTTGTCCGCATCAGGCACTTGAACCACGGCAGGCCAGCCGACCGTCGGGATATCGGCTCCCTTAAGCTTAAAGCCGACCCGGTGAAATCTGTCGACCAGGCCCGTCACTCTCGTAATTCCCGCAGGCAACGGATGGATGTCCGGCAAAGTCTGCCGGCTGGCACCCTGCGGCAACCAGCCACGGTTGATCAGAACCGCCCTATCCGCTCCTGAGAGCCTGAGGGGCGTGAGCACATGGTAGCCCGCCAACTGCCCCTCGAGCTGATTATCCAACAGAAACTGATGGGCACTATCGTACTCACCTTCAACCAAAACAGGATGAAAAAGCAGGTCCTCAATGTCCCCCGTGACGACAGACCTCAGAGCGATGGGGGACTCCTGCGACCGCGCATCACGCAGGGCATTGATCGTCGTCTTTTCATCTGCGCGCTGCAGTTGCCAGAAGCCCAACACTATGAATAGAGGAAAAACCACGGCAAATAGTCCCACGGCTTTTCCAGAAGGTTTGAAGCTATAATTCGGCGAACCGCCACTGGCCCGGTGGCTCATTATTCCGGCGTCCCAAACCCACCTGCGAAAAGGCAGATTTTGAAGATATTCATCGTATTGGCATTGCTCGTCATTATCGGAAGTCTCGGCTCCGGCCTCTATTATCTTTTGAAGGACCGCGATCGATCCCCTCGCACCGTCCGTGCCCTGACCCTAAGAATCGCTCTTTCTATCGGACTTTTTATAGCGCTGTTAATCGCTTTCAGCACCGGACTCATCAAACCTCACGGTCTTAAATCCGGCTTTGACTCCGGCTCCCCTGCAGCACCAGCCAGTTCAAAACCAGCCCATTAAGAAAGCGTCCTCGCGGGCGCCGGTTTTGCACCTGATCCTAGCAAAACCGGGCATCAGAGCTGCCGGTTCATGGGCCCGATGGGCCGAAAGGTCAGTCGTTGTCCTTCTTGATCTCTTTTGCTTCGCTGGCATCGACCAGCGGGACTTTGTAGCTTTCCAAAATGGTTTTGATCTTTTCCCCATTTTTGGCGATCAGATCATCCAGCACCTGCTTGCGTTGCTTGTCGGGCACTCTGACGCCCACGGACATTGGAAATTCAAACTGGAGTCCGGGTTCGGATTTCATGGGAATCAGTTCGAAAGCATCGGGGCTGCTCGTGGCAAGATAACCTGCCATGGGCCCCCAGATAACGACCATGTCGATCTTGTCTTCGGAGAAATCCCGCGCCAGAATCTGCGCCGTATTCTGCGTGACGTCACCGGTCATGGACTGATAAGGAATCCCCTGACCAATCAAACCATGATTCAACAGCCAGGTTGTTCCGGGGGCACCATCAAACATCGCAATGCGCAATTTGGCCTTTGTCTCCGGGGCGAGCTTGTCGATATCTGCAGGGGCCTTGATGCCATGCAGCGGACCGTTTCTCCTATAGACCAGCACATAGGTCGAACGATAATAAGGCTTTGTCGTCGCCGCCATCTCAAACCCCGTGGGAACCCCCATCACCACATCGCACTTGTACTCTTCGGAATCCGGCAGCTTCGACTTTAGGGTATTGCGGATAAATCCGAGGCGTTGTGGAAACCAGGTGTACTCGAGAGTCTGGCCGAGTTCGCTGGCAAACAGTTCTGCAATTTTGTTTTCATAGCCGGAGCCGTCCTTGACCGAGAACGGCGGATTATTGGGATCGGCGCAAACCTTGAATGCCTTGTCGCCCGCCTCCGCGAGGCCGGCTAATAACAGGAGCGTTCCGATGGCGAGGGTCATTCCACACCGTTTCGAAAAAGCTTTCATCTAAAACCTCCTTTGCGTATCAAACCCAAGTCAATTGGGCCTACAAAACAGAAAGCCCCGACTGAGCGACTCAGTCGGGGCTTTCTTCGGTTCAGCCTAAGGGCCGCAAGGACCCATGCCCACCCTTACTTGGGCAGAGCAAATACGGTGAACACGCCACCCAGCTTGGTGTGAGCGCCAAGGCTCTTGTAGGCACCCACGGCGCCCAGACCTTCGCTATCGCCTTCAAGGCCTGCCGCCATACCGACGCCGGCCCAGCCACCGATACCAGACAGCACACCGATGTACTGACGGCCATCATGCATCCAGGTGCTGATATTGCCAATGATCCCGGACGGGGTCTTGAACTTGTAGAGTTCGGCACCGGTATTAGCATCACGCACCTTCAGGTAACCTTCCAGGGTTCCATAGATGACCAAGTCGCTGGCAGTGGAGACCATGCCACTCCACAGGGAGAAAGGCTCGTCGATCTGCCAAGCAATCTTGCCCGTCGCCGGATCCCATGCGGTGAAGGAACCCATATGCAACTTCTCTTCCTTCTCACCCGTCTTGACGTTGGCCTTGGCGGGGTAGATGTTCAGAGTAGCACCGACGTAGGGCTGTCCAGCAGTATATTCAACCTGGAAGGGCTCATAGTCCATGCAGGTGTGGTTGCCGGGGATGTAGATCAGCTTGGTCTTGGGTGAGAACGTGACCGGAGGCTCGTTTTTGGCGCCCATGGCCGAAGGACAGATGCCCTTCTGATTGTGGTCTTCGCCACCCGCCTGAGTGGAGTACTGGCTTACGACCTGTGGTCGACCGGTCTTGGGATCGACGTGCGATGCCCAGTTGACCATCTTGTCGAATTTCTCGGCAACCAGCAGTTCACCGGTCATACGGTCGAGGGTATAGCCAAAGCCGTTACGGTCAAAGTGAGTCAGCAGCTTGCTGTGTTCCTTACCGTCCTTGTCCTTCATGGGCAAGTCGATCAAGGTCATTTCGTTGATACCGTCGTAATCCCACTCATCATGCGGGGTCATCTGGTAAACCCACTTGGCCGCACCCGTATCCGCGTCACGCGCCCAAATGGTCATGGACCATTTGTTGTCGCCAGGACGCTGAACGGGATTCCAGGTAGAGGGGTTGCCGGAACCGTAGTAGATCAGGTTGGCTTCAGCGTCATAGCTGGTCCAGCCCCAAGTGGTGCCACCGCCGATCTTCCACTGGTCACCCTGCCAGGTTTTCAGGGAAGAGTCCTTGCCGACCGGAGCCATCTTGCCGTCGGTCCAGGTCATGGTCTTTTCCGGATCGATCTTCATATCGGCATCGGGACCCATGCTGTAGGTCTTCCATGCCAGTGAGCCGTCCTTGACGTTGTAAGCCGCCATGAAGCCGCGTACACCGAATTCTCCACCGGAGATACCGACCAGAACTTTGTCCTTGACGATCAGCGGTGCAGCGGTGTTGGTCATGCCCGCCTTGGGATCACCGTTCTTCACCTTCCACACCATTTTGCCAGTCTTGGCATCCAGTGCGATCAAGGTGGCGTCACCCTGAGCCATGAAAATCTTGCCATCGCCGTATGCGAGACCGCGGTTGACGACGTCACAGCACATAACACCAATAACTTGGGCAGGGTCGGTTCCCTTGTCAGGTGCATAGTCGTATTCCCAGACCACGCTGTGGGTGTTCTGGTCGAGTGCGTAGATCTTGTGGGGGAAACCGGTGTGAATGTAGATCAACCCGTTCACAACCAGCGGACCACCCTCGTGACCACGCAGGGCACCGGTAGAGAACGTCCAAATCGGCTGAATGGTCTTGGCGTTGTCCTTGTTGATTTGGGTCAGCGTGCTGAAACGGGTACCGTAGTAGTCGCCACCCCAGGTTGCCCAGTTGACCGGGTCATGGGACAACTTCTCGATTTCGGCGTTAGCGAGACTGACGCCCGGCGCTGCCAAGGCGGTCGCTACAGCCGCAGAAAGCAGCAAACTCTTCAAAGAGTTATTCATCGTCTATCCTCCTCAGATATAAGGCAAAAATACGCTTTCGAACGCTTATTCACACCTACGGCCACTATGAGCCGTGGTTTTTTTCAGCAAGTTTATGACACACAAAAAACGGGAAAATCTCCCGAAGATGCCCGTTTAGTTGCGTAACTTGAAGGATTTCACCTCAAAAGTCAACGACTGAAAACGAACAAAAATGACCGTTGGGCCCAGTGCAACTTGTTCACCCCACTCCCGTTCCTTGCCCTTGAACCGGCGCAGTAACACCCGACGGCAAAACGATTGATTTGATCGTTAGGCGGGCCGAAAATCCTCATCCGTTGGCACCTACCCTTTCAGCAAAAAAACCACAAATCATCATGATCTTACTTGCATCCCGTTACCTGATTTGGGTCTTTGCTCTTTTCATGCTTATGAGTTGGGACCAAGCCACCGCCGAGGAACTCTCCCTGAAGGAGATCGCGACGGGTGTCTACGTTCATCAAGGCGTCCACCAACTACCCAACCAACACAACCGGGGCGAGATTGCCAATATCGGATTCATCATCGGTGAGCACTGCATCGCTGTCATTGATAGCGGAGGAAGTCCGTATCAAGGGTTTGCCCTGAAACAGCAAATCGGCAAGCACAGCCAAATCCCCATCTGCTATGTCATCAATACCCACGTCCATCCCGACCACATTTACGGCAACCTTGCCTTCAAGGCGGTCGGTGTCAGCTTTGTGGGCCATCATAAGCTGACCCAGGCGATGGCTCTGAGGGCGCCTTTTTACCGGGAGAAAGCCCACAGTGAGCTTGGATTTGCCCTGTCACCGGAACATTTCGTGCCACCCGACCAACCCGTTAAGGATACCCTTGAACTGGACCTCGGCGGGAGAACCCTGCGAGTAACCGCACACCCCACGGCGCATACGGATAACGACCTGAGCATTTTTGACACGCAAACGGAGACCTTGTGGCTCGGTGACCTGCTTTTCATGGGACATGTTCCGGTGGTGGATGGTAGCCTAAACGGTTGGCTCAGCGAGATCGAAAAGCTCCGAAAAATCGGAGCCAAGCAGGTGGTTCCCGGGCACGGACCTGTCGTTGCCGCCTGGCCGTTAGCCCTGATGGGCGAGGAAAACTATCTGAAACGCCTGCAAACCGAGATTCGCGCCGCCATCAAGGCCGGCAAGACCATCGAGCAGGCCATGAACGAAATCGGCCAGTCGATGCGCCCGGACTGGCAATTGTTCGACGACTTCCACAAGCGCAATATTGCGACTGCGTTTGCCGAACTGGAATGGGAAGACGACTGAATTCATCCCCCGCTCCAGTCAAAATCACCCCTTCACTAACCAAGGAGTTTCAGCATGAAAATCCCAGTCACATCTTCCCGAATCCTGATGATCATCGCCGGACTACTCCTGGCCTCGCAGGCCCTTCGCGCAGAGGGAGAAGACGAAACGGCCTGGAACACGACCCTCAAACAGCAGTTCTTCCCCAATCGCGCCATCGAGGAAGACCAGCAGACCCTTGAGATTACGGCACCCTACCGCGCCGAGGACCCCGCGTTGGTTCCCCTCCAGATCACCAGCAAATTCCCTCAAACCAAGGAGAATTTCATCAAGAACATCACCGTCATCATCGACAACAACCCGGTTCCGTTTTCGGCTTCATTCGACTTCACCCCGGAGAGTGGCAAGGCCGATATTGCCACCCGCATGCGATTCAATGCCTACACCCATGTTCGCGCCATTGCGGAAACCAACGATGGCAAACTCCACATGGCCAAGGCCTTTGTAAAAGCCAGCGGGGGTTGCTCTGCGCCGATAGGCACCGATCTGGAGGCCGCCAAGGCCCGTATGGGAAAAATGAAATTCAGGTTCGACGGCGACAAGGCCACCCTCGGCCAGCCCAATCCGGTTCAACTGCTGATCAGCCACCCCAACATTACCGGCATGCAGATGGATCAGATCAGCCGCATGGTGCAACCCGCTCACTACGTGACCGAAGTCAAGGTTAGTTTTGAGGGAAAAGCGGTCATGACCACCAAAACCGACATTGCCATCAGTGCTGACCCCAACCTTCGCTTCTACTTCGCTCCGGACAAAGCGGGCGAATTGAAAGCGGAGGTCAAGGACAACCTTGGAAATACCTATTCAGCCAGCCAAGCAGTCACCCCGTGAACAGAACCTAACGGGCAACCCATGAAGAGTAGCCCACATGGCACCTATTGGGCTTCTTTGGCTGCCTTGACCGCACGTCGCCGCTCCGTCCAGCGCTGGGTTATGACATAGAAAACCGGCACAAAAGGAATTGCCAGCAAGGTTGAGGCCAGCATTCCGCCGAATACCACCGTGCCGATCGCTTGCTGGCTCGCGGCCCCCGCCCCTTCAGCCTTGAGAAGTGGAACAACTCCCAGAATAAAGGCGAATGAGGTCATGAGGATGGGGCGAAATCGTTGTCGAGTGGCCTCAACGGCCGCCTCGACAATAGACATACCCTCCGCCCGCAACTCGCGGGCGAACTCCACCACTAGGATCGCATTCTTGCTGGCGAGCGCAATCATGAGCACCAAGCCCACCTGCGTGTAAAGATTGTTGTCAAAGTGACGGGATATCTGTGCCAGGATTACACCCACTAACGCCATCGGCACCACCATGATCACGGCCAGAGGGCTCAACCAGCTTTCGTATTGAGCTGCCAGAACCAGAAATACCAGCAAGAGAGACAAGGCATACACATAATAGGCCGTGTTACCCAAAAGCTTCTGCTGGTAAGCCGTGGCCGTCCAGTCTACAGCCAGACCCTGAGGCAAGACGTTATGCGCCATTTCCTCCATTAGTGTGATGGCATCACCACCACTGAATCCCGGAGCGGGGGCACCAAACACCGACGCGGCAGGGTAAAGGTTATAGCGTGTCACCAACTCAGATCCCACCCGACGCTCGACATTCAACAAGGATCCCAAGGGGACCATGTCCGATTTGGAATTGCGAACATTCAGATTTTTGATATCGTCAACCTTCCTTCGGAACGGTGCATCTGCCTGAACATAAACCTGAAACGACTGATCGAATTTGGTAAACAAATTCACGTAAGAAGAGCCCAGAAAAGCCTGTAGGGTGCCGAAAACGTTTTCCATCGGCACTGACAAGGTTTGTGCCTTGACGCGATCAATATCCAGATACAGCTGAGGGCTCTGAGCGCTGAAGGTTGTCCCCAAAAAAGCCAGTCCACTCTGGGTTGCTCCTGCCTGCTGCAAGGCCAGCAGAGAACGTTGCAATTCCGATAACCCTAGACTTCGCCGATCCTCAATCATCATCTGCAAGCCACCCGCCTGACCCAAACCGGCAATGGGAGGGGGCGTCACCGCAATGACCCTTGCCTCCTGAACCCCATCCAGCCGCTTTTTAAGATCCACCAGGATCGATTTCTGATCCAGTCCAGCCCCACGCTTGTCCCACGGCTCGTAGATCGCGAAAATACTGAAGGCATTGGCCAGATTGGCAGCATCCAGCATAGAAAAACCGCCGATGGTCACCCAGGACGCAATACCGGGAGTTTCTTTCAGCAGCGCCTCTACCTGCCTAACTGTAGCCCGAGTCCGAGGCTGTGATGCGCCCTCAGGCAGCTTACCCACCACAATGGCATAGCCCTGATCTTCAATCGGCAGAAATCCGGACTGATGATGGGCATACAGCCAGCCACCCGCGAAGATAATCAAGCCAAAAATCAGGCTCATCCAAAGGGTCCGCTGGACCATCCAGCGGACCAATGCCGTGTAGGCTGACTCTATCCGGCCATAGACCTGATTGAATGCCCGAAAAAAAACATTTGGCCGATAATCTGCAGGGCGGGGCTTGAGATAAAGCGCGCATTGGGCCGGTTTGAGTGTCAGGGCATTGATGGCACTGATGATAGCGGTAGCAGCAATGACCAGGGCAAACTGACGAAAAAGCTGACCGGTAATTCCCGGCAGAAAAGCCGCCGGAAGAAATACGGCGGACAGTACCAGCGTGATGCCGATCACGGGGCCGGTCATCTGACTCATGGCCTTGATGGCCGCCTCTTTGGGACTCAAGCCACGCTCAATGTGGTGGGATGCATTCTCTACGATAACGATCGCGTCATCCACGACGATCCCAATTGCCAAAATCAATGCAAACAGCGTCATCAAATTGACTGAAAAGCCCAGCATAGCCATCGCTGCGAAGGCGCCAATAATGGTTACTGGGACGGTGGTAGCGGGCACTAGCGTCGCGCGCCAGTTTTGCAGAAACAGGATTACGACAGCCAAGACCAAAAAGCCCGCCTCGTAAAGCGTCTCATAAACGGAATCAATCGACTGCTGAATGAAATCGGTCGTATCGTAACGAATCGCGTAGGTCAGACCCTCGGGAAACTCTCGACTCCGCTGCTCAACCTCTTTGCGGACCTGCTTGCCCACCTCAATGGCGTTGGCACCGGGCAGAGCATAAACCAAAATTTGCGCCGCCTTGTGTCCGGTCAACCCCGCAAAGTTGTTGTAGGACTGCTGACTCAACTCCACCCGTGCAATATCCTTGACCCTCACAATTTGGGCTGCTTGCCCGCTCTTCGGTGCGACCGTCTTGACAATGATGTTTTCGAATTCGTCGACATCATCTAACCGGCCAAGCGCATTGACAGTCAACTGAAAGGACTGATCATCCGGGACCGGCGGGCCACCCAACTGTCCGGCAACAACCTGTGTGTTTTGCTGCTTGACCGCATCGGCCACATCCACTGTAGTGAGACCAAAATATTTGAGTCGTTCCGGGTTCAACCAAATGCGCATGCTGTAGGAACCCGCTCCCAGCACCTTGACCTGACCCACCCCGGGGATTCGCCCCAGAGGGTACTGCAAATTGATGAGGGCATAGTTGGAAAGAAAGGTTTCGTCGTAACGCTCGTCCTCGGCATAAATACTGACGGCCTGCAGGATATTGGTGGATACCTTGCGGATATTGATACCCTGCTTCTGAACCGCATCAGGTAATTGCGCCAGCTGCCCATTGACGAGGTTTTGAACCAGGCTCAACGCCGCGTTCAAATCCGAACCCACTCGAAAGGTGATGGTCAACGTGTAGGTCCCATCCGATCCACTGGTCGATGACATATACAGCGAATTCTCAACACCATTGACCCCCTGCTCGATGGGAATACCGACGGTTTTGGCGATAATCTCAGCGCTCGCCCCGGGATACCGGGTAACGACCTGGATGGTCGGTGGAACGATGTTGGGGTATTGAGCAATAGGCAGATTTAGCAGACTGACCAGGCCAAGAATGATCGTAACAATGGCGATGACATTGGCAAAAATCGGTCTTTCTATAAAAAATTTGGATATCATGGTGCCCCTGATCCGGCCCAGATAACCCTTACCTTGTGCCCGGGAATAGCCCTCATCTGGCCATTCACAATGACATTGTCGCCCCCGGAAAGCCCGGCATCGATAGCGTATTCCCTGTTGACCTGTGGCCCGAGGGTCACACCACGACGCGAGACTATGAACTGATCGTCGACAACCAGGGCGTAAGGGCCTCCCTGGTCATAGCCAATGGCCTCCTCTGGGAGAAACAGACTCTCCTGCGGTTGCGACCGCTCGCCGCGGATGCGCGCGAACAACCCGGGGAGGACTCTGTAGTCCGGATTGGCCAAAGTGGCGCGGAGCTGTAGGGTGCCGCTGTTGGTGTCCACTTGAATGTCGGCATAATCCAACCGGGCCCGATGCGGAAACCCGTTTTCATTGGAAAACCCCACATCCACAGGCAAATTGGGTCGAGACGTCTTGGCGGTGATATCTGGGTTTTCTTTTCGGATTCGCAGAAGATCCTGCTCATTGATCGTGAAATAAACGTAAATGGGGTCGACCTTGTTGATATCCGCCAGAACAGTCTCTTCCCCGGCACCCACCACATTGCCGGGATCCTTGTAGCGTCGGCTGATCCGCCCCTGGAATGGCGCCCTGACCGTTGTATAACCGAGGTTAAGTTTGGCCAATTCAACCTGTGCTTCCGCCGACATCACATCCGCCTGATTGGCGTCGCGTTCGTAATGCCATCGGTCCACGTCGGTCTGAGCCGCTGCATCCTGTTGCAATAGCCCGGTAAAACGCTTGAACTCGGTTTCCGAATGCAACAAACGGGCCTTCGCGGCCAGTAACTTCGCCTCGGCCTCCTTAAGCTTGGCTTGATAGGTGTTTTGCTGGATCACAAACAGAACCTGTCCTTCCTGAACAATGTCCCCCTCCTTGAAAAGGACCTTCTCCAAAAAGCCTTCAACTCGCGCCCGCAGTTGCACTGTATAGAGCGCTTGGGTATTGCCGGTAAACTCGATATGGCGCGTCACCAAACCCTGTCGGGGGTGGCTCACTGTCACTTCGGGAGGCGGTGGTGCCTGATAGGAGTTAGGGACATCGCACCCCGCCAAGACTAGCGCAAACCCTATCGCAATCCCCCTGAAACCAGGCGCATATCCAGACGGTGACTGCACCGCAGGCTCACTTGAACTTTTTGTCAGAGTCATGAAAGGACACTCATCACATTTCTACCAGTCCGGCATTCGGACCGTGCCTTTGGCTGGGCCCTCTGGCACCGGGGTGGACGACAACAGATCTCCCCAATCCGTGCGCTTCGCCATCGCCGCCTTGATGGGCTCCGGCACAAACGCCTGACCCTCGCGAATCTGCCAGCCACCACCCAGTCCGCGATAAACGCTCACCAACCCTGTCGCGATATCGCCCAACACCGAAGCAAAATTGTCCTGCTGGGAAAGCAGGGATTGTTCTGCTGTCAACACCGTGGTGAAATCGGCAATTCCTTCTTTGTATTGCAAGGTAGCAAGTTCCAGCGACCGCTTTGCGGCGGCGGTACTCTGAGCCAGATATTCCGCCGAGTCCTGTGCCTTGAGAAAGGCAATCAATCCGTCCTCGACCTCTCTCTGCGCGTTCAACACAACATTCTGGTAGTTGACCAACTTGGATTGAAAAAGCGCGTCATTGGATCGCACCTGATTGGTGATCTGGCCATAATTGAAAATATTCCACTGAACCGCGGGACCAAAACGATAGAACTGATTACCCCACTGAAACATGTCACCAAGACTCATGCCATTCGCCGTAGAGGAGACGAAAGAAAAACTGCCACTCAAAGAGAGAGCGGGATACAGTTGTGCCTTGGCAATCCCGATTTGGGCTGACTGCATTTGCGCCTGATATTCGGCCTCACGGATATCCGGTCTTCGGCGCAGCAAATCCAAGGGAATACCCACGGCCACCTGCACCGGCGGTGCCGGTATTTGCGCATACCGCTGACCCAACCCCAAGGGTTTATCCAAATCACCAGGCGGCTGACCCAGCAGCACACTAAGTGCGTTTTTCGCCTGGCGCAACTGCGAATCGAGTGCTGGAATCGAGGCTTGAGTGCCCCCCAGCACGGTTCTGGCCTGTTCCACATCCCGCCGGGACGAACTTCCGCCGCGAAACTTGGCATCCGCAATTCGTAGGTTGTTGAGCTGAGCCTGAACATTGCTGCGAGCAATATCGAGCTTTTTTTCGAGCGTGCGGATGCGTATGTAGGTCGTCGCAACGTCCGCCGTCAAAGTAACAATCGCCGCATCATAGGCCGCAATGGTAGCCAGCATCTGGGCATCGGCTGCCTCGATGGCTCGACGAAACTTGCCCCAGATATCCAGTTCCCAGCTTGCTGAAATTCCCATCCGGCTCCACCAGAAGGGTGGCAGACCCCCGGCCTTATTCGGCAGCAACTCACTGAGTGCACCCGACGGCAGCTTGATGTAATCGGTAAATCCGGAGAGATCCTGTTTCTGTGGGTAAAAATCACCGACCGCGACACCCAACTGTGCTCTGGCCTCCAGAATCCGCAAACCCGACTCGCGCAGGGAAAGATTCTGCCGATAGGCCGTCTGGATCAACTGGTCCAGAACCGGGTCAGTGAAGGTTTTCCACCAGTTACGGTGGTCCGAACCTCGCTGGCTGATCCGGCCATCCTTTCGGTCCAGCCAACCGGGTTCAGTTTCACTATCCGGCTTCTGGAAGTCGGGGCCAATCAACTCACAGCCAGCAACAACCAGAAAAACCGCTAACAACATGCCCCATCGCCATATCAACACCTCGAATGGGCAAATTATCTTTGGCCTTTTCAACATAAAGCGGGTTCGGGCTCAGTCAGCCACAAGAAAAACCAGACTACGGTCCAACAGGATGACTGGCTCACCCAGTTTATGCGGAACACTCTTGCTCGGCTCACAAATATCAAACGGCTCAATTGCTCCTGTATCCATCAGCCGCTTCCAGTCCCGCCCCTTGGGGGGGATCGGAAGGTGAAATGCAGCCCTTTGATGGGTGGGATTAGCAAGCAGACAAAGCACTTGTGAGCCCTGCTGATGGTGTATCTGGCAACCAATCACCCCATCTCCATGCCAATCAGGCGGATGTCCATGGGCGTTGAACCAAGTAATTTCTTCAGGCCGATAAAACCGCTCGCTAGATAGAACCGGATAGTGGCGGCGCAATTGAATCAACGATTTTACAAAACGAAAGAAATTCTGATTTTTCTTGAGTAGCGACCAATCCAACCAGGAAACCTCATTATCCTGGCAATAGGCGTTGTTGTTGCCATGCTGGGTCCGACAGAATTCATCCCCGCCCAGCATCATCGGCACACCGCGCGACATGAACAGCGTAGCCATCAGGTTTTTCATCTGTCGCAAGCGCAACTGCCGAATGGCGGGGTCCGACGTGTCGCCCTCGCAACCATAATTTGCGCTGAAGTTGTCATTGCAACCGTCACGGCTATCCTCGCCATTGGCCAGATTGTGCTTGTGTTCGTAACTGACCAGATCACGCAGGGTAAAGCCGTCATGGCAAGTCACGAAATTGATGCTGTTTACCGGCGCCTTGCCGCTATGTTCATAAATATCCGCGCTGCCACACAATCGGCTGGCAAAGGCTCCGGCCAGACCGGCATCACCCCGCCAATAGCGGCGTATGTCATCACGGTACAGCCCATTCCACTCCGACCAGCGCTCCCCAGGAAACCGGCCGACCAAATAAGCCCCACCCGCATCCCAGGCTTCCGCGATCAGCTTCACGTCCCTCAGGATAGGGTCTTCCGCAATCTGTTCCAGCAAAGGGGGATTAGCCACCAGGCTACCATCGCGGTCCCGCCCCAGAATGGAAGCCAGGTCGAACCGGAATCCATCCACATGCATTTCAACTACCCAGTAACGCAGACACTCCAAAATGAAGTTACGGACTACCGGGTGATTACAGTTCAGGGTATTTCCACAACCGGAATAGTTCTTGTAATAGCGCTTATCGTCCTCGAGGATATAGAAGATGCTGTTATCGAGACCACGGAAGCTCAACGTCGGCCCGGTTTCGTTGCCCTCGGCCGTATGGTTGAAAACGACATCCAGCAGCACCTCGATACCTGCCTTGTGCAGAGCCTTGACCATAGTCTTGAACTCATCGATCTGGCAACCGGGATAGAGCCGTGACCCATAGCCCTCGTAAGGGGCGAAAAATGCGATCGTGTTGTAGCCCCAGTAATTGGTTAGTCGCTCTCCGGTCGCGGGATTTCGCGCCGTGACCTCGTCCGGATTGAATTCCTGCAGAGGCATGAATTCGATGGCATTAATACCCAGTTCCTTCAGGTAGGGAATCTTGTCTATCACCCCCAAAAAGGTTCCCGGGGACTTGGAGCCAGCCGTCGGTGAGAGCGTCAACCCACGAACATGGGCCTCATAAATCACCAGGTCCGACCAGGGGTGGTAAAGCGGTCGGTCATCTTCCCAGTCAAAGCTGTTATCAGTCACCAGACATTTGACGATCGCAGGGGCATCCGGGCAAACAAGTTCTTTTGCCCCCGCAGACCGACAAATCACACCAAAATCCAGCTTTTTCGGACTGGTCAGTGCGGTCGCACAGGGATCGATGAGTATTTGTGCAGCATCAAACCGATGCCCGCGTTCCGGCTGAAACGGGCCGTCTACCCGATACGCATAGACCAGGCCACGCCCGGCATTGAGAATCCGGATATGCCAGATATCGCCGGTTTTGTGGTGTTTGGGATCTAGTTCAATCGTCTGGCACGGATGAACCGCATCCACATTATCAAACAGGAGCAACCAGACCCGCGTGGCGTGGCGGCTGAATAAGGCGAAATTGACGCCATCATTGGCAAGATGGACGCCCTGGGGCAGGGGTGACCCAGGAGAACATTCGAAGGGCGACTTCACCGAGGAGAGCCGTTGCAGGGGCTGCTTGACGAACTTCATGTCAGTTTGATCGTAGACTCACTCAAATTCAGCGAAATGATCGAAACCGGAGCATTTCAGCCTACGGGGCAAGCCCTGCATGGCACCACTCCCTGGCCCTCAATCCTAGGCAAGGGCTGAATCATAGCATTGGTGATCAGACTCATGAGGACCGGTTTTGCTATGAACCCCATCGTTTTCTATCGAGCGCGCTCAGCATTGGCAAGCCCGCTGACTTATTTCTCCAATGGCGTCTTTTTTGCCGGAGCCGCCCCTAGCGCCTTGATTTCTCTCGCGGTCAACAGTGGAGGATGCCCATCAGATCGATCGGCAAATCGAGTCTCCTGACGTGAACGCATGACATAACCACCCAATGCGCCCCCGGCCGTTGCCATGATCAGCAGGCCGACGGTCATGAACTCGATAGCCACCATGATTCCGCCCAGAGCCAGTAATCCAGTGAGGCCGAGTCCCAGTCGCCAGTAAGCCTGGGACTGTGCACGGGCAGTTTCCTTGAGAATTCGCTCATGACTCTGCTCCAGCGCCGCACGCTTGTCGATTTCCGCCGTCACCACGATTTTCTCACGCTCACGGGCATGTTGGGTGCGGACATTGGCGAGCGCATCCTTCTTGACATGGTCGGCGATTGAGCCAAACCAGAACGCCGAAAGCAGGCTCACCACACCGCCCAGGATGGCCACCGGAAGCCACAAGGCCTCATGCGCCTCGGGGAGCATCAGCGCGTAAACCAAAGCGGCTGTGGAAATCTGCAGCACGATGATGCCGGGCAGAAATCTCAAGAGCGACATCGGCGGGACCCCACTCGGGTTTTACTGACGAGACATCTGAAGAACGGGCAAGACGGCCCGAAGCCGCACAATCCCCTTAAAACCATCGTTATGCGCCTGGCCAGGCCCGCTCTAACCCGGCTGCAGGCGTTTTTTTATCGCAACGGCCATCTCACGATTCAAACGGATCAGACATTGGCTTTCCACCTCCACCATCTGCGCATAGTCCGTCGTGGAGGCGGGGAGATGGCAGTTGAATCTGTGATGGGTGACATCACTTTTGCCCTGCCGCAGCGACCAGAGGGCGCTCATGCGCACTTCGCCACGAGGGTCCACGTGCATCTCCTGAATGGAGATACCTACTTGAACATCCGGTTGGGACTCACGCGGCCAGGGATGCATGACGATGCGATCTGTCGGTATTAGCGCAGACAAATTTTGCGCCGAGACACGCGCAATATTCTCATCGAGACGCTCAGTCCAACGATGATCCTCAGAGAGCCGATATTCCTGTCCAGATGTGGCAGTAACTATTTGTGGTCGGTCGAGATAAGCGGGTATATGAACCGGCCCCAGTCCAACCATTGGCCCCTCGCCGTGAATAACAGATTGCCCGGCAAAATCGGCGGCACGCAACATGTAAAACTGGTCCGGAACCGTATTTCTGAAGCATCCCGTCAAGCCAACCATCAACAGACACCAGAAAGCCCATTTTCCGGCACCGACAAGATTTACGTCGTCTCGCACTTTCGCTCACTCCAAAAAACGGAAGATTCCAGAAACGGCTCACGCCTAAACGGGCAAGAGCTTATCACGATAGATTCCCATTCAGACCCAACCCGACAACCGCCATGCCGATACAAAATCGGCTCAGTCTTTCTTACCAAACAAAAGTGAATCGGGGTGACGCTCAAGGTAATCCGTCAAGACCCTGAGCGATTGTGCTGCCTTGGTCAGCTCGGCTACGGATCCCTGAAGATTGGAGTCATCGGCGGTGGTGTCGGCGATATTTTCGGCGGCGATTCGTGTCGACTCCAGCGCATCCGTGGCCTTCAGCAGCGTCTGTTCGGTGGCCTTCATCATCGGCCCCGTGTTGCCTTGCAGATCTCGGACCAGAGCGGTGGTCGTTTTGGCCGTCACACTGATATCTGTCGAACTCTGCCCGATGCTGCCCATGGTTTTGTCCATGCGATCGATGAAACCGGGTAATTGTCTGTCGAGTCGACCCAACAGGCTTTCCGCCGTTTGAAGTGCATTGGTCAACGCTACCTGAGACTTACGCGTATCCTCGGAGCCCACCAACGCCCTCAGCTCCGCGAGCGTGGCCGAAAAATCGGCCACCATTTGATCCAGCGGCATGCCTCTGATTTTTTTGACGATATCCTCGAGCGTTGCCTTGACCTCATCCACCGTAGGGGTAATGGAGGGTATTTCAGGCATATCCTTGTAACCCAAACCGGTCATCCGAACCGGTTGTTCCGGATGAAAATCAAGATCGACATAAAGTAATCCGGTGAGGATGCTTTGCACCTCAAGCCGTGCTCGCAACCCGGCATCAATCAGTTTCTTGAATTCCTTGTGCCGTTCACGACCTGGAATCAGGGATAGATCAAAGGGAGAACCATCGGGCGACGCCAACCGCCAGGGTTCAATTTCCAGCACCACCGGCTTCATCAATTTTTGCTTGTTCCGGTCCAGCTGCAATTCGATCTCTTTCACGATGCCCACCTGCACCCCCTGCACCTTAACCGGCGCACCGACATTGAGCCCGTTCAGAGAGGTTTCGAAATAGACGACCCAATGCATCTTGGGCTTGAAAAACTGCCCCCCCCCAAACACCAGGAGCGCAGTGATTAGCAACGCGATACCACCAATCAGAAATCCGCCGATCGCCATGGCATTGATAGGCTTGCTCACGAAATGGCCTCTAATGGTGGGAGTTCTGCTTTTGGATTATCACGGGTCAGAAAGCGGATGACCCTCTCATCGCTTGACTCAGCCAACATCTGCCGGGGAGGGCCAGCGGCAATCGCCGTCTTGGTCTCTGGATCCAGGAAGATGGAGTTGGTGCCGATCGCAAATATACTGGCCAGTTCGTGCGTCACCATGACCACCGTGGCACCCAGACTATCACGCAAGCCTTTGATCAGATCATCTAGCAACTTGGCACTGATGGGATCCAGACCGGCCGATGGCTCATCAAAATAAAGGATCTCGGGATCGAGTGCCATGGCTCGCGCCAAGCCCGCCCTCTTCTGCATGCCGCCACTGATTTCGGAGGGATAGTAGTCTTCAAACCCCGCCAACCCGACCAATGCCAGCTTGTAGGAAACCATCTTGGCGATCTGTCGCGATGTCAGTAAAGTGAACTCCATCAAGGGCAGCGCGATATTTTCCGCCAGCGTCATGGAACTCAGGAGCGCCCCGCTCTGGAACAACACGCCGACCCGTCGCATGATCTGTTCCCGCTGCCTGGCATTGGCCCGCCAGAAATCCTGCTCCCCATAAAAAATCGATCCTTTCGCGGGAGTCTGCAGCCCGATCAGGTGCATCAGGAGCGTGCTTTTACCGCAACCACTGCCGCCCATGACCACGAAAATATCTCCCCGATTGACCGTGAAATTGAGATCCCGCTGAATCAGGAAGTCGCCATAGGCCATGGTCAGATTCTCCACAGTGATCACGGCTTCCGTCATGCCAACCACCACACGAGCTAAATACCGAGCCGGTCACAGACCAGCGTGACTATGGAGTCGGCAACGACGATGAAGACGATGCTGGTAACAACAGCCGAAGTCGCCGCATCGCCAACCGCGGAGGCACTGCGGCCACACTGCAAACCTCGCATGCAGCCCGCCAGAGCAATCAGAACCCCGAACAGTGCACATTTGAATACGCCGATAAAGAAATCCGTCAGGTGAACCGATTCGGCCGTTCGATGCATGAACTGGGTGACCGGAATATCGAAAAAGGCGACACTGACCAGCCCCCCACCGATGATGCCGAGGAGATCGGAATACAGGCACAGGAAAGGCATGACCAGAATCAACGCCAGCATCCGCGGGAGCACCAGAAATTCCATCGGTGCGAACCCCATGACCCGCAAGGCGGAGATCTCCATATTCACGTTCATGGTGCCGATCTGTGCGGCGAAAGCCGCTCCGGAGCGGCCGGCCATGATAATGGCAGTCATCAGAGCGCCCATTTCACGGGTCATACCCAGTGCAACCAGATCAGCGATGTACAGCTGGGCACCAAACATAGCTAACTGTACAGCTCCGACAAAAGCAAGGATCAACCCCACCAACAGGCTGATCAGGGTAACAATCGGCACCGCAGAGGGACCGCACTCCTGAATTTGCAACCATAGATCGACGCGCCGATAGCGTGCCTTGCCGACGATCAAGGCGAATCCCGCCAGCGTCGTTTCACCCAGAAAACGGGTGAGAAAAAGACCATCCGCCCACAACTTGCGAGCCGTCTCACCGACCTCAGCCAGCCAGACACTGCGGGAAGCCGTTCGTCGAGCCCCCTCCCTTTCTGGAACAGCCGAAGCCAGATCCAACAGGGAACGCACCCCCGAGGGCATGCCACTGATGTCGAGGGTCGCATGGTGCGCGGCACAACCCTGCTTGAAATCAAGAAGAAAGGTCATAAAGGCACTGTCCCAACGGCCCAGTTCGCGCCCATCCAGCACTACCGATTGCGCACCTGAACGCTCGTTCAACTCAGCAAGAAGTGCTGACAAATCCATCAAAGCGATGGACTCTAGGCACCAGTCACCGCTAAAGGACAGATTCAGGCAGTTTTCGCCGTTGGGGGTCGCTAACCAGGTTGGTGGGGTCAAGAAATGGGTCTTTTATGATTGGAAAGTAAGCTAAATCATACACAATCAAAGGGGGATTAATGCAGCCAATGATCAACTGTCGACGGTCGGCCATCAAGCGTTCAGCGATGGAGGTTCAATTCATCGTTGGCGAAACATTCGGGATACAATGAGATGCCCAAAATATTGATTTCCTCGGCAGGAGCGTTCCCCTTTGTCCGGCCCCCACGACGTTTTCATCTGTCATGACCCGGCATCCGCCGCCACCGTCAAACGGCTGACAGCCGCCCTGGCGGCGCGAGGTGTGTCCTGTTTTAACTATGAAGGCGGGCACGGCAGCGACCTGCACCCCAAACTCACCACATCCAAAAGTTTTCTCGTTTGGGCTTCAGAGGGTTTCTTCCGGTCGCGGGCCTGTCAGACCCATCTCGCCATGGCCTGGATCGCTCGCCAGCGAGAGGCCACCTCGACTCCCGAACGGATTCTGGTTGTCAACGCCGAAACCGGCCTCAAGCATATCTATCCCCTGCAACTCAGGGATTACATCATCCCCCCCACAACGGATCAATCAGACACCCCGGACATCCCGGCGCTGGCAGAAAAATTACATCAATGCTGCGCACGATTAGACGGAACGCTGGGCGGGCTTTACCCGCAAGCACACGCCGGCTGGATCGAACCTTATGACACCTTGACTCATGGCCCTGTTCTCTTCGCCGGCAGAGAGCGAGAGCTTTGGGATATTCATGACGGGTTGACTCATCCGTCAATGGGCGTTCATGGGCATTCCCCTTCCTTCATCGTGGTCTCCGCCCCTCCCGGATTAGGAAAATCCACCCTGACGCGCGAATATGCTTTTCGTTTCAGTGCAGCCTACCCCGGCGGTATTTTCCGCATTTCGGCCCGCGGGGCGACACCTGCGCTCAGACTCAGGGAACTGGCTGAAAACCCCGCACTGGCGCCTCAACTGCTATCCCTGCTCCGCCAAATCAGTCCTGACACCCAGCTAGACGAACAGAGTCCCCTTGCCGCAGTGATGACCGATCTAGGGGACCTTCTCGACCGTGCAGGCCAGCCTTTCCTCTGGATAGTCGACGATCTTCCCGAAGGCATCAATGGCCCGGTCATCCAGCAGTGGCTGGCCCCCACAGCGCAAAACCAATCCCCTCGGCTGGGCCGAACCATTTTCGTGACATGCAGCCCACGCTACGACCATCGGGGAGAACCCATTCACCTGCCCATCCTCGATGAGGCCGCCGGACTCCTCGCCATCACACAGAACAAGGCGACCGGACGGGGTGAGGACATGGACGCTGCGAACTGGTTAAGTGAGGCGGTGGGCCGACATCCGCGGTTCATCGCCATGATGGCCGCCCTGGCAGAGGGTCATCGCCGACATCGCCGCGCCACCTTCAATTGGCTGCTGCAAAAGCTGGAGAAGAAGAACAAACCTGCGAGCGAATTCAGCCAGCACTGGCCCGGACAGTTTCCTGAATCCCGTGAAACCGCCTGCGCAGCAATGATTCTCGAAAGCCTGAGGGCTCTGGGAGGGGCGGGCCGAGACATACTCCGACTGGCGGCGGAGCTGGGGGATACCCCGCTGCCCCTGGATTTCCTGACCGAGTGCCTGATACTCAGCGGCTTAAGCGCGGATGACCGGAAAGAGGACCTCTTCACCATTTTTCTCAACGAGCCACAGGAAGTCCCCCTGTCAACTGACGCTGCCCGACTGTATGTCGAAGAGGGCGCCAGCAGCCTGGTGAAGCATGGCTTGGCAACACGGACAGATAATGCACTGCAGATTTATGAGTTAGCCGGCAAGGCCATCAACCAGGTGGTGACTGTGTCTCCCCGACAACTCTTGCTAAAAGAATCCGCACTGCAGGCCCTGTATATCATCGCCGAGTCCTGCCATGCCAGCCGGGATTGGCGCCGGCTCGACGCACTGGCGGCTCACGGAAGAAAACTGACCGAGGATCTGCGCGACAGGCCGATAGAGGCCGAGGACAGTGCCGCAGAAGTCACCGGCCGCATCCGTCTGGCCATTCACCTGGCCGATCTGGACCTCATGCATGGCGCAAGCAGACGCGCCATGCAATGGTATCGGGCTGCCAGTGCCTACCTGGTCAGAGCCATGGCAATCGATCCACAAAATGGCGCACGGCAACGAGACTTTGCCCGCATCCAGGAACAGCTGGGTGACCTGTTGGTGGAACAGAAGGATTCCTCATCGGCACTGGATCATTACCGCAAAAGCTTGGGGATTCGGACCTTCATTGCCAAGCAGGAAACCCTGGGACAGGATCGCCTCCGCGATGCACTGCGACTGAACATCAAGATAGGAAGCCTGCAAAAGGAACTGGGTGACGTGGAGGGGGCCTTGCAGAGCCAGCAAGCCGTTCATGGTCTGATCGGCAAACTTCATCACCTTGCGTCCGAAGACAGCTCGCTGGAATTCGATCTAGCCAGCAGCCACGCCGACCTGGCAGAACTGAATATCGCATTGAAGAACAGCGAAACGGCCATGACCCAATTGGAGCATGCCCTCGCCCATTTCGAGAAACTGGCCGAGGCCCAACCCCAGCAGGTGCGGTTCGCGCGGGCCCCGGCTGCTACTCACAACCGTATCGGTGACATCCTGCGCGCCAAGGATGACCTCTCCGGGGCGCTCAATCGCTACCGCACCGCACTGGCGATTGCCGAGAACACCGCCCACCTCCAACCCGACAACCCGGAATGGCAGAGAGATGTCGCGCTTTGCCACAAAAATCTGGGCGATACGCTGAATGGCCTGGACGATCCCGCCGAGGCTGATCATCATTTTCAACGCTTTTTGCTGATCGCCGAAAATCCGGCCCATCAGTCGGCTTTCGATGGCATTCACCGCCGCGACATCGCGACGGTTCTCATCAAGCTTGGGCGCAGCCGTGAGTTGGAAAAAAACATCACCGCCGCCCTCGCCCGATATCAAACCGCCCGCGGCATCATCGAAAAGTTGGCCATCGAGTTCCCGGAAAATAGCCTGCTTCGGGAAGATCTCGGCTGGCTACGTCACAAGATCGAGCGTTTGACCGAACGACACGAGGCCGATTTGCGTCGACTGGCCCGCGCTCAGGCCGGCGAATCGAATCCAGCTCCTTGAAAATCAGTGCGATTGTCATCGCTGATGGCTTTTAAGGATAATAGCCGGCCCACTCACCCTCCCCGCCGCCGCCCTCCGAATGAAAAAACGCCTGGAAGAATTACTGCTGGATGCTGTTGCCATCCTCAAAAGCAATGGGGATCTGCCCACCGAACTGGAACCTGAGTGCCTGATTGAAAGGGCCCGCGACGCCCAGCATGGCGATTTCGCCACCAATCTGGCCATGACGCTGGCCAAGCCGGCCCGCAGCAACCCAAGAGCACTTGCGGAAAAAATCATCGCCGCCCTGGCGGCAGACCCCGTTGTAACCAAGGTCGAAATCGCCGGTCCCGGCTTCATCAATTTCTTCATCGACCCGCAGGCGCAGTTTGGCGTCATCCGCGATATTCACGAGGCCGGCCACGAGTTCGGCAAGAGCCGCAGCAGCGGCGCCGGCCAGCGAGTGCAGGTGGAATTCGTCTCCGCCAACCCGACCGGCCCGCTGCATGTTGGCCACGGGCGAGGCGCGGCCTATGGCGCGGTGGTGGCCAACCTGCTGGCCGCCATCGGCTGTGAGGTGCATCGCGAGTATTACGTGAATGACGCCGGCCGGCAGATGGACATCCTGGCCGCCAGCGTCTGGCTGCGTTATCTGGAGGAATGCGGCGAGAGCTTGGTGTTTCCCAGTAATGGCTATCGCGGCGAGTACGTGCGCGCCATCGCCTTTGATCTGCACAAGGCCCAGGGCGAGCGCCTGCGCCGACCGGCGGCCGAGGTTTTCGCCGGCATCCCCGACGACGAGCCACAGGGCGGCGACAAGGAACTGCATATCGACGCGCTGGTGGGCCGGGCCAAGGAGTTGCTTGGCTCGACGGACTACCGGGAGGTGTTCGACGCCGGCCTCAACGACATCCTTGCCGACATCCGCCAGGATCTGGAGGAATTCGGCGTCCACTATGAGGAATGGTTTTCCGAGCGCGGCCTGACTGACTCCGGCGCCGTGCAGCGTTCACTCGACACGCTGCAGACGGCCGGCTACCTGTATCAGCAGGACGGCGCCACCTGGTTCGCCTCGACCCGCCTCGGCGACGAAAAGGACCGGGTGGTGGTGCGCGAGAACGGCCAGATGACCTATTTTGCCTCCGACATTGCCTACCACATGCAGAAGCTGGAGCGTGGCTTTGATCGCATTATCAATATCTGGGGCGCCGACCATCACGGCTACATTCCCCGGGTGAAGGCCGCCATCGAGGCGCTGGGCGGCGAGCGGGACAAGCTGGACGTGCTGCTGGTGCAGTTCGCCGTGCTGTATCGCGGCGAGGAGAAGGTGCAGATGTCGACCCGCTCCGGCGAGTTCGTGACGCTGCGGCAGTTGCGCAACGAGGTCGGCAAGGACGCAGCGCGCTTCTTCTACGTCATGCGCAAGTCCGACCAGCACATGGACTTCGACCTCAAGCTGGCGACCTCGCGCACCAACGAAAACCCGGTCTATTACGTGCAGTACGCCCACGCCCGTGTGTGCAGTGTGTTTCGCCAGCTCGATGAGAAGGGCTTGCCGCGCAACCTGCCGAACGGCATGACACACCTGAGCCGACTGACCGAGCCGCATGAGAACGCCCTGGTGACCACACTGACGCGCTATCCGGAGGTGGTGCAGCAATCCGCGCTGCAGCATGCACCGCATCACCTGATTCATTATTTGCGCGACCTGGCCGCCGAACTGCATGGCTATTACAACTCGCACCAGTTCCTGGTCGAGGATGCCGATCTGCGCGACGCCCGCCTGAACCTGATTGCGGCGGTCCGGCAGGTCATCGCCAACGGGCTGGCGCTGCTGGATGTCTCGGCGCCGGAATCGATGTAATCCTATGGCGAAAGATCTCAAGCATCGTGTTCCGGGTTTTCAGCAAAAGAAGAAGCCCAAACCCGCCTTTCCGGGCCTAGGATGGGGGCTTGTGACGGCGGCGATCCTCGCTGGTCTGGTCGCGCTGATTCTCCCGCGCTACCTGCCTGTGTCGGACCAGACGAGTCCGGCCCCGCCCGCTCTGCCTGATTCATCCTTGCCGGCACCACACTTCAGCTTTTTCAAACTACTCCCGGACACGGAAAGAAAGATCCCGGAGAGTGAGGTCAACAGCGAGAAGCGGGAGGTCCGTCTTGGAAAAACACCCGTCGTGGGCCAGTATTTCCTTCAGCTGGGCGCCTTCAGGAGTCAGGAGCAGGCCGAGGCCTTGAAAGCCCGACTGGAAGACTTCGCGAAACTCAAACCCCGTCTGGAACAGATCAAGCTGGAATATGCCAGCTGGTACCGGGTCAAGCTTGGACCTTACCAAACCATCCCCGACGCCAATCAGGTCCGGCTGTTTCTGCGAGACAGGAACATCGACAGCATCATGCAGGCGCCGGCAAACTGACCCGATCCTGACTATCCGACCCCGGCTACTCAAGCGATAACACCATGAGAATCCTTCACACCATGATCCGGGTAGGCCATCTGGATCGCTCCATTGCCTTTTACACCGAAGTGCTGGGCATGCGCCTGCTGCGGCAGCACGATTACCCGGAAGGCAAGTTCACCCTGGCGTTCGTCGGCTATCAGGACGAAAAGGACAGTGCCGTGATCGAGTTGACCCACAACTGGGACACCGATCATTACGACCTTGGCACCGGCTTCGGCCATATCGCGATTGAAGTCGACGATGCCGCCCGAGCCTGTGAACTCACCCGCCAGCGCGGCGGCAGCGTCCTGCGTGAAGCCGGGCCGATGAAACATGGTGCGACCATCATTGCCTTCGTCGCCGACCCGGACGGCTACAAAATCGAGTTCATCCAGAAGGGCAGCGGGACGCATTGACACCCGGCCGACTTACAGCCCTGACATGCCCATAACCACCGATATTGCCCTGGCCGTCGAGCAGCTTCGCCAGGGCGGCGTGGTGGCCTTTCCGACCGAAACCGTCTATGGCCTTGGCGCGGATGCCAGCAACCCTGAGGCGGTGCAACGGATATTTGCCATCAAGGGTCGGCCCACCAGCCATCCGCTGATCGTCCATATCGGCGACGCCGAGAGGATGACGGAATGGGCACGGGAGATTCCGTCCGCCGCCAAACAATTGGCCGCTCGTTTCTGGCCCGGTCCCCTCACGTTGATACTCAAGCGCGGGAACGCGCCGCTGGAGGTAACCGGCGGGCAGGACAGTGTCGGTCTCCGCATGCCCGATCACCCGGTAGCGCTGGCCTTGCTCCGCGCCTTTGGCGGTGGAATCGCGGCCCCCTCGGCCAATCGTTTCGGCCGGGTCAGTCCGACCCGTGCCGACCACGTCCACGACGAATTCGGCGAGTCGGTCGATCTGATCCTGGAAGGGGGTGACTGCACGGTTGGCCTGGAATCCACCATCCTCAGCCTGCTGGACGAACAGCCACGGTTGCTCAGGCCAGGGGCGATTGCCATCGCCGAGCT
>DIVI01000054.1:272-15875 GCA_002423305.1 Methylococcus sp. UBA6136 | reverse complement strand
CGTGATGGCACGCACCGTCGCCGCGGCCGATCTGCCCGCCGGGACAAACCTGCTGACCATGCCGATTGAACCGGCGGATTACGGCCGGGAACTCTATGCCAGTCTGCGCCGCCTGGACGATGGGGACTTCGATATCATCGTGGTCGAGCAGCCGCCGTCCACAGAAGCCTGGCGAGCAGTGAACGACCGGCTGGGAAGGGCCAGTCATGGCGCATCCAGCTAAACCCCTCAGATTACCTCAGTTATCCGAGACCACATCATGATGACCCTAGGCGAACTCGCCGACCTGATTCCCGACGCCAAACTGATCGGCGATGCCGCCGTCGCTTTCAAAGATGTCAGCACCGACACCCGCAACCTGCCGCCGCACTGCCTGTTCTTCTGCCTGAAGGGCGAGCGGTTCGACGCCCATGATTTCGCCGACCAGGCCCTGGCCGGCGGCGCCGTAGCGCTGGTGGTGGATCGCCGCCTGGAACTCGACGTGCCTCAGGTGGTGGCGCCGGATACCCGCCTGGCACTGGGTTCGGCGGCCGCCGGTTGGCGGGCGCGCTTCGACATTCCGGTCATCGCCGTTACCGGCAGCAACGGCAAGACCACCGTCACCCAGATGCTGGCCACCATCCTGGCCACGGCGGCGGGTGAGGACGGCCGGCTGGCGACACGCGGCAATCTCAACAATGACATCGGCCTGCCGCTGACGCTGTTTCGCCTGCGCCCCGAGCATCGCTATGCCGTGGTCGAGCTGGGTATGAATCATCCCGGCGAGATCGCCTACCTGGCCAGCATCGTCCAGCCGACTGTCGCCCTGGTCAACAACGCCCAGCGCGAGCACCAGGAATTCATGGGCACGGTCGAGGCCACCGCCCACGAGAATGGCGCGTCCATTGCAGCACTGCCCGCCAGCGGTGTCGCCGTATTTCCGGCCGACGACGACTGCGCGGACATCTGGCGCACCCTGGCCGGCGACCGCCGCCGCCTCGATTTCGGCTTCCGCCAGCCGGCGGCGGTCGGCGCCCACTTTGAATCAATTCCTGGCGGCATCCAACTCAGTCTGGACACCCCCGAGGGGCCAATCGAATGCCTCCTGCGACTAGCGGGCGCCCACAATGCCCATAACGCGGCCGCCGCCGCCAGCGCCGCCCTGGCCGCCGGCATCGCGCCCGAGATCATCCGGCGGGGGCTGGAAGCCTTCACTCCGGTCAGCGGCCGTGGCGTCATCCGTCAGGCCCGGGCCGGCGCGACCGTTATCGACGACACCTACAATGCCAATCCCGATTCGGTTCGCGCCGCCATCGAACTGCTGGCCGCGCTCGAAGGTCCCCGCGTGCTGGTGCTGGGCGACATGGGCGAGGTCGGCGAGCAGGGTCCGGAATTTCACGCCGAGATCGGCGGCTATGCCCACGAACAGGGCTTGCATGCGCTGCTGGCGCTGGGCGAACTGACCCGCGAGGCAGTCTCCGCCTTCAGCGATCCGGCCGGCCAGCATTTCAGCGACATCGACGCGCTTATCGACCAAGCCCACCAACTGGCCGGGCCCGGCGCGACCATGCTGGTCAAGGGGTCGCGCTTCATGAAGATGGAGCGGGTGGTGCAGGCGCTGTGCGACTGAACCGGAGACCCACGATTTGACCCCGGTAACCCGACTCGGCCATACGGACCCCAACGCCATGCGTCATGCCAGCCTTTCCGACCTGACGTTCGGCAGCCGCTTCGTCGAGGCGCTGCCGGCCGATCCCGACACCCGCAACATTCCCCGGCAAGTCCACGGGGCCTGCTGGTCGAACGTGGCGCCCACGACAGTCCCCGCGCCGCGCCTGCTGGCACATTCCGCCGAGGTGGCCGCCGATCTGGGACTTGGCCCTGAGGCTTACGCCGACCCGGTGTTTGCCGAAGTGCTGGCCGGAAACAGGCTGGTGCCGGGCATGGTCCCGCATGCCACTTGTTACGGCGGACATCAATTCGGGAACTGGGCCGGCCAGCTCGGCGACGGCCGCGCCATCAATCTCGGCGAGGTGCGCGGCCTCGATGGTGTCCATCGAACTCTGCAACTCAAGGGCGCCGGACCGACACCCTATTCGCGCACGGCCGATGGGCTCGCGGTGCTGCGTTCCTCCATTCGCGAATTCCTCTGCAGCGAGGCCATGCACCACCTGGGTGTGCCGACCACCCGCGCACTAAGTCTGGTCGCCACCGGCCGGGAAGTCGTCCGCGATATGTTCTACGACGGCCATTCGCGCCTGGAACCCGGCGCGGTCGTCTGCCGGGTCGCGCCCTCCTTCACCCGTTTCGGCCACTTCGAGATCCTTGCCGCCCGCGGCGAGCAGGAATTACTGCGGCAACTGGCCGATTTCACGATCCGCGCGGATTTCCCCCATCTGGCGGTGACGCCCGGCGCCGACGGCTACGCGGCTTGGTTCGGGGACATTTGTCTCCGCACCGCCGACCTCATCGTCGAGTGGCAGCGGGTCGGCTTCGTGCATGGCGTGATGAACACCGACAACATGTCCATCCTTGGCCTGACCATCGATTACGGCCCCTACGGCTGGGTCGATGACTACGACCCGGACTGGACGCCCAACACCACCGATGCCGGTGGCCGGCGCTACCGCTTCGGCCATCAGCCGCGCATCGCTTACTGGAATCTGGTGCAACTCGCCAATGCCCTGCATCCGCTGATCGGCGTGGTCGAACCCCTGCAGGCCGGGCTGGACGGCTATGTGGCGCGGTACGAAGTGGGCTGGACCGAGATGATGGCCCGCAAGCTGGGCCTTCGGCGCCACGACCCGGTTCTGGACGATGAACTCATCAGTGAACTCTTGGCGCTGCTGCCGCTGGCCGAGACCGACATGACAATCTTTTTCCGGGAGTTGTCACGGATCGGCCCGGACCAAGCGGATGATGTCGAAACCGAACTCCTAGCGCCGCTGCAGGCGGCCTGGTACCGGCCGGATACGATCCCGCCGGAGCTGCGCCTGCGCTGGCTGAACTGGCTGCGGCGCTATGCCGGCCGGTTGCGGCTGGACGGCGAAGCCGACGCCGATCGTGTTGCGCGCATGCACGCCGCCAATCCGCGTTATGTGCTGCGCAACTACCTGGCCCAAGAGGCCATCGACCGAGCCGAACAGGGCGACGCTTCGGGCATCACCGAGCTGCTGGACGTGCTGCGCCGGCCCTGCACCGACCAGCCCGGCCGCGAGGCGTTTGCCGAAAAACGGCCCGAGTGGGCGCGCAACAAGCCGGGGTGCTCGATGCTGTCCTGCAGTTCCTGAAGAGGCCTCCTTTTCGCCCCAGGACGGTGCGTCCCGGCTCAAGCTGGAAGCACACACGCACAAGTTCCGCCCTCCAACCATGAACCACGTCGCTAGCCATCGTGCTGGCACGGTATCTGCTGGCAAGAAAACAGACTGAGCCTCTCCTTCTCAGTCGACACAACGGCGTGGATGCTCCACCGGAACATCCACCCTTTTTCGCCCACGAACACTACCGGAGGGACAGACCATGGCTGCTACTGCGATTATTTCAAACCCGAGGACTGTCGAACGAGAAGTCTTGATGTTCTATCGGGAGAACCCGGCCCCATCGGCCCGTCAGGACCACAGCGATCAAGGGGCTATCGCTCGGTTCTACCGCCACATTTACCCGACGCTTGCTGTTGAACCCAAGGCACCTGAAGCCTGGCTGGAATCACTCATTCAGCGGAACAGCTGGTTACGCTAAAAAATTTCTCCCCCACTCACATGGCGCCCCCGCCCCGGGGGCGAAAACCCCATTTGTTTCCATAAAGAAAACAGTTAATCGAATTTAAAGCCATTTACCTTCTGTTATAGTCACAATCGACTTCAACAACCCAAGTAGGTAAACCATGGAAATCTTCATTCTTGCATTAGTCATCGTGGTCTCGATGGCAACCGTCGACCTTCCCAACCCACCCAAGTCCGCCGAAGCGAACCATGACTGAGTTACCAGAACATAACACTTTCTCTCCTCCCCCCAGCCCCGGTCTCCGGGGCTTTTTTTGCTTCATTGTTCGACATTGACAGCACAAGATCATCATCAGGTCCAACAGAAGTACGATTCGTCACCTCGGGTGGCAATCCAATCATTGGCAAACGCCCCCCAAATACGCGAACATTCCCGTCGGCCCTAACCCGCAACAATTCAGCTCAAAGAGATCAAGGGGTCATCAGCTACCGAGGAACAGTCTCTGATCGCACCCGCCGATACCCGCCCTTCCCCTGGACTGATCAGTGACCTCATGCACCAGCACTCACGTTGGCATGAGGATGAAATCAGCGACGCGGCCTTTGCTGCCTCCTACTTTCTCCTATGGCAAATGGACCGGCATGGGACTCGCTTCGCCTCCCGTAACCATCGATACGGCAATACCCCGGATCACCCACTTTGGCGCGAACATCTTCTCGCGGCCCATGGGAGAGCGCTGGACGAATCATTGATCGACTGGCTTGGCGATGCCCGCTTTTTCAAAATCACCCCCTCCGTACCCATCGCTCTGCTCGGCTGGGTCCTCGGGGACTGGCCACTGACCCTGCTCACCCGCATTCCATCCCCTCTCGAAGTGCTTGGCATGCAGATCCAAGGCACCCGGCCGGTCACGGTCATTAGCGAATTCCCCCGGGCGGTTCAGCCGGTCCTCGGCAAGGCCAATGGCTTCGAATTCCTCATCCACGACCTGGAGCATGCCTGGAAATTCTTTCATGACCCCACGGAGCATCAAGCTCAGCGTCACTTCTTTCGACTCCTGCAGCGGGCTCATGAGGCTGGTCATTTCACGGCCTATCTGCACGACGCGATGTTTGCCGAGAAGTTTGATTACCTCATCAGCGACATGAACACCCACCCGGTTCACGGATTACGATATTTTCATGCCGTGCTGGTGGAATGCCTGCTGCGCCGTGAAGGAAAAAGCTTGCGGGAACCCCTGTCAGGGGATACCAAACAGGAAATCCTTCAACTGATCCGTCAACTTGCGACCCTATGGCAGTTGGAGCAACAAGAGACTAACGCTTTGCTGGCACTGACTGGCCATGACTTCGGCGAAGCGACGGCAAGGGTCCTGGAACAGTACTTCTTCACTGAAGGGGGAATCTGCTGAAACCCTCGCCATACGGGACTTGATAGAATGGAATCGGTGACAGATAAAACGTATTCCACGAACCAACGCTTCATCACTCTTGAGGGCGTAGCAGAGCACCGCGACAGCATCAAAGGTTCAAGCTTCCTGGCCTACGCCCGACACATCAGGACGACGACCGAGGCGAACCAGTTTCTGCAGACCCTGATTCAGCGACACCCGGAAGCCTCCCACCTGTGTTGGGCTTATCGTATGGGCCAGCAATACCGTTACAGCGACGGTGGTGAACCGACAGGAACGGCCGGACAACCTATCTACAAGGTTATTGAGGGGCAGGGGCTGGACTTCATTGTCGTCGGCGTGATCCGTTATTTCGGCGGGACTCTGCTAGGTGCCGGCGGATTGATGCGCGCCTACGGGGGTACGGCGAGTGAAGCGCTCCGCAAAGCGGACCGGCGCGAGGAGTTCCCTCGGCTCCGGATCGCGGTCGAAGTGCTCTTTGACCAAATGGGTAGCCTCTATCGGTGCCTGGACAGCCATGGCGCCGAGGAACGTCTCGAAGACTACACCGAGCGAGGCGTTCGGGTTATCTGCCAAATGCCCAGTGAAAAAATCGAACCCTTCGAGACCCAGCTTCGCAATGCAACCCGCGATCAATTTGATCTGAAGCATTTGTGAAGGACACCACTCCGTGAGCTCCCTGAAAGAAGCCCGTAAAAAACCCGGCCATAAGCCGGGTTTTTTACGGGCAGCACGTCCCCCGATGGGGAGGGAACACCCTCGGCTAAGGCCTTTCAGCCATCCAGCGTTCCAAACGCCTTTCCGCATCACGATCAATCACCCTGACTGCCTGACGTGGTTCAGCCACGTCAAAACTCAAAATCAGAGCAATAGCTACCAAGGTCAGGCTCAGAATCATCAGTTCCATGGATTTCCTCACAAGGTAAGCGGCAAATGCCGCCAAATGGGACGCCGGTCCGTTGCAAAAAGTTCCAGCGTATCAGCACATGCTTGTCTTCTTGCTTGTGCCCATCATCATGACGGCCATTCATATTCGCAGATCGCCTTACCGAGCAAACTGCCTGCAATAAAGGACCTTATGCCGCTTTCCTGCTCGAGGATTATGACCAGCGGCACGGCAAGATGCCGGCCCATCTCGGCTTATGGGCGCCGCCCCACCATGTCAGGCAAGTTCAGCGCTCTCCGACCGGCGCGCTCCAGGCATCGGAGACTAGCGTGTCAACACCGCTGCCGGTCAGCGACTCCAGAAAGTCGACCAGGCTTTCAATTTCGTCCTCGCCAAGATGCAACGGCTGGATGAGGGGATCCAGATTTTCGTTGGGCACGCCGCCCCGATTGTAGAACTCGACCACCTCACGCAGCGAGCCTATCCCGCCATGGTGCATGTACGGCGCGGTAAGCGCGATATTGCGCAGGGAGGGCGTCCGGTATTTCCAGCGGTCCGCCGGGTTTTGCGTGACCTCGTAGCGACCCAGGTCACCGGGGCGAGTCTCGGCGACCTGGCCGATGCTGGCCGCAGACAGATCAAATGTCACACCGGGCGCCACCTGAACCGGAGTAGTGGCAGGTTCGCGGCGCATGCTTTCCTGATATCCGAGCCCGGTATTGTGCAACTGATTGTCGGTGAACAGCGCCGACTTGGCTCCGATCGTATGACATTGCACACAGCCGGCCTTGCCGGCAAATAGCGCGTAACCCCTCTGCGCCGCCGGCGACAACGCATCGGCTCTACGGCCGTAATGCCAGCGATCGAAGGGTGCATCCCCGGATACCAGTGTCCGCTCGTAGCTGGCAATCGCCTGCCCGACCGCGTCCATGCTCGGCCCACGACGGAAAGCCTTTTCGAAAAGACCCCGATAATCCGGCAGCGACTTCAGCTTGTCGATGACAGCCCCGACGGACGGGTTGCCCATCTCGTTGGCCGCCAGGAAAGGTCCCCAGACCTGATTCTCCAGCTTAGATTCGCGACCGTCGTGGAACAGCGAAGTCAGATAGGCCACGTTGTAGATCGTCGGCGCATTGCGGCGCACTGTGCGGCCTTCGATACCGATGGCGGTGGCCTGCTCCTGACTGGTGAAACCCTGCTCCGGAATGTGGCACATGGCGCAGGAAAAAGTCTGATTCAGAGACAGCCGCCGGTCGTAGAACAGCTTGCGGCCGAGCGCAATTTTCTCCCGCGTCATCGGATTGTCCGCCGGGGTCGGCAAGGGTGGCAGCCCCAGGACCGGGTGACGTGCCCACCGGAAGAGATCAGCCGGCGGGCCCTGGCGCTGCGCCAGCGCAGCCGAGTTCGTTTGGTAGTCCGGACGCTCATAACCCGATTTGTCGTCCCCCGCCCGAATCGGCGCGGAGGCCGGCGCGTTCGCCGCCGGCCTTGCTGGCGCGCTCGATTCCAGCCGCAGCGTTTCGATATCCGACAGCACCAGATCGGGATGCAGTACCGAGACGGTGTAGCTGTTGCGAATCCGCCGCTCCTCGTCAATCAGATAAACCCGCAGCAGATGCGAAAACTTGCCCGTGGGATGGCCTTGCGCATCCACTTCCCGGTCCACGGATTGCTGATAATCGCGCAGGATCGGCTGTAATTCGGTCTCCAAGCGCGTGGTGAGAAAATGCCAGTCGATGCCGCCCGATTGAAAACTCTCGCCGTACTTTGCCATCACCTCGGGCGTGTCGTGCTTGGGATTGAAACTCAGCGTGATCAGCCGCAAACGGCCCTCCAACTCCGGCCTGCCCCTCAATGCAGACTGGATGCGATGCAGCACCATCGTCGCCAGCGGGCAGCCATTGGCATCGTCGCAGGTTGCATAGATAAAGCTCAGCAGCACCATACGGCCCGCATACAACTGGTGCAGCGTCACCGGCTGACCGCTCGACTCCAGCACCTGCCCGTCCGCCGCCTCGCCCATACTCGGTAGCGTGTAACTGCCGGGTTTGGGAGGCGAATAGGGCAAGGCCCCATAACCCGGAGCCTGTGAGGGCGGTTCATCGGCAGCCACGGAAAAAGATGAGGCTAATGCCAGCACAAGCAGAAGCGACAAGGTGCAGCGACGGCAAGTTTCTGTCTTCATCATTTACAGCTCACCCTGGGGAAGCCTTCCTGGCGAACTATCAGGAATTTCCGTTTGGCTGCCTCCGGCTGGAGTTCACTTTGAGCAAACAGGGTTTTCAAATGCGCGTTGATGGTTGGCAACTTGACCTTGAGCACCCTAATCCAGACAGCATTTCTTGTATTTCTTGCCGCTGCCGCAGGGGCATGGGTCGTTCCGACCCACCTTGGCGGGCGACTCAAGAGCAGAGGGATGCAGAGCCGGCAGATCGTAACGATTTAATTGACGTCGTAACTCGTTGTAAAGGTCAACGAAATCACGGTTGCTCGGTCCGTTGGGTGTGTATCGTTCCCATACCCCCGGGCGGGCCAGGGCCGTTTGCAATTGCGTCAAGGCCTGCTCCTGTTTACCCAGACGCATCAATTGACCCGCCAGGAGCGTGACCACATCCACCGCCTTGGGGTGTTGCCGGATCACGGGCAACAAATGAGACACGGCGGCCTGTGGACGATTCAATGCCGGGAGGATCAACCCGAGCTTGAGGTGACTGACCCAATCATCCGGGTTTGCCGCGATGCGTTCACGCAGACGTTGTAGGGCAACCGCCATGGGCACGACTTCGTTATCCAGACGGCAGCTCATGGGCTTTACCCGGATATCCGACAGATCCTGACCGGGTTGCGTCAGCAAGGAAAAAGACTCGGGGATCAGTCTGCCGTAAGCCTCCTGGGTGAATTCGAACTCAACCCATTCGTGACAACTTTTACAGGGATGCTCATCCGCGAGCAGATAGGGAATGCCTTCCGTCTGGCTGGGCGGCACGACGACCCCCAGGGTGGGATAACGATGCTCAGCCCCACACGCAGGGCAGCGCAACTTGAGAATCAGCGGTCCTGGCTCGGACTTGCCCGCCGCGAACGACATCATGGTTCGGGATACCCTTTCCCGTTCCGCGATGACTCGTTGATGGACGACTTCGACTTCGGGATCATCGCTGCCCAGGAGTCGCGCCTGCACGTAATAGGCTTGGTCGATCAGTGGCGATTGTTCATGGAGAACCCCTTTGAGCCGACCCAGCAGGCGCGGGTCTGGGATGGCTTCCAGCAAGCCGCAAAAGAGATCGGTCTGGCTCATGATAAGCCGGTCAAAATGATCGAGCGCAAACTCGACGGCCCCTTGCCCACCTACGGCTTCGATCACTCCAATACCAAAAATCCGTTGGGAGTCATCAAGACTATCCCAGGCGTTCACAAGGGCTTCCTGCGCCGGCTCCCCGATTTTGGTGAGGGCTCTCATGGCCTCCTCGCAAAGGAAGTCACCGTGGTCTTCGCCCATCGACTCGATCAACGTCGGTATGAAGGCGACATCCCCGATCTCGCCCATGGCCCAGGCCAGATTGCTGCTGCCATAGCTTTCATCCTGCCCGCTGAGGCGATGCGACAGCCCCTGTATTGACTCATGAGCATCGAAGTCAAGCAGGTGTTGCTTAAGGCTGGCCTTCCACGGATTTTCCTTGAGGTCGGCGACGAGTAGATCGAGGGTGGTATCCAGGCTCAAGCCGGCAGGGGAGAAGTCCGTTAACAGGCTGGCCTCCAGCAGGGCTGCCACCGCGACCTGACAAACCTCTTCAGGGTCAAGATACTGCCGTAGCAACGCGTCAGGGGCTAGCAGCCCTGAGAGCCTTTGACAACCCTCTGATTTTTGGCCGTATGCATTCAGCAAAGACTCGAGTTCACTCACCTCCGGCGGATGAATTAACCAAGCCTCCCACTGCTCCAAAGGCGTGCCAGGTTCAAACCAAGGGGAGAGAAGTACCAGTGATTGCTCGGACTCTAAGCGGGCCTTGGCAAATACCAGATCAAGCAAGCTATCCTGGCCGAAGAAACCTTGAAACAGCGAGCAAAGAAGAGAATCGGGAACGAATTCATCTCCGGACGATGGGAGGCTCGCATCAAGGACCGCACCCAGCGCGTCATCCTGCAGCTGCAAGGCCAAACGCGGCAGGTAATTGATCAACACTATCCGGTCGAGATGTTCCGGACGGTCCTGCAGCAGCCAACGCGCCAGTCGATTGACCTTGTCCGGCAAACACGCCGCTGCCGGTTCAGTCTTGATCTGGTGCCATTGGCTAATCACCTCGACTCTGGGTCTCTCCGTACCCTGCTCTATATCCTGAAGGTGCTGCTCCATCAGGCTGCACCATTTGTCCGGGGTCACATTGGCCAGGATTTGGCTGACCGTGCCCATGATAGAAGGAGACCCTTGCTCCCATAGCTTCAGGAGTGTGGGTTTCAGGTTGGCAAAACAGTGTTCGGGCAAGTCCCTGAGAAGGCGGGATGTCAGCCATGAATGGTCAACATCCAAAAATCTTTGCAAGGTCAGATCATGAAAAACACCCGCAATAACTTGCTGACGCCTCTCAGTCTCGGCCACGGGTATTTCGAGATAGCGCTCAAGCGCCCATTCAAGCAACAAGGGATCGTCAAGTTGCTTTGCGTCTAGGGAAATAATGGAATTCATGGTGGGTTGCATGGTGCTCATCCTCGGAATTCTAACCCTTAAGGCCAGTGGCCGAAGCGCTGCATGCGGACTGATTGATCGGGTCACGTTGCGCCGGACAGGCCGGCGCAACGCTCTATCGCCTACTTGACCGCAAGCTGAGCTTTATCCGACTGTTGAGCGACCTGGGAGTACAGCGCATGCGCGCCGAAGCGCATCTGATGCGGCCGGCCCAGTTTTTCCGCCAGGAAATCGATGGCAAAGGTCGGTTTCAGCTCCTTGCCATCCCACTGAAATAGCTTGAGGAACTGCTCGTTGTCCTTGCCCTTCTTGTCCCAGTTGGCGAGCAGCGAGGAGGAGTAATACAGCCGCTTGCCATCCCAGCTGGAGGACACCATGTTGACCTGGGCGCCAATGGTCTTCTCGTAGATCTGCACCGGCTTTTCCGGGTTACTGATGTCGAAAGCGCGAGTCTTGCCGTCCATGAAGGTATTCACCCACAACAGCTTGTCATCATTGGAAATGGAGATGTCGACCGGCAGCGGGATGTCCTTGGGATTGCCAATGTCGGCCACGGCCTTGGCTTGCCATTCGCCCTTGGCATCCTCATGGATCAGCCAGATTTGCGAGGTCAGCGCGGTGGTGGTGAAGCAGTAGTTGTGGCTCTCGCCCCAGGCGCAACGGATTTCCAATGGCGCGCCAGGCACATCGAACACCTTTTTCGGCTGCTTGGTATGCAGATCCCAGGTCACCACGGTATTGCCGAAGTGCTTCATGGCCTCGGCGTCGGTCAGCATCTTGCCGAAGTCCATCATGTAGTTGTTCCAGCCAGTGAAGGACGAGGTCACCAGCAGGTTTTTGCGCGGCAAGGCGCGGACATCGTAGTTGTAGCCATCGGCGAAGTTGCCCGTCTTGATGGCACCCTGCAGGTCGCTATCGGTAGGCATCCAGTGGGTCGCGACGTACTCGCCTTCGTTGGTGTATTCCACCAGCGCGGTGCGGCCGCCATGATCCTTGTTGTTGGACAGGCCGGTGATGATCATCCGGCCCGGCAGGGCGTACATGGTGTGCGGCCCGACCACGCCGCCGGATTTGGCGACAAAATCGGTGAGCGTCTTGACCAGTTTCGGTTTGGACGGATCGGTCTTGACGTCGAAGACGAAGATCTTGCTGGTATCCAAGCCGCCGGCCCAGAGGAATTGCCGGTCATCGGTGAAGTCGGAATGGTGTGCTTCATTACGGCCGCCGACCGAGACGCTGTTAATGACCTTGCCGAACTTTTCCGACTTCGGGTTGACGTCGACCGTTACCAGTTTGTCCTGTTCGTCGCCGACGCCTTCCACGCCCAGGGTCCAGACATAGACGAAATCCTCCTGGCCGGTGATCTTCTTCATGTAGGGCGAAGCGCAGGTTTCATCGGCCAGCGACTGCACCGGGACGGCCGCGGTCATGGCAAGGGCCAGACCCAGGGCGATGGCGAGGACGGGTTGGCGTGGGGTTATGGTTTGGGAAGGGTTCATGAGTGTGCTCTCCGTAAGTTATTTTTGGATTTTTTTATTCAGTTCTTTATTCCGCCGTGGCCGGGTCAATGCGGGAGCGGACCGGCCGAATCGCCGTGACCGGAAAACCGCCCGCTTCGGCGTGCTCGCGAATCATCCTCTCATTCGGTGCAATGTAAAGGCAGTACACCCGGTCGTCGGTGACGAAGCTTTCCAGCCAATGTATTTCAGGGCCCATGGTTTTCAGGACGCTGCAGGAACGTTGGGAAATGGCCTTGAGCTCATCGGCCGTCAGCTGGCCGGCGCCTGGGATGTCGCGTTCAATCAGGTACTTGGGCATGACAAGTCTCCATAAGAGTGTCGGTCTGATTAGGTCGTTGGTCGGTCGACATACTAGACGACCGGTCGCCTAGTATTCAAGTAAAAAAATCAGCCTGCGAAATACCCGTCCACCAAGCTGTCCCGACAATCCTCCAGCGGACGCACCGAACGCTCGATCTTCATGCGCAACAACGCGCCTTGCCACTGATTCACCAGCAAATCGGCCATGCCTTCAGCAGTAAGATCGTTACGAAACACCCCCTCCTGCTGACCCCGACTCAACGCCTGGGCGAGTTTGTCCCGGTAGCGGTTGACGGCGGAATGGAGCGATGCCCGGCATTTATCGCTGGTTTCGCCGATTTCCCCCATCAGATTGCCCAGCAGACAGCCCCCGCGAAAATCGCGCCGGGCCGCTTCCTCGGTCAGATCCTTGAAGTAGGCTCTCAAGGCTTGGCGGGCATCGATGTCCGGCCGTTGCAGTTCGTGATCAAGCTGTTCGATAAAGGGCGCGATGTAGTGTTGGATGACCTCGGCACTGAAATCTTCCTTGCTGGCAAAGTAGTGGTAGAACGAGCCCTTGGGGACACCGACGCTCTGCAAAATGCTCTGCAAACCCACGCCGTGATAGCCATGCTCCGTGATCATGGCCACGCCCTGGTCAAGCAACTTCTCGCGGGTAGACATCGCTGTGGAAGATCGATTCATCGGTCAGATTTCTCGGTAAACCCTGAAGAAACCAACAATGCATCCACTGATGGATCGTGTCGATTCATACACAACCTGGCCAAGTGACTGATTTTTCTAGGCCAAACATTTAAAAAAATATATATCATTGATAAATCAGATAGTTAGGATCTGACCAAATTCTAGCCAACTCAATGGACGTTGCGATGGATGGTCGCTTGCATCACTTTGCCCACAGAGTTATCCACAGGTTTTGTGGATATCAGCAGGCCCTGAATCGGTTGCCCCAACAGGTGCTACGGCTGCACCCATCCGCTGCGGGCACAGACTTAGGCTTCACCATGCTTCAACGTGATGCCAATCACCTCCAGCAAGACACCCGCCCCTGCCAGCAAGAAGCCAGCGGGCGCATTTCCGGGTGCCAGAAAAAAACTCAATCCCCCCATGATCACAAGCGCCAATGCCACCCCTCGGCGCCAATGCGGATGTCCAATCAATCGTTTCATAGGTGTTCTCCTCAATTCGTTAGAGATGGGGCGATTTTCTCAAAACCACTCGGTATGGAAAAAGTCGCCTTCCGGCTTGTCAATCCGCTCATAGGTATGCGCACCGAAGTAATCACGCTGGGCCTGCAACAGATTGGCTGGCAGCCGCTCGGCCCGATAACTGTCGTAATAGGACAGTGCCGCAGAAAACGCCGGCACGGCCACGCCGTATTCCACAGCCAATTGCACCACCCGTCGCCAGTTGGCTTGGGAGCTGACGATGATGTCGCGGAAATACGGATCAAGGATGAGGTTCTTCAACTCGGGATTTCTCCGGTAGGCTTCAGTAATTCGATTGAGGAACCGGGCCCGAATGATGCAGCCTCCGCGCCAGATCGATGAAATGTCACCGAAATTGAGGTGCCACTGGTACCGCTCGGAAGCAACCCCTAACTGCACGAAACCCTGAGCATAACTGATGATTTTGCTAGCGTAGAGCGCATCGCGCACGGCGTCGATGAGCGCCTTGCGATCGCCGGTAAACGGCTGGGTCACAGGGCCAGGCAGCAACTTGGAAGCGGCCACGCGATCATTTTTGAGTGAACTGAGAATGCGCGCCTCGACCGCGCTGGCGATGACGGAGAGCGGGACCCCCATCTCGGTCGCATGACCGACGGTCCATTTTCCCGTGCCCTTCTGCCCCGCCTTGTCGACGATCATGTCTACCAGAGGATGGTCACTGTAGTGATCCTTGAAACCCAGAATTCGGGTGGTGATATCGATCAGGAAAGAGTCCAGCTCGCCGTGGTTCCACTCGCCAAATATCGCGGCCAGTTCGTCCGCGCTGGGGTTCAGCGTCGCCTTGAGGATCGCATAAGCCTCGCAGATGAGCTGCATGTCGCCATATTCAATACCGTTGTGCACCATCTTCACATAGTGACCCGCACCGTCCGTACCCATATGACGACAGCAGGGTTCACCCTCGGCCACGGCAGCAATTCGCGTGTAGATCGGCTCAATAGCCTTCCAACCCTCAGCGGAACCACCCGGCATGATCGACGGCCCCTTCAGCGCACCCTCCTCGCCCCCGGAAACCCCGACCCCGAAGAAATGCAACCCGCGCTCGCGCAGAGCCTTCTCACGACGCTGGGTATCCGTCCACAACGAATTACCCCCGTCGATGATGATGTCCCCGGGCTCCAGCAACGGGATGAGCTGTTCGATCACTGCATCCACCGGCGCCCCGGCCTTGACCATGATCTGCACCTTGCGCGGTTTTGCCAGTGCAGCAACGAATTCCTCCAGACTTCGGCAGGGGGTGATGGCTTTTCCCTTTGCCCGACCCTCGGCGAATTTGTCGGTCACTTCGGTGGTTCGGTTATAGACCGCCACGCTGAAGCCCTTCGACGCCATATTCAACACCAGGTTTTCGCCCATGACCGCCAGGCCGATGAGACCGATATCACACTGACTCATAACCGTTCCTCCACCATTCATTGTGTTCTACACCAACGAGCCGAAGCATACTCCCAATGATTGGCGATGGGTTTACAACCGGAAAAACGCGGGCCAAAGACTCAGCAAGAACAAAAGCTGGCCCCTCCCATGCTAGAGTTTGAATCTGAAATTCCCGAGCACGACACATGGCGAAATTATCCATGGAAACCACCGATCTCGTCGGCAGCCTGGCCGGCACCCTGACCACCGTTTCATTCATCCCGCAGGTCATCAAAACCTGGCGCTCCCAATCCGCCAGCGACATTTCATTCAGCATGTTTCTGCTGTTCAGCCTCGGCGTGTTGCTATGGCTGATTTATGGAGCCTCGATCCATTCGCCACCCATCGTGCTGGCCAATGGCATTACACTCGCGCTTTCTCTGAGCATCATCGCCATGAAGCTCTGGTTCGAACGCCACTTGCCCTAACCGGCCCTAGTAGTGCGTTTCAGCAAA
>DIVI01000054.1:0-255 GCA_002423305.1 Methylococcus sp. UBA6136 | reverse complement strand
CGTTTTAATGGGACGATCTACTTGTCACACGCCAAACCTCAACCCCATCCATAGCAGGAGCCTTGCATGAGCCAGACGCTACTTGATCAACTTCGCGCCATGACCGTGGTGGTGGCCGACACCGGCGACTTCCAGGCGATACATCGCTACACACCTCGCGATGCCACCACCAATCCGTCACTGATAGCCGCCGCCGCACAAATGCCGGAATATCAGGACGTGGTCGACGACACCTTATTGCAGGCGCGGCAAAAC
>DIVI01000245.1 GCA_002423305.1 Methylococcus sp. UBA6136 | reverse complement strand
CCTTTATTCTGTCCCTCAATCTTTACATCGCATTCCTGTTTAACACCCCCTACTCCGGGGACCTCAGCGTTAAACAGGACTCGTTCATCCTGCTGAAAAAGTTCATGGATGATTATCCGTGAGGACCCCTCTTCTTCTGCTAGTGGTCTATTGTCTACACAACATCAAGGGATGACTTGCCATCACCCCTTGATGTCTTCCCCGGATTGGATTCATCGCCAGCTGGATTATCTCAATCCACAGCTAGAATCCAGCGCAAAGTTCAGCGGATCATCCAGGCGCTGGTCCATGCGGAGCCTATGCCCGGCTCGAACTGGTTGGACCCCGCAGACCACTGCCGGCAATACCCGCTATAAGGCCAGGGTTTGCATTCGTACACCCGGCCATCCCGTGACTGCAGCACCCGGGTTCCCGCCTTGTATTGGCTGAGGTTTTGCGGGAAGACGTGGTCATAAGCCCCACCCGATGAGGGGGCCTCAAAAACCACCGGGTAAGTTTTCTGCAGAACCGCGCCGGAGCCGCTCACTTTGCCCACTATAACCAGCTGGTAATTGCCCGCATTGGCCGAAGACACGTTGAGAGTAAGGGGTGTCGACTGGTCAGCAGGAATGCTCACGGTGGTGAGGGTCACGACCCGTTGCTGTGGATCATAAAGCGTGGCCGTCACATCCATCGCTTGCGAAGCAATGACGTTTACCCCAAGGTTAACCGCCCCAGAATCGAGAGAATAGGGCGAAGCCAATCCGGTCAGCTCAAGCTTGGGCGAAACCACCGGGATTGCCTTGTCGATCTGGATTTCAACGCGATCGATACCACTCACTGCCTGCGCATGGATTTGATTCGTCCCCGGCACGGGCGAAATATCACCGGCTGGCGTCTTTTGTCCTGCCTTTAGGAGAGGTTGCTCCTGGTTGATTCGAGTCGCCAGATTGAAGGCCCAGGTGTTGGCTTTGCCGGACTCGGCGTCCGCAATCTTCAGCAGGGTGGCCAACTCATTACGCTCGCCTTGTTGATCGAACACACGGGTACGAACAACATCTTCCGCACCCAAATCCAGAGTGGGGTTGATCTGACCCTTTACCTCCCATGTCGGTAATACAGGGGTGTTGCCGCCCTTGAACTCGACATCGATAAGGTTGTAGAAGCTGTTGACCGTATCGCCAATCTCCCAGACAGCCAGAATGATCTGATGGCCTGAGCGTGCAGGTACAGTACACGGGTGGCTGACGACCATTGGAGGACGTTGCATCTTGCCGTCAACTGTACAGAACGGAGTCAATTCAAACGCGGCNNGTGGTTTGCCGTGAATGTCCAGGTAAACGTCTGTGGGCCGGGCTGCATGGCCTGCCGACTCCATCGCGAACTGGTCTGCTCGTTCAACGGGCTAAATCCGGCAAGGCCCGCACTGGCGATGCTTCCATCAGCGGGTCCGCCATTGGGGAAGCCCGAAAGGCCCTCCAAACTTTGCGGCTCATACTGAATGGCACCACAGTTCACGTTGGTGCCTTGTTTACACAGAATGCTTCGCGACGGCGGATTGCTGACATAGCCGTGAGCATGGACGCCATTGGCAAATGCGCCAGCAGTAAAAAACAGACCGATCAATTTCAGATGCTTGTGTTTCATGGTTCGAGAACTCCGTATTGAGTGATCGCTCGCCATGGGTTCGGCGAGGAATAAGTTCGACTCACCGCGCCAAGATAGGAAGGACTTGGCCGTTGATCCAATGATTATTTGGCAATTTTGATATAAATCATCAGCAACTTTGCTGGCCCCACCTATGCAAGTCATTCTTATAAAAGATAAATCAGCGCACTTTTTGTCGCTGGAATTCTTTAAAATTCACCGGCAGGCAAACAAACATCGGGGTGTGCGAACGGCCATCGCCCGCAGGATGAGTTGGAGATCGGGACGCATAACGCCGAGAACAGGCATCTCAGACGAATGACCTATGGCGCCTATCGCCTATCCCTTGGAGGATAAGCTAAGCTTCATCCGCCATGTTTTAGACCGAGACACCCAGACTCCATTACAAATCAGCAGAATCGACGCATGCCCCCCTCCCCGCCGTTCAAGCCCCTGACCATCACGCTCGAAAACCTCGAAGAGACCAAACATCTCATGCAGGCCATTCGCCTGTATGAGGAATACCATGCCCACACTTCAGCAGAAGCCCGGTTTGCCAAAGGGTTTCTCGAATGGCTACAGACTCATTTGCAGCTGACACCCGATAAACTTTAAAAGCCTATGAAACCATTGCACCTAACCATTTTGGCCCTGTGGATATTGACCGGCACCACCGCCACCTTCGCCTCCCCTTCCAATATTGGACCTTTCATCGGTGCCTGGCAGGCCGTGGATCCGGAAGACGGATCACTGCAAACGCTCACGATCAGTCGAAATGATGACGGCACCGCCCATTTGCTCATTCACGATACCTACTTTGCGCTGTGCAACGGCGACAGGGGTTTAGGGCACGGGACAGGCTTACTCTCACAAGCCAAAACGATGTCCGTTTCGGACTACCGTTTGACTTGTTTTTCCAGCGGGATAAGCAAGGGTGGTCCCACCACCCTGACCCTAAATCGCAATGGAACATTGACAAGAATCCTTGCACCACCCTCCCCCGCCATGACCTACTTTCGCTACAGCCGCTAGCCCGCTTC
>DIVI01000004.1 GCA_002423305.1 Methylococcus sp. UBA6136 | reverse complement strand
CAAGGCGGGCCTGTCGATGGTCACCAGCTCGATACAATCCACCGGACAGACGGGGATGCAGAGTTCGCATCCCGTGCATTCGGACACGATGACGGTGTGCATGAATCTCGGTGCGCCAAGAATCGCATCCACCGGGCACGCGGGCAGGCACAGGGCACAGCCGATACAGCGTGGTTCGTCGATGAAGGCGACGGCAGGGGGTTTTTCGGTGCCGAATGCGGGGTCCAGAGATTTCGGTTCACGGCCCAGCAGTTCGGCCAAAGCCCCGATGCAGGCTTCACCACCCGGCGGGCACTGGTTGATATCGGCTTCATTGCGGGCAATCGCTTCGGCATACGGCCGACACCCGGGGTAGCCGCATTGTCCGCATTGGGTTTGCGGCAACAAGGCGTTGATCCTGTCCGAGACTGAATCCTCGGCGGCTGGAAGCAGGTTTGCGGTTCGGCCCAGCAGCCAACCGAAACCGGCAAACAGCAGGCTGAGCAGGATGATGGCGAGCATGCCGTTTGCCTCAGCTCCTGATCAGCCCGGCGAAGCCCATGAAGGCTACGGACATCAGCCCTGCCGTGATCAAGCCGATGGCGCTGCCCTGAAACGGCTTGGGCACGTCGGCACCCTCCAGTCGTTCGCGAATGCCGGAAAACAGAACCAGTACCAGGGTAAACCCCAGCGAGGCACCAAAGCCGAAAGCGAAGGATTCGATCAAGGTATGACTGGCCTGGACATTCAGCAGGGCCACGCCGAGCACGGCACAGTTGGTCGTGATCAGCGGCAGATAGATGCCCAGAACCTGGGAGAGCAGCGGGCTGGTTCTGCGGACCATTTGTTCGGTGAATTGGACGACCACGGCAATCAGGACAATGAAGACGATCGTCCGCAAGTATTCGGCATTCAGCGGCACCAGCAGGTAGGTATTGGCGAAATGGCTGAGCACCGAGGACAGTGTCAGCACGAATGTGGTGGCCAGCCCCATGCCCAGGGCGGTTTCCTGCCGTCTGGATACCCCCATGAAAGGACAGAGTCCGAGGAACTTGACCAGGACCAGATTGTTGACCAGCATGCTGCTGACCAATATGAGCAAGGTCTGTTTCACAGGCTGAATGGGGTGGTTTTGGGCATCATGGCGCCGACGTGACGAAGTCGCGCAAGCTGCCAATGACGAATGGCCCAATCGAGGATTTCCCCTGTGGCTGCCGCTTCCATCCCGGCAGGCAGCGGGTGTTGCAAAAGACGGAGCAAATAGCCGAGAAGTCGCCCGGGGTAGCGAGTCTCAGCCTCCGCTGCCAGCGTTCGTTTGCTGAGCTTCTGACCCTCGGCATTCAGCAAAATCGGCACATGTGCGTATTTGGGGGTCGGCAGTTTCAATCGTTGCTGGAGGTAAATCTGGCGCGGCGTGGAATCCAGCAGGTCTTGCCCCCTCACCACATCGGTCACGCCCTGTTCCGCGTCATCGATCACGGTCGCCAGATGATAGGCAAAGGCCCCATCCCGTCGATAAACGATGAAGTCACCGATCTCCCGATCCATGACCTGCTTCACAGGACCCTGGATGCGGTCCTCAAATTGGATGACGACATCGCCAGTGACCAGGCGCAACGCCTGATTTTCCGGTTGCGGGGCCAATTGCTTGTGGCGACAAAACCCCGGATACACGCCGGGTGGCGAGTCGGTCCGTTCCTCGGCCAGTTCTCGTCGCGAGCAATCGCAGGCGTAGATCAACCCCTGATCCCTCAGTGCATCCAGTCCGGTCCGGTAACGCTCTAAGCGTTGGCTTTGATAAACGACGGATCGGTCCCAGGTCAGACCGAGCGATTCCAAACTGGAGAGGATGCGATCAGCGGCCCCCGGCTGGGTCCGGTAAGGATCGATGTCATCGATTCGGACCAGCCATTCGCCCCCCTGAGACCGAGCGTCGAGAAAGCTCGCCAGGGCAGTGAAGAGTGACCCCAGGTGCAAGGGGCCGCTTGGCGACGGAGCGAAGCGGCCGCGGTAGGAGGGGCAATTGGCAAGTGGTGCGGGATGCTGCAAGGCTTACCGAAGCCTGACGGCAGGAAATCAGCCGACCTGACGCTCGCGCAGTTCGTCCAGGGTTTTGCAGTCGATGCACTGGGTGGCGGTGGGCCGTGCTTCCAGGCGACGAATGCCGATCTCGATGCCGCAGGTTTCGCAAAACCCGTAATCATTGCGCTCGAGATTCTTCAGGGATTCATCGATCTTCTTGATCAGCTTGCGTTCGCGATCGCGGGTACGCAGTTCCAGACTGAATTCGGATTCCTGTGTGGCGCGGTCGTTTGGATCCGGGAAGTTGGCGGCTTCATCCTGCATGTGGTGCACGGTGCGATCGACCTCGCCCATGAGCTCCGATTTCCAGTTCGTTAGAATTTGGCGAAAGTGCTCGACTTGCGCCTCATTCATGTACTCTTCCCCCTCCCCAAGTTGATAAGGCTCGAAGGTGAAGGGTGTCGAAAGCGTCTCAGGTTTCTTGTTGCTGGACATTTCAAACTCCTTACCAGGTTCCAAAAAAATCCGGCAAGTATAGGCAGAAATCCATCTCAAGGGAAATGGCTTGAATGCTCACGAATGATGTTGGTCAGCGCCTCCGCCCGAGCCTCAAGCCGCGCAAGAGTCACCCATGAAAATCGCCCAGCGTCTGACCGATATCAGCCCTTTTTTTGTCATGGAAATTCTTGCCCGTGCCAAGGAACTGGAGCAGCAGGGCAGGGACATTATCCACATGGAAATTGGCGAACCGGACTTCCCCACGCCACCGAAAATTCTCGAGGCCGCAGCCCGGGCGCTGGCCGAGGCCGATATCAAATATACCCCGGCAGCCGGCTTGCCCGAATTGCGCAAGGCGATTGTCGGATTTTACGAGCGTACGCAAGGGGTCAGCTTCGATCATCGGCGAATTTTTGTGACCCCCGGTGCTTCGGGCGCCCTGATGTTGGCGATGGGGCTCGCGCTCAACCCGGGTGAGGGCGTGTGGCTGGCCGACCCCAGTTACCCCTGCTATCCGAATTTCGTGCGATTGTTTGGGGGCTTGCCACGATTTATGCCTGTCGATGAGGCGAGCGAATTCAATCTCTCGGCCGACCTGCTGAAGTCGCGCTGGGCAGCCTCGGATGCCGGCGTCATTCTGGCCTCACCAGCCAACCCGACCGGCTCGGTCATGAGAGCCGAGGCCATGCAGGCGTTGATTGAATTCGTCGATGCGCGAGAAGGCTTCGTCATATCCGACGAGATCTA
>DIVI01000193.1 GCA_002423305.1 Methylococcus sp. UBA6136 | reverse complement strand
GCTCGGGTCATGTCAGTGTCAATGAAGCCGGGAGCCACGCTGTTGACGGTGATGCCCCGTGAACCGACCTCCTTGGCCAGCGATTTGGTAAAGCCGATGATGCCTGCCTTGGCCGCCGCATAGTTAGCCTGCCCCGCATTACCGGTGGAACCCACCACAGAAGTGATGTTGACGATTCTGCCGTAACGCGCCTTCATCATCCCCCGCATGCAGGCTTTGCTGAGACGAAAGACCGAGGTCAGGTTGGTGCGGATGATGTCATCCCACTCTTCGTCTTTCATGCGCATCAGGAGATTATCCCGGGTAATACCGGCGTTATTGACCAGCACTGCCGGGGTTCCGAATTCCTCGCTGACTTCGTCGATGAAGGTTTCAATCGCACCCACTTCCGCGACGTTCAACATACGGCCCACTCCAGTCAACCCGAACTCTTCAAGGTAGACGGTAATGGCCGATGCTCCGGCATCGCTGGTTGCCGTACCAACCACAAAGAACCCGTCATTGCCGAGGCGCTCCGCGATAGCCTTGCCGATACCCCGACTCGCGCCGGTCACAATTGCCAGGGGTGAATTCATGAAATCAGACCTTTAGCTTTTTCGAGGGATGAAACATCAAAAATGGACTCTGTTTGAGCCTCCGATACGATGCGCTTATTGAGCCCGGCCAGGACGCGACCAGGACCGCACTCGATAAATCGATCGACGCCCTGCCCTGCCATGTAACGCACGGATTCGGCCCAGCGCACCGAGCCGCAAAGCTGCTGTTCGAGGACCTTGCGAATGCTATTGGCACTTCCATGTAACGCTGCATCCACGTTGTGAATGACCGGCACGATCGATGCGTCAAACTCGACATCATCCAGCCAATGTCTGAACTGATCAGCCGCAGACTGCATCAATGGACAATGAGAAGGCACACTGACCGGCAGAATGACCGCACGTTTGGCACCGGCTTCCTTAGCCCGCTCAGTGGCGCGTGTCACCGCTTCGCGGTGACCGGCAATGACGACCTGCCCTGGCGCATTGAAATTGGCCGCTTTCACTATCTGCTCGGGGCTAGTCGCCTGCTCACAAATCAGTGCCACCTGGTCATCGGCCAGACCGAGCACAGCGGCCATGGCGCCCACATCGGCGGGCACGGCCTCCTGCATCAAGCGAGCCCTTTCAGCCACTAATCGAATACCATCCTGAAAGCGCAAATTGCCCGCACACACCAACGCGCTGTACTCACCTAGGCTATGGCCAGCCATCCAGGCGGGGCGCACTTCGGTGGATTCACACCAAACCCTCCATGCAGCCACCCCTGCGGCCAACATCGCTGGCTGGGTAAATAGGGTTGAATTCAGCTGATCTTCCGGCCCATTCTTCACCAGAGCCCACAGGTCATATCCCAAAACCTCGGACGCCTCGCCAAAAACAGTCAGGACAACCGGAAAATTCTCCGCCAGATCAGCCAGCATTCCCACCGACTGCGAACCCTGCCCCGGAAAAAGGAATGCCAGACCTTGATCTACTTGATTCATACAGGCTACCGATTCAATAACGTAGAAGTGCGGAACCCCAGGCAAAGCCCCCACCAAAGGCCTCCATCAAAACGGTTTGCCCTCGCTTGATCCGGCCATCGCGAATCGCCTCATTGAGCGCGAGGGGAATGGACGCAGACGATGTATTACCCTGCCGTTCAACCGTGACAACCACCTGATCCATCGACATTTTCAGTTTTTTGGCTGTCGCCGTGATGATGCGGATATTCGCCTGATGCGGAACCAGCCAATCGACATCGGCCTTTTCAAGGCCATTCTCCTCCAGTGTTTCATCAACGATACGGCCCAGCGTGTTGACGGCCACCTTGAACACTTCATTGCCCTGCATCTTGAGGTAGCGCGATGCCGTCTCCTCCTCGGGATGACTGGCTGCAGGATTCGGCACATAGAGCAAGTCCTGATATTGGCCATCCGAATGGATATGCGTACTGAGCAAGCCCGGCTCATCAGAGACACCCAGGACCACCGCCCCGGCGCCATCGCCAAACAGCACACAAGTCGAACGGTCGCTCCAGTCCACCAGGCGGGAGTTCATTTCACTCCCGACAACCAGGACGTGGCGGGCAGTTCCGGCACGGATGTATTGGTCAGCAATGCTCAGAGCGAAGATGAATCCGGAACAGGCGGCTTGGACGTCGAAAGACGCACAATGGGTAATCTCGAGGCGATGCTGTAACAGACAGGCGGTACTGGGAAAGACTCGATCCGGCGTTCCCGTACCCACGATAATCAGATCGAGCTCATCCGGCCTGAGCCCCGCGGCTTCCAGCGCCTGGCGAGAGGCAATCTCTGCCATGCTGGAGGCCGTTTCGTGCTTGCCGGCAATTCGGCGCTCACGAATTCCGGTCCGTTCCATGATCCACTCGTCAGTGGTTTCGACCGTTTGTGAAATTTGTTCGTTGGTGAGGACAGTTTCGGGCAGGTAGCCGCCGGTACCCAGCAAGGTCGCGTAGCGCGTCACGCGATTCTCCTCTCAGCAAACACTTCAGCAACTCGCTCGCCAATACGATCAGGGACACCCTGCTCCACTTCCAGCATCGCGACACGGATGGCATTAGCAAACGCCGTCTGATCGGCGTTGCCGTGACTCTTGACCACAATACCCCGGAGACCGACCAGACTCGCCCCATTGTAAGCGCGGGGATCAAACCTTTTTTTATAGGCTTTCAGCACCGGCAAGGCAAAAAGACCGAGAAGTTTGGTGAAGAGATTCTTGCCAAATTCGTCCTTGAGCGATCCACCCAGCAACTTCGCGAATCCTTCAATAGCCTTAAGGGCAACATTCCCGGTAAAGCCATCCGTGACGACCACATCGACATTGCCCGCAAAGATGTCATTTCCCTCGACAAACCCAACAAAGTTGATATGGCTGCCTGAAAGCATCTTCGCCGCCTGCTTTACCTGTTCGTTGCCCTTGATTTCTTCCTCACCGATATTCAACAACCCGACCCGAGGATGGTCACGATGCTCCACGCCCTTGACCAACTCGTAGCCCATCACCGCGAACTGACAGAGATGTTCAGCCGTACAGTCGACATTGGCACCAAGATCGAGGACATGGGTATGCCCAGTCTTTGACGGCAGCATCGCGATGATCGCTGGCCTGTCTATTCCTGGAATGGTCTTCAAGACGAACTTGGCGATGGCCATCAGGGCCCCAGTGTTGCCCGCACTCACGCAAGCATCGGCCTTACGTTCCTTGACGAGGTCGATGGCGACCCGCATGGAAGAATCCTTCTTTCCCCGCAGCGCCTTGGAGGGCGTCTCATGCATTTCCACCAACTCGGAAGCATGACGAACGCTAACTCTGCCGGCATACTCCTTCTCCCGGCCATTCAATGCCTGCCGCAAGCGGCTTTCATCACCCACCAGAATCAAATGGAGATCCGGATACCTGCCCGCGCTTTCGAGCGCTGCAGGAACAATGACACCGGGGCCGTGATCGCCGCCCATGGCATCAAGCGCAATCGTCAGCTTTCGCGACATAGTCGAGGCGAGTGTGTGGGGAAAGTAAATTGAGGATGCCGATTTCGGAATAGCCGCTTATTCTTCGCTGGTCTCTTCGACCTTGCCAGCAATGACCTTGCGGCCGCGGTAAAAGCCGTCTGCACTAACATGATGGCGGCGATGCGTTTCGCCGGTGGTGGGTTCAATCGAGAGTGTCGGACCGGCCAGAGCGTCGTGGGAACGACGCATGTCACGCTTGGAACGGGTTTTACGGTTTTGTTGAACAGCCATGAGTTACTCCTGGGAAGATAATTTGGACATTAGATCAGCCAGCCCGGCAAAGGGATGGGGTTTGTCTGTCTTTGCCTCGAGCGCATTGGGAAGCTGACAGTTGGGATGCCGCGGAACCGTGGGAATTGCCAGCAGCAGCTCATCCTGGACAATATCCGCAAGCGCAATTTCGCTTTCCACCTCGATCAGCAGTGGCTCCATCGATTCCGGCAACAGCAGAGCCTCATCTACGGACGTAACAACGCCCAGATTGACTTCGCTATTGACTGGCCAGGACATCGCCCCCATGCAATATTGACACTGCAAGATCAAATCGGCATCGACGTGGCCAGTTACCTCGGCTTGGCGACCGGTCTTGCCAAACTTGAGTTCGAATTTCGCGGCTCCTTGCGTCT
>DIVI01000100.1:1063-11380 GCA_002423305.1 Methylococcus sp. UBA6136 | reverse complement strand
GGCAAGAACATCGTCGGCGTCGTATTGCAGTGCAACGGCTTTGACGTGGTCGACCTCGGCGTGATGCAGCCTTGCGAGAAGATTCTCGATGCCGCCCGCGAACATCAGGTCGACATCATCGGCCTGTCCGGCCTCATCACGCCCTCGCTGGACGAAATGGTCCATGTCGCCAAGGAAATGCAGCGGCTGGGCTTCACCATTCCGCTGATGATCGGCGGCGCCACCACCTCGCGGGCCCACACCGCGGTCAAGATCGAGCCCAATTACCAGGCGGGCCCCACGATTTACGTGACCGACGCCTCGCGTGCCGTCGGCGTGGCCGGAAGCCTGTTGAGCGACGATCTTCACGACGATTACGTCGCCCGTATCCGTTCCGAATACGAGGAAGTCCGGGTCCATCATGGTGGCCGCAAGGCCCGGGTGCCGATGCACGATATTGGCCAGGCACGCGGCAATGCGTTCCATGGCGATTGGTCGGATTATGTCCCACCCAAGCCATCCTTCCTGGGCGTACAGACGCTGGATCGTTATCCCTTGAAGGAACTGGTCGACTTCATCGACTGGTCTCCGTTCTTCCATACTTGGGAACTCGCAGGCAGTTACCCGAAAATTCTCGATGACGATATTGTCGGCGAGCAGGCGCGTAACCTCTTCGAGGATGCCAAGACAATGCTGGCGACACTGGTCGAGGATGAATGGCTGACGGCCCGGGCCGTGATCGGCTTTTTCCCCGCCGCACGCGAGGGCGACGACATCCACCTCTACACAGATGACACGCGCGCACAAACCCTCACCATCCTGCATCACCTCCGTCAGCAGGCCGTCAAACCACCCGGTCAACCCAACTACGCCCTGTCGGACTTTGTCGCGCCGGTGGAGAGTGGCCAGCAGGATTATGTGGGCGGTTTTGCCGTGACCACCGGCATCGGCATCGAGTCGCATCTCGACCGTTTTGCCGCGGATCACGACGACTACAGCAGCATTATGCTCAAGGCCTTAGCCGACCGGCTGGCCGAGGCCTTTGCAGAATGTCTGCATCAGCGGGTAAGGCGCGAATTCTGGGGCTACTCGCCGGACGAGCACCTGAGCAACCAGGAACTGATCAAGGAAGACTATCGCGGTATCCGTCCCGCCCCGGGCTACCCGGCGTGCCCGGATCATACCGAGAAGGCCGCGCTGTTCAGCATTCTCGATGTAGAAACCCGGACCGGCATCCGGCTGACCGAATCCTTTGCCATGACTCCGGCGTCGTCGGTCAGCGGCTGGTATTTTTCGCACCCGGCCGCCCGGTACTTCAATGTCGGCAAGGTCGGCCGCGATCAGGTCGAGGACTACGCCCGGCGCAAGAGCATGTCGCTGGCCGTGGCCGAACGCTGGCTGGCGCCGACCCTGGCCTATGAGCCGGACTGAGTCGCCGTGCTGCAGCTGACGCTTTATGGCACCTTGGGCTGCCATTTGTGCGAAGAGGCCGAAGCTCTGTTGGGCGAAGCACACCACCCGCAGGGAGTAGCGATCGATCTCGTTTCCGTGGATATCGCCGACCATGACGAATGGATGGCGCGTTATGGCCTGCGCATCCCGGTCCTGCGTCATACCAACAGCGACCGAGAACTGGACTGGCCGTTTGGCCCCAGTGAAGTGAGGCACTTCCTGAATAACCTGACCTGATCCGCCGTCAGCATTTTTAGGGTCCGACCGACATCCACCATTGCGACACGAGGTAACCTCATGACCAGCACCGCCTTTCGTATCGAGCAGGACAGCATGGGCGAATTGAAAGTCCCCGAGGACGCGCTTTATGCCGCCCAGACCCAGCGTGCGGTGGAGAACTTCCCGGTCAGCGGTCTGCCCATGCCCCCTGCATTCATTCGTGCTGTCGCCTTGGTCAAGCAGTGCGCGGCCGAGGTCAACATGGAACTGGGCCTGCTTGATCCGGCCGTCGCCGGGGCCATCCAATCCGCGGCGGCAGAAATCGTCGAAGGTAGACATCTCAGGCACTTCCCGGTCGATGTCTTTCAGACGGGTTCCGGCACCAGCACCAACATGAATGCCAACGAGGTCATCGCCACCCTCGCTTCCCGGGTATCCGGGCACAAGGTCGGCGCCAACGATCACGTCAACATGGGGCAGAGCAGCAACGATGTCATTCCCACGGCGATCCATCTGAGCGCGGCGATCGAGTGCAAGGCGCGGCTGTTGCCGGCCCTGGACAAGCTGGCCGATGCCATCGAGACCCGGGCGCGCACTCTGGACCATGCGGTTAAGACCGGACGCACGCATCTGATGGACGCGATGCCCATCACCCTGGGCCAGGAGCTCGATGGCTGGGCCTTGCAGGTCCGCAATGGCAGCGCCCGCATCCAGTCGGCACTGACCCGCATCCACAAGCTCGCACAGGGCGGCACGGCGGTCGGCACCGGCATCAATGCCCACCCGCAGTTCGCCCAACGAATGGCGGATGCCTTGAGCCGCCAGACCGGCATCCCGCTGGTTCCCAACGAAAACTTTTTCGAAAGTCTGAGCACCCAGGATGCCGCGGTGGAACTGTCCGGCCAGCTCAAGACCCTTGCCGTCAGCCTGATGAAGATCGCCAACGACCTCCGCTGGATGAATTCAGGTCCGCTGGCCGGGTTGGGTGAAATCGAATTGCCGGCCCTCCAGCCGGGTAGTTCGATCATGCCCGGCAAGGTCAACCCGGTGATTCCGGAGGCGGTTTGCATGGTCGCCGCCCAGGTCATCGGCAACGACACCACCATCACGGTCGCCGGCCAGTCCGGATCTTTCCAGCTCAATGTCATGCTGCCGGTCATCGTCTACAACCTGCTGCAGAGCATTGAACTGCTGACCAATGCATCACGCTTGCTGGCAAAGAAAGCCATCGCCGACTTCACGGTTCGTACCGATAATCTTGAACGGGCGGTGGCCCTGAACCCCATCCTGGTGACGGCCCTGAACCCGGTTATTGGCTATCTCAAGGCCGCCGAAATCGCCAAGAAGGCGTACCAGTCACGCCGCCCCATCATCGAGGTCGCCGCCGAAATGACCGATATCCCGCGCGATGAACTCGAACGGCTCCTTGATCCGAGAGCACTGACGGCCGGGGGAATTCAGGGCGAATAAGCTTCGCCTCACCATGAAATATTCAGCCGAAGAAGCCACTGCAAGCCGGGATGGCTGGTGTTACTCGTTTTTGCTTGCTGCCCTGCTTGCCGGTTGCCAGACTCACCCGCCCTTGGTCGATCGGGCTCCACTGGTGGAACTCAAGCAACTGGAGCCCGACATCCACCTGGATATCCGCTATGCCACCCCGAACAACTTTACCGGCCGACCGCTTTACCCAAAGGCTCGTGCCCTGCTACTGCCAGAGCCGGCTCAGGCACTAGCTCGTGTTCACAGTGCATTGAAGCAAAAAGGCTACGGCATCCTGGTCTATGACGCCTATCGGCCCTGGCGCGTCACCCGCGACCTATGGGACTCGGCCAGTGAGGCCGACCGGGCCAACGGTTATGTCGCCGATCCGGCCATCGGCTCACGCCACAATCGCGGCTGCGCCGTGGATGTCGGGCTCTACGATCTGAGCACCGGCCGGGAAGTCCCGATGCCAAGTGAGTTCGATGACTTCAGCATCCGTGCTCATGCCGATTGGACGGGTGGACCTGTCGGGCCGCGGCAAAGTCGTGATGAACTGCGCCGAGCCATGGAACCGGAAGGGTTCAATGTGCTGCCCAACGAATGGTGGCACTTCAACTACCGGGACTGCGATCAGCATCCGGTGCTCGACGTGCCTATAGAGGGTCGTATGAAAAACCTGCCATAACGCCAGCAGAAGACTTACCAACATTCAAAATCAACCCTTTATTCAATGAACCAGGCGATGCCATGACCGAACCTGTCACTCCCATTGGCTACAACACCCATCGCCAGAGCGATATCCGCCTCATGCTTGAACGCATGAATTTGCCTGACATCGACGCCTTGTTTGCGGCCATTCCCGCCGCGTTGCGACTGCAACAGCCACTGAATTTACCTTTACCTCTATCGGAATGGGAACTGGCAAAACATGTTCGGACCCTAGCGGCAAGTAACGCCACCACTGAAACCCACCTGTCTTTCCTCGGCGGCGGCGCTTACGAGCACCATGCTCCTGCCGTGATCGATGCCATCGTCAATCGGGGGGAGTTTTTGACCGCATACACGCCCTATCAGCCGGAAATGAGCCAGGGGCTATTGCAAGCGCTTTTTGAATTCCAGACCCTGCTTGCCCGACTGCTGGGAAAACCCAGCGTCAACTGCTCGGTTTACGATGGCGCGACGGCTGCCGCTGAATCGGCCTGGATGATGGTGAGCATCAGCGGTAAGAAACGGATCGCCGTTGCCGAAAGCTTCTGGCCAGAATGGCTAGAAGTCATCCGCACCTACATGAGAGGGCGCGACGTTGAAGTTGTCGTCATCCGGGCGCGAGAAGAAGATGGCCGGCTCGATCAGGATGGACTGAACCAAGCGCTGGCGGACGGAAAGACAGCAGGCATTCTGGTTCAGACGCCAAATCGATTCGGTGTGATCGAGGACATTGCCAGCCTCTCGGCCATCGCTCACGACCACGGCGTGCTGTCCTGCATCTCCTGGCATCCGCTGCTTACCGGAATCCTCAAAAGTCCCGGCGAAATGGGTGCAGACATTGTCTGTTGCGAGGCTCAATCGTTGGGTATTCCCCTCTCCGCCGGCGGCCCGTATCTCGGCGTCATCGCCACATCCCAAGCCTATGAGAAGTATTTGCCCGGACGAATTGTCGGACGAGTGTTCAACCAACAGGGCCGGGAGCTTTATGCACTGGTGAAGGAGGAGCGGGAACAACACATTGCCCGAGAAAAGGCGACCAGCCACATCTGCTCCAACCAGGCACTGCAAGCCATACGGGCAACCCTCTTTCTGGCCCTATTGGGCGAAACGGGTTTTGCCAGGTTGGCTGCCCTCAATACCGAAAAAGCCCATTACCTCGCCCGTCAGTTAACGGATCTGCCGGGGGTCGAGCTGACTTTTCGCTCCCCTTTCTTCAATGAATTTATGCTGACAGTGCCTTGCACGACGATGCCACTCCTCGAGAAACTCAGGTCCCGGTGCATTTTTGCCGGTATCGCGGTCGACTACCCGGGCCTAGATCGTGGCAGACATCTCCTGATTGCCGTCACTGAGGTGAAATCCCGGGCAGAGCTCGACGCTATGGTTCAGGCCTTTGAAGTCGTCTTGATGGAGACCGTAGCATGAGCGCTGAACCCGTCAAAACGCTTTTGGAAAAATCACGCCCAGGCGCCAGCGGCTCGCAGATCACCGATAACGATTTTGGCGAACCGGCCGTAGGTCATTATTTCGATGCCTCCCAACTCAGAACAACAGCCATTGGTCTGCCTGAGCTGACAGAATCAGAGATCGTCAGGCATTTCACCGCGCTCAGCAAACTGTCCCACGGTGTCGATAACGGGGCTTATCCGCTCGGCTCCTGCACGATGAAGTACAACCCCAAGCGTAACGACGTACTCGCCGCCTTGAGTGGCTTTCGGAATGCTCACCCGCACCAGCCACCGGAAACGCTTCCGGGCTTGTGGGAACTGTACTTTCATCTCCAGCGCTATCTGTGCGAGATCACAGGCATGTTCGCAGCCAGCTTGGTTCCAGCGGCCGGCGCACACGGTGAGCTGGCCGGACTGCTAATGATTCGCGCCTATTTCGAGCACATCAACCAGCATCGTCCCATCCTGCTGATTACGGATTCGGCCCATGGGACCAATGCTTCCTCAGCTGCGATGGCCGGATTCCAATGCTGGCTGGTGCCAACAGACCCTGACGGTCTATTGGACATGCAGATGCTCGACACCATGCTTGGCGAATCAGTGGCCGGGTTGATGATGACCAATCCCTCAACATTGGGGCTTTTTGAGGAAAATATCCTGGAGATCGCCGACAAGGTGCATGCCTGCGGCGGTCTTCTTTACTACGACGGAGCCAACATGAATGCCCTGATGGGCATTGCCCGACCCGGCGACATGGGCTTTGACGTGATCCATGTCAATACGCATAAAACCTTTTCCACGCCACATGGTGGAGGCGGGCCTGGGGCTGGCCCAGTAGCCGTCAATCGCCTGCTGGAACCTTTTCTGCCAGGCCCCGTGATCATTCACAACGGTGATGCTTTCATGCCGGATCAGGATCGTCCTCACAGCATAGGCCGCATCAAAAGCCATCACGGCCATGTAGCCGTTCTTATCCGTGCCTATGCATACATCCTCACAATGGGGGCTCTCGGGCTGCGCCAGGTATCCGAGAATGCGGTGCTGAACGCGAATTACCTGCAAGCCCGACTGGCGGATATGTTTCCCCCTGTCTTCAACCGGCTCTGCATGCATGAAACCCTACTCAGCGGCAGCCGATTAGAAACAGAAACGGCCTATTTCGCCAAAAAACTGATTGATCAGGTCTTGCATCCCCCGACGATGGTGGGTGCAGGCTGCGTCTACTTTCCGGGCGATCTGAAATCAGCCATGCTGATCGAGCCAACGGAAACGGAGTCGCTCGACAGCCTTGACGCCATGATCGAAGTGTTCAGAGACGTCTTCAGCGAGTGCAGTGACGGATCGACAGACACCTGATCAAGCAGGACCCAGCAACCCTTTCAGGCGACGGCATATCGCCGCAACCGGTTCATTACCCGACACAGGAAAAATTCTCATGAAATCCCCGTTGCCTGCCATCCTTGCTGTCCTGCTGTCATTGGCAACCCTAAGGCCACTGCTGGCGGAAAACATCGAAGAGACAACGGGACTTGCGGATTACGCGGCCGGTAGCACTGATGTGCAATTCCTCAGGGACTATGGCATTACCTGGGGCGGCTGGCTGAACGCCGGTGTCACCGCCAATGCCAACAACCCTGCCGATGGATTCAATGGCCCGATCACCCTGGGTGATCGGGCAGGTGAACTGCAGATGAACCAGCTTTACGGATACCTCGAACGGGCCATCAACATTAGCGGCGAATCTTGGGATTTTGGTGGTCGCATCGACATAAATTACGGCAGTGATTCCACCTTCATTCAGGCGTATGGGGTGCCGCCCTACGAATTTGGCACGGGTGAACGTCTCAACAGAGGCAACTACGACCTGCATCTGACCAGCTGGAGCAGCCGTTTCTATCAACTGGCCTTGCCGCAAGCCTACCTGGAGATGAATCTGCCGGTGGGCAATGGCCTGACGGTCAAGGCAGGGCACTTCTACGCTATCGTCGGTTATGAGGTCGTCTCGGCTCCGGATAATTTCTTCTACAGCCACGCCTACACCTACCAGTACGGTGAACCGTTCACGCATACTGGCATTCTGGGCACCTATGCCTTCGATGAAAACTGGACTGCCAGCGCGGGCGCCGCAACGGGCAGCGCCACCGGCGGCTGGGACGGCAACTTCAACACCCAGCTGACCAACTGGGGCTTCCTGGGCAGTGTGACCTGGACCAGCGACGACAAGGACTATTCGGTTAATCTGGGATCAACGGCCGGTGCGCGCTCCGCCCAGTCGGACAGCCCCTGGGCCTTGTACAGCCTGGTCGGCAAGGCCAACTTTCTCGATGGCACGCTGCATTACGTGCTGCAAAACGACATGGGATTCGCCGACGATGTGATTACCGGCGATGGGATCAGGAATTATGTGAGTGGCATAGCTGCGGACACGAATCAGAATGCAATGTGGTACGGCATCAACCAGTACCTGATGTACGACGTGCTGGAGAATCTGGGCGTAGGCGTTCGCGCAGAGTGGTTCCGGGATAACAACGGATTCCGGGTTTGGGGCCCGGCCCGGTGCCCTATCAGTGTCAATGTGGATCAACAGGGCATCGGCTCCTCCTATGCCTGCAACCTGAACAACATGGCTTCTTATCCCCTGGCAGGTGCAAACTACTATGGCCTGACTGCCGGCCTGAACTATAAGCCATTGAAGTGGGTGATTTTGAGACCCAACTTTCGCTACGACTGGTCAAGCCAGAACACCTATATGAGCAGCAACCCGGGGGTGCAACTGGATAATCAGTTCACGTTCTCTGCCGATGTCGTCATCAGTTTCTGAAACTGATGCCATTCGGCAATAACGCCGGCGTAACGAACCTAATCCTGGACCTTGAAGCTGCTGACTTCTTCCCGCAGGGCCTGGACCGCCTCATGCAGTCCGCCCACTGCCAGATTAAGATCGCCTATCGATGAGGTGGTGGAATGTGCCACCTGTTTGAGGCTGAGCATGGCTGTACTAATCTGCTCGACTCCGATGGACTGGCTTTGCATGCTTTCATTGACCTGCCCGAATCTAGGCAACAGTTCCTGAACCCGCTCGATAATGGAAACCAGCTGTAGGCTGACCTGTTCCATGGTTTCGACACCCTTGTGTACCTGAACCCTAAAGCGATCCATTTCCGAGATGCCGGTGGACACTGAACCCAGCATTTCCTCAACAATCTGCTCAATATCCAGAGCAGCCACAGCAGTCTGATCGGCGAGACGGCGTATCTCGTCGGCGACCACCGAGAATCCCTGACCATATTCCCGCGCCTTGACCGCCTCGATGGCTGCATTCAATGACAGCAAATTGGTCTGATCGGCGACTTTGGTGATCGTCGTGACAATCCCGGTGATGTTCTGGGCCCGATCGCTGATAACCGACAGGCTGGATGAAATCGAGTCAGCCCCGGTCGAAAGGTCCCGCATGGTGGCATCCATGCCTTCGATACGTTCATGACCGGCACGAGCCATCTCCGCCGTTTCCACTACCATGCCGGACACATCACTCATGGTGCGGACCAACTCGTTGGCCGTTACCGAGATTTCGGCGGTTGCCGCGGAAATTTCCGTGGTCGCTGAGCCCAACTCGTGAGCAACGGCTTCCTGTGACTTGGAGGCCGCCGCGATTGTTGTGGCGGATGAAATCACATTGATGCTCGACTTTTTGACCTGCCCGATAAGATCATTCAGGTTCGTCGTCATCCTCTGAATGGCTTTCAGCAGAAGCCCGGTTTCATCCGATCCGCCCGGCTCGACACGCAAGGACAGATCCCCTTCAGCCACCCGTTCCGCGGCTTCAGCGGCCATTTTGACCGAGCTGCCGATGGACTGAGCCAGCCAGGCCAGAATCATGAGACTCAGCACAAAACCCACAACCGCAATGAGAACGACCCAGCCAAGAGCTGACCATACCGGCGTCAGAATTTCTTCACGGTCCACAAACATCACCAGTGTCCAGTCACCCGTGGGAACCGGAGCTGCCGCAAAGATTTTTTTTCCGTCCGCGGTCTCCCCCATACGCACGGAAGCCTTCTCCTTCTCGGAAACCTTATACAAGCCCAGCAAAAGGTCTGCGTAAGGTGTTTTCTCTATTGGTCGCGTGTTCAGGGACGCGTCCGTGGTTGCTGCAATGATGCGGCCACGATGGCTGATGAGAATAAAATTCGCGGAATGGTAGGGTTTCAGATCCCGAATGAAGTTATCAATTTCATCCAGCGAACGATCAACGCCCGCCACGCCCACGAATTGACCATTGATCATAATCGGGTAGGTCTGCTCGACAATCATCTTGGATTCATAGACGTATGGCTCCGTTACCATTGTCTTGCCCATCATCTCAAGGGACGAATCAAGAGGGTTGAAGTGAGCGCTGATGTCCTTGGCCAGCGCAATACCTTCAATTTCAGCCTTTCCGGTTACACGATTCTTCAGGCCGCCGTAGTAAAAGCTGGTCTCCATATCCACCAGGGGTGTCAATCGAATCCGGCTTGGGTCAGCCATATCCCTGAACCAGTAGGGAATGAAGCGCCCCGTTTCATTGATGGCCAACTTGTCATCCGCGACGGCTTGGGCAAGAAACTCGGCATCATGGCTATCAGCATCGACTTCGTAACCGAAATACGCACCGGTAAACTGAGGATAGCTTTCCAGTACCTGCCGCGCATAAGCCATGGAGGATTGTCTGTTGCCAAACATGCCATGCTCCTGGGCGGCGGCCATGATTCTGGGAACCGTCACCGTCTCCAAGTTCCAGGCATCAATCTGATTGGCCGCGGCGCTGGTTTCAATCTTGATGCGGGAAAGATCTGACTGGTAGAGATTGTGATAGAGCCTGGTACCCAGCGCGGCAACCACAAGAAGAATCAGGCCGACCACGGGGAATCCCACGACGACAAATATTCTCTGTCTCAGACTGGAGAACCTAGCACCTTGAGTCCCCATGATCACGCTTCCCCCGAAGATGGAAAATGATGCAGTTTCAACACGGACATCCTTTCAATTT
>DIVI01000100.1:0-980 GCA_002423305.1 Methylococcus sp. UBA6136 | reverse complement strand
CTGCACCGGCATATCGGAGGGTCGGGTCAACACGGGATAAACCCCACTGCGCTGGTAGCTGAATTCACCCAGGGGACGATTGAAGGTAAAACCCGCCGGCCCCACCACCAGGGCATTCCCCGCACGTGCGAAAGAATCATGCGGCGGAGCGATAGAGGCGATCCCAGTAAATGGCGAGGTCGCCACCAGCAATCCAGCTCCCCCCACCGTCATCGCCAGCCCTACGGGCCTCAACAGAATCAGGTCAGCCAGCACCCCCAGAAATCCAAGATTCCGGCCGCGACCATAGCCATAGCTGTCCCCATAAACGTCGCCATAAGTAGCGCCTTCCGTCATGTTACTGCCGGGGGAACCTACCTCCGCCATCACGGGAGCGCTGCACCCAAGGTGAGCGATGATTGCCAGTAATGCCAAACAGTTGATTTTCTTCATGATGCAATTCCATGGGCCAAACGAAGGTGCCGAGAGTGGTGTTCCCTCGTTACAGGGATTAGCGAGCAAGTTTACCTTAAGGCCAGCACCGGGTATGAATTGATCGTTTTGAACAACGCCTATAATCAGCCATTCAATCCATCCCAACACAGGAGAACCCAAGATGAGCGATTTAATCGTGATCGGTTATGACGACCTCTTCAAGGCAGAGGAAACGCGTCTGAAACTGGTGAAAATGCAACGTGACTACTTGATTGACCTCGAAGATGCCGTCGTGGCTGTCAAGGACCAAGACGGGAAGGTGAGGCTGAATCAGGCCTATCCGCTGACACAAATGGGTGCTGTGGGCGGAGGGTTCTGGGGTGCGCTGGTCGGCATGCTGTTTCTTAATCCCCTGTTGGGTGCCGCCGTCGGAGCGGGTGCCGGGGCTATTTCAGGCGCCTTGTCCGATGTCGGTGTCAACGACAAATTCATGAAGGAACTGGCGCAGAACTTCCAGCCGTGTTCATCAGCCCTGTTTGTGCTGGTGCGCAAGGCAACGCCGGACA
>DIVI01000153.1 GCA_002423305.1 Methylococcus sp. UBA6136 | reverse complement strand
ACCACGCTGGCCTTCATTGCCGCCGGCATCTGTTTCGAAGCCTGGCAGCGCTTCCATTCCCCTGCGCCGGTCGCGGCGGATCTTCTGATGGGGGTTGGGGCGATTGCCTTGGTGGTCAACCTCATCACTGCCTGGCTGGTGAGCCATGGTGCCGAGCATGATCTCAACCTGCGCAGCGCCTTTCTGCACCTGATGGGTGATGTGCTATCAACGGTGGGAGCCATTCTGGCGGGCGTTGGTATTTATTTCACCGGCCTAAACTGGCTGGATCCCCTTGCCAGCGTATTGATCGCCGGATTGATTCTGTGGAATGCCTGGCTGATTGTTCGCGAGGTGGTCGATATCCTGCTCGAAAGCACCCCACGCGACATCGAGATGAGCGAGATGGTGCGTGATCTGATGCAGGTTGAAGGTGTTCGGGGAATTCATGACCTGCACGTCTGGAGTCTCTCGCGAAATCTCCGTTTCCTGTCTGCTCATATTCTGGTAGATGAGATGCCACTCAGCGCAGCGAGCTTGCTCCGCAACCGAATCGTCGAGCTGGTGGAACACCATTACGGTGTCCATCATGCAACGCTCCAGTTCGAGACTTCGGATTGTTGCCCCGGCAGCCTTTATTGCGATGTTTCCCGCAGAAACCAACGCTTCACCCCGGAGGCGTCAATCCCTCAGTCTTGAGTGCGGCATGGACCGCCGGTCGGACGGCAACGCGTTGTTGGAAAGTCAGCAAATTCGGCCAAGGTGACAGGTCGATCCGATGGTAAGCCGTCCAGCTGAGAACGGTGAAGAGGTAAGCGTCGGCAATGCTGAAATGGTTGCCATCAAGCCAATCCTTGCCCAAGACGGCCCTTTCCATATAGTCAAATCGATTTGCCAGTCGCTCACGGGCGAGTTGGTACACGACCTCGGGTAGTTGCCGATTCCACAGTGGGCCAAAGCCCTTGTGGAGCTCCGTTGAGATGAATGCCAGCCATTCCATCAATCGATAACGTGCAAGGCTGCCAAACTCAGGGGCGAGATGACTGCCGGGAGCCTGATCTGCCACGTATTGCAATACCACCTGGTTTTCGGTGAGCAATTGACCGTCGTCCAGCAGCAGGGCAGGGACGTAGCCCTTGGGATTGATGGCGCGAAAATCCGCTCCCGTTTCCGTCTTGCCGGTTGCAAGGTCGACCCGCACAAGATCGAAGGGGAGGCCCGTTTCACGCAAGACAATATGGCTGGCCAGCGAGCAAGCACCAGGGGTGTAGAACAGTTTCATCGTTGTGGGGGTGTTATCAATAAAGCGAGGACACGTAACGGTTGACTGGGTCCTGCAGAGTGTCCTGGGGACGGTCACCGCTAAATAGTGAGTTTTTGTTCTTGCTGCTTAGAATCGCCGAGGCGGCACTTTTGGAATGCTCGTGATCAAATACGGTAATCTTGACCTCGATCACATCGGGTCTCATCGTCCAGTTCTTGTCACGACTTTCCCAGTGCAGGATTTCCGGGACTACAAAATAAGCATTTCGAACGCCGGGATTGGTGCGCTTCAGACAGGCCAGATCCTGGCATTGGTCCGAAACGACTACATGATCGGAAAAACGGGCGAACGCCGCACGGATGTTAGACGCGGTCATGCGCCCCGAGCCAGGATATTCGACATTCTCGTACCACCCATTCTTCGGTGTGGCAATCAAGAGAGTGTGCCCCCGGACCAGGCTGGATTTCGGTTCGCTGATGATCGTTTGGTTGAATGTATTTCCCTGGGAAGCGCATCCGGTTGTAATGGCGGCAGTAATCGCCAGAATGATAGAGCGTAAACGCATGACGGCCTCTCTGTTTTAATGTTGGGTGAATAGAGGGACGCCGAGTTTAGGACAAATCAGCCGAGATGGTTAGTGGATCGGAAGCGGAGGGTTACAAGCCGTCCCGCTCTGCCTCTCAACTCAGTTTCCATCAAGATCACATGAATCATCTGGGGTGCGCGTAAAATGGTGGTTTTTTCGCTTGCTTTTCGCACCATGAGGTTACAAGCCCGCCTGCTATGGGTCGTTCTGCCACTCATGGCCTTGGCCGTGCTGGTGTTAACGTTGGGGTTGAGTTTTTACTCTAAGCAAACCGTTCTGCGTCAAGCCGGACAGGACGGGCAGTTGCTGGTCAGTGTGCTGAGCCGCAGCATCCAGGTCAGCCAACATGTTGAACAAGCTGCGGAGCAGGTGGTATCCAGTGACTTGGTGACATCAGCCAATATCCTGGCGCAATTCGTGGCCACTGCCGAGCAATGCAAGTTACCGGACTCTGCGATCACTCAGCGATTGAGGGCTTTGGTGAGGCCGGACAATCTGGCTGAGGTTTGGGTGACAGACTCGCTGGGTAGAGCCTATCTCCATACGGTGCCCGACGTCGATTTCACATTTTCTCCCGATGCCTCTGCTCAGCCCCAAGCATCCGAGTTTTGGCCATTGCTCACCGCCAAAAACCCGACATCGGTGGTGCAGGCATTAAAGCCACGCGAGGTCGATGGTCGTGCCTTCAAGTATGTGGGTGTGAATGGTGTCGATCGCCCCCGCATTGTCCAGGTGGGAATGGACGGGGCAAGGCTGATGCAATTACGCAAATCGTTGGGTGTTCAGGAGTTGCTGGATCAGGTCATTCGTGAGGATTCGATTCAGCAGGTCTGGGTGGTCGATCAACGCCTGACGATCGAAGGGTTTTCCAGCAATCTTCAAGACATGGCCCAGCGCAACCTGACCTTGGAGGATCGAGAATTGCTGGCTGAGGTTTTGGAGAATCGGGTCTCCCAGAGCCGGATTCACCCTGGATACATAGCGGTTGCGGCGTCACTGGAGCCAGGCGAACAAGACGGTGTCGCGGAGTACCCGGCTCGTGCCACTGGCGCCATTCTTGTGCATATGTCGACGGCATTGCTGGATCAGCTGCTTTTTCGCGAAATCCTTTTTGCAGCCATTGCGGCGGCCATCTTGATGCTGATGAGCGGAATGTTGCTAATGGGCTTTACCCGGCGACTCCTGCGACCGGTTCATGAGGCCGCTGTGACTGCCGAGCGCGTCGCCTCGGGCGACC
>DIVI01000021.1:4346-9702 GCA_002423305.1 Methylococcus sp. UBA6136 | reverse complement strand
TCATGGTGGGTCTGGAAATGAATATGGGAGAGATTCGGGGAAAATCCCTTAACCTGGCCGTTAGCGGCTGGGTGCTTTCTTTCCTGGTCGCCATCACCAGCATGTACCTGTTGCATGAGGTCGGCCTTATTCAAGCACCGCCGCTTCTGGCCGGGGCAGCGTTGTCGACCACCGCCCTGGGTGTTTTGGTACCCCTGCTTCGGGACGAGGGCATCCTCGAAACACCCTTCGGTAAACTGGTTGTGTCGGCCGCCGCGATGGGGGAATTTGGGCCGCTCATGGTCGTCTCGGTCTTGTTGATTCCCACACACAGTACGGTCATTCATACCCTGTTCATCGTTGCCTTTATCCTACTGGCATTCATCGCGGCATACGCTGCCATCAAAATGAGATCATCAAAATGGCTCGACTTACTGAGTCACACGCTACAAAGCAGCGGCCAGCTGCCGGTCAGGCTATGCATCGCCCTGCAGGCATTACTGGTGTTGCTGGCCGCCAAATTTGGTCTGAACATCGTCATCGGGGCTTTTGCGGCCGGCATGGTGGTCGGACTGGCTAGCCAGGGTAAACCAGGCAAGATGCTGCGACAGAAACTCGATGCCATCGGCTACGGGTTTCTCATCCCATTCTTCTTCATCGACACCGGCATGCGCTTTGATGTCAGTGCCCTTTGGACCGGGCCACTGATGCCGGTGCAGCTGATTGCGTTGCTGGCTTTGATGGTGCTGGTCCGCGGTGTGCCCATCCTGCTCTATGGTGACGCCCTGACCAAGGAGGAGCGACTGCCTTTCAGTCTCTACTCCGCCACGGGCTTGCCGCTGATCGCGATCATCGCCCAGTTTGGCGTCTCCTCCGGTTTGATGGCCGCCGACCGAGCCGCCGTATTGCTCAGCGCCGGCATGATCTCGGTGCTGGTATTCCCAATTCTCGCCAGTCACCTGCGTCGACAGAAACCGTCATGAGGTTCAGTTCAGCCTAACGGAAACACCCCTATGCCCGCTATGGCTTTTGCGGGAAGTGGGCGGAAAGGCAAAGTGAAAGACCTGACCCCTTAGTTTTCTCTGGCGGATAGTTTTATTATTACCTCGACAAAGGTCTGTCAACCTTCTATTTTCGGCATTGACGGCAAAGGAATGTACCTATTTGGCGCCCCATGCAGGGTTGAACGACCTTGAAGAATTTAATATGATCGGAGAAAGACAATGCCTGTTTTCGCGGGTGAATGAGCCTATGAAGGTTTTGTTTTGCAAGGTTTCTCTCCCGATCTTTGATACGGTGCCTTCAGGATGACATCCCGTAGATGAAAGCAAGCTGTTGTTCGCGGCCATTTGTGGCGCCACGGGGGTCAATTCGGCCCAAGCCTACGATATGGATGTTCACTTCTACGGTCTTATCTCATTGACTGTATTACCATCGAAACAGAGATTAAAAAACAATGAAAAGTCCAACATGCGCGGTGCTTGGCACCAGTCTCCTATGTGCGTGTACAGCGGTTTTGTCCGCGCCAACCATTGACAAGGTAGTCATCAATCCACCGCCCGTTGATGGCTGGATCATTGCTCCTGCAACAGGGGGCAAGAACATGCCGAATGTAATGTTTCAATTAGAGGGGACCGACCTGGATGCGGCCTGTACCAATCTCATTGCCGGTTGGAAAGTAAATGGCGCATGTGCAACAGCGGCCACCATATTTAGGCCGCCATGGCCAAAATGGGTGGGCATGTCAGGTTCTAGTGTAAATGTAGCGTGCGGTGGGCCCCCCAGACTGCCCGTGACAACAATAGTGGAAAAGCTGAATTTTGAGATTACCAACAGAGCCAAGGGTGCTCTTTGGTCACCCTGCATAAGCAATACAGCCACCAACCAATCCGCGAGCCAGGATTTTCGAGTATCTTTTGGCCAACCGGTGAAATCCGTGAAGGTGGACAAGGCTACTTTTTCCGAAAGCAAGCGAATACTGACGATTAACGGCACTGTGACACCCAAGGCTGATACCAAACTGAGTGGCTCGATTGTCCATATACTCAATGGTACAGGCATCGAGATAAGCACGGCCACGGTGATAGGCAAAAAAATCAAGACTCAAATGGATGTGCCATTGGACAATAGCTTACCCATTGATTTTGTCAGTCTCCGCGTGGTCAATACCGCCTCCAAGGCGGTTCGGGTTAAGACCGTGCCATAACATCCTGAGTTGCGCTCATTCGTTTTCGGTGGGAATTAGCATAGCCTGATGCGCTTTCATCCCGGTGGTTGAGGTCATGAGGAACACCTGGCTACAACAAAGTCAGGACTAGAGTCTCTGGAGGAAGAACAGGAGATTTTGCAGGTCGGTGGCGGAAAGACCGCAGTAGCTCTGCACGACCTGCGCAGAATCGCCGGCGTGGCGAATGATGGCCTCGTGAATCTGGGCAATGGGTCAGGTCTTGCCTTTTGCCAATTCAAAGATACCGCAGTGGAATAACCATTCTGACCTGGCCTCCCCCGGGGGTGGTGTACTGACTCTGCTATGGATTGTGCGGGCAGTCGGCTGATAGGCAAAAGGCAAGCCCCCTTATTTTTCCACTTCATTCGATCGCTTTTCGTCATCATGCTCTCCGTCCAAAATGGAAAAAGCATGACCACCGGCACTAGGGAATCACAGATGGTACGGCTGGGCCATTACTGAGCGTCCATGTACGCACTTGGTCCTTGAAACCGCCCAGCATAAAACCGGTAATGGCCTAAACCTTCGCGCTAGCATTCAAACCCGAAAGGTAAGCACCATGAGCTGTGCCGATATACTTTTTTATGGTGTGCTCGCCCGCAAATATAATTTTTGAATTAACTGGTGATGCAAGCGTATCGCAATCCTTAGGAGAAGAACCTATACCAACAAATGAGTAGGACCCAAAACTAAATGGATTCTTTCCCCAGCGGGTAATTTTGTACCCCACTGGGTCTGGTACCGAAGCCCCATAAATGGTCCTTAGAACACTCATTGCACTGGCCACTGTCTGAGCGTCAGAATAGGCCTCAAGAGTAGATGCAAATGAACCCGCATTAAATCCAAGAAGAATCGGCTGATTAGTTATACGCTGAAAATCATACCACTCAGCCCACCGCCCCCGCTCAAGACCAATATATCCAAGCAACTGCTCCTGATTATCCCAGAATCTATAAGGGAAACGCAGGTAAGTCTTGTTCAAGACACCCATGCCAAGCCTGCTGATGGCAGCACTGTAGCCCGCAGGTAACGCCGGGGTAAACTTAATTGCACCAGCCTTCAAAACACCAAGCGGTACAGTCACAATTACTTTTTTTGCTGAAAAGGTTCCATTGTTTGTTTTAATTGTGACATTGCTTCCGCCATAATCTATCTCTTGGACCAGCGTAGAGAGTCGAACATCGAGACCCACGGCAAGATAGTCTGTTATCTGACTATATCCTTGTTTTATTATTACGTCTTTACCAGAAAAGCCCGAGTCTTGATCCCAGTATTTTAATGACATCCGGCTGACATCAGCCGCGTAATTATGCTCAATATCAGTATTGATAGAATACTTGATCGCGCGCTGCTCAAACGGGGTATAAGTCCTTGCTGAAAGAACCCCATTGATGGCGGCACCCAGCGATTGATCAGTTCTTGCTTGCCTCTGGGCTTTTCTGATCCCTGCCATCAAACTGTTGTAATTGGCATCTACCAGGCGGTCTTCGGCCTCTGTTATTGCTCTGCCATCATAATCATAGCGCTGAATGGCATCGTAGTCGGTCGGAAAAGTCGATAAATTGAGGGAGTTCGCGATGGCTGAAAGTGGGTTATTTCTTGTTCCGTGAATCCATGAAGCCCCTAAATCAAGCGGCAGGCCAAGAGATCGGTCGGTTAGCGTTCTACCGCCAATGCTGCTCTGCGCCTCTAATACAATGACCCCTCTGCCCTTTGCGGCTAAATCTTTGGCAGCGGCCAGACCCGACATGCCAGCGCCAATAATCACAACATCAGAACTCATCGGGACACCGCTTGCCCGGGCGAGCCGAAGCCACCCCAGCCCCGCCGTTGAGGTCAGCGCTAATTTTATAAAAGTCCTTCTGCTGTTGATTGTCATGACAATTGACCTCTAGCGGTTAACACGATGCCCGGTAAAGAGCTTATAACAGGGCGCGCTCAAAAAAACCAAGGACAACACCTCGAACGTGTAGGGTGTTGCAGGTGGTTTTTGAGCACGCCAATAGATTAAATTGTCACGCTGTACTGAAATTCCAAGTCAATCCCGCACTGATCATGGCCACCCCGAAGCTCTACAACGCCTTACCGTCCTACTATTCAATGATCGCCCGCCTTGCGCTGGCCGTTGCGGGAATTGATTACACCTCGCGGCTGATGGACATCCATCGGCGGCGCGAACAACTATCGCCCGCGTACGGGGCCATCAATCCCCACATGACGGTGCCTGCCCTGGTGACAGAGACCGGCATTCTCGACGATAGCCGCGAGATTCTGAAATGGGCCGTCCGCGAGCGACCGGAGGTCTTTGTTGAGGGTGATGGCAGCGAACCATCTTTTCTGGATGCCCATTATGCTTTTTCCATAGAAGGCCTGACTTTTGGAACGGCGATGCTGCGCTGGCCCATTCTGCAATGGGTCTTGCCAAGGCTGCTCCGCAAGGCATGTATCGCGTTACGACGTCAGCAGGCGGCTCATCCCGAACTGAGCGAGGCTTTCGCCAACAAAATTGCCCAAAACGAGGCGCGCATAGGCTTCTTTATCGAGGGTTCACTCAAGGACAAGGTTGCAGCGCTCAGGGTTACTGCAACGCATCTCATCGCGCAGGTTCCGGTCCCCAGCGGCGCCTATCTTTATGGAGACAAGCCGAGCGCGGCCGATGTGGTTCTCGCTGTTTTTTTGGCCCGCCTCAAAATGATCGGCGCAGGGGCCCTGGTCGCGCATCGTCCAGACCTCATCGCCTGGTTTGATCGGTTCTCGGCAACGCCGGGCTACCAGTCCGCTGATGTCTGGACCGTCTTTTCACTTAAAAGACTGCTGACCCACCGCTGAACGTACTTGTGCAGGCGCAAGGTGTCCGGCATGGGCCATCCTAAGCGAAAGTGATGACTTGATAGCGTGTCCCCCACTGATTCACTTGAGGGAACCTCATGAACTGCACTTCGACAACGCTCCCCTGATCGCAGCCGAAGGGCATGAACGGATAATGTTTAGAGGTTCCATTAATACACCGGNNTGCGTGGGGTCCGGCTCCATCGAGCGATGCCAGATCAGGTAAGCTTCGGCAATGGCACCCGGCACATCCAGGGGAAGAATCTGCAGCGCCAACCGGTCCCCAAAGCACTGTGCCATGCGCCGGGTGGTCACCGCCAA
>DIVI01000021.1:0-4314 GCA_002423305.1 Methylococcus sp. UBA6136 | reverse complement strand
CGTTCAGGCGCAAACTGACTGACAGCCACAAACTCCTCCGCCAGTAAGTCCTGCACCCGTGAGGTCGCCTGTATCCGCGGATGATCCTTTCGGGCAATGACCACAAACTCCGTCCGCGCCAACAGCCGCTGATCCAGCATGACATCGTTGAAACGCTGATGATGGACAGCGACATCGAGCGTTTGGCTAGCCAACAGCTTCGGTATCTCCGCAAAGGGATCCACCCCCCGGATCGCCAGCCTCACCCCAGGCGCCTGCTGGCGCAAGCGCTGGTACAACGGAATGCCCCAAAGCACACCGCCGCCATAACCCATGGTAGCCGTAAATAGACGCTGGCTCGTGGCCGGATCAAAGCTGTCCGGGTTGACCAGGCTAGTACGGATGGTTTTTAACGCCTGGTGGATGTGCCGATAAAAATCATGGCCACGACTCGTCGGCGTTGTCAGCCCCGAGAGACTGGTTTCAAACAGATCGTCCTTCAACGTAGCCCGTAACCGTGCCAACGACGCACTCACCGCCGGCTGACTCATACCCAAGCGGCGGGCCGCCGACGCCTGACTCCGCTCCTCATAGACGGCTTCGTAAACCGTCATCAGGTTGAGATCAATGCCTCTCAGATTTTTCATAGTCGGAATCAGGGTAAGGGATGTCGTGATGAGGTGGCTTGGTTACACTGGTAACGTCCGCGGGTTCTCTGGAGGCGAGGGTGAATGGTCATCATCAACACTCCCAGCGAAGGCTCGCTATGAAGATATCCAGCGTTGTATGCCACACAGTCACGCATGGTGCATCAACCGCAGTGAGGGCCCAGTATATTTGTCTGGGTTATCCCCCCTTACAAAAAAACGATTAGACGAGGAGGTCTTGATGAGAGAATATCAGCGTTAATGTAGGGTTGCCATAGACGGCTTGCGACTCATGAATAGCTCTCGCCGATTTGAATTTCGAAATAACCACAAAAAAAGAGGTGGATTGTGAGTCAGGTAAAAAAATCTAAACGCATTAAGGTAACGCCCACTCTTGGGCTGTTTCTCGTAGCTAAGTTAGCGATAGCTTTGCCGCTAGAGGATATTTACCCTAAAGCATTTTCTTTGGCTAATTCCAATTTTAGTCAGAAATTGACAAACCCCGTCAATTTTGAGCCCCACGGGAAGGAGCCCACCCACGCCAATGATGGGGAAACTGCTGCCGTCTATGTCCCGGCGGAAACGGCAGCCAATCGATTGCGTGACAAAATGCCCTACTTCAGGAAAGACCCGAAGTTGGTCGGCAACAGCCTCATCTTCACGGTTGATGTCTCGCCGATGCGTGAGAAGGGTCAAAAGGGGACTGCACTGCTTGACCAGATCGGTGGGTACGTGCAGATAGCCCGTGCCGGTAACAACCTTTTGAAGCCACCGTTTACTTCTGGCGATGCGCCGGGCGCCTTGCTTTTCGACAGCGTGCTCCCCATTCGTGCCGTCACCAAGGCAGGGGCCCATTTCTTCCGAGTCCGCTTACCCAATGAAGTTGCCATAAGTTTGCGCAAGGGGCCACAGACTCACCTAGCACAACGGGTCAGAGTCCACGTTTGGAATGACAAAGACACCAACGCCGCAGTAGCTGGACATGATCGCCGGCAAGTGACTAGTGCGTGGATGTTCAAGGGCTACCGGAGCTATCTTGAAAGTCGTCGTAAGGTAAATAATTCAAGGGCTTTCGCTTTAAAGGCGCCGCCGAGCTCGCCTCCGGGCACGGTAGTCATATATAACGGCTCACCCTTTGATTTGAACATCGCAATCAACCCCGTGCAGTGCATGATCCCGGCGTACATGACGGGCGGGGGTTCGACAAACCCGCCAACAGTGCCGTCGAACACGAGCTATGAGTTCTTCCAGGCGACAGAAATCGCGTCGAACTACTTCTACGACGACAACTCGGAGTGGCTTGGGGACGATGCCACCGCAGGGATGAAGAGTCTCGAGGGTGAAGCATTCGTGAGCCTCGAGAGGGCGGCATTCCTCAAGCATATCACTCAGAGTTTCTCTCGGGGCCTGATCTACTTTGGTAGTTCGATGGCCTTCAACATCACGTTGGGCATGGTCGAGACGCTCATTGCGGAAAGCAATGCATGCACCGACGCGGGAAGTGCTTACAACGTCAGCTGGACGAACGCGAATGTTGGTGCAACTCAGACCGCCGGCAACGTAAATTACTGGGTGCCAAGTTACAACCGCACCGTAGGTATTGGCTTTCCGCAGGTAATGCCCACCTCGATCCCGGATGTGGCTCCCGGGTCACCGCTTAACGCGTATAACGCCACGAGCCAGAATGGTCTGGCGGTGGATGCAGCGACACTTCAGTCGGAGTTGGGCTTGGGTGGTACTGTGACTCTCGCGACATTGAACTCCAATCAGCGGGTGAGTTCGTCCTACGATGGTTACTGGTGCAATTTCCGAAACCAGCAGATTGCAAACCCGGGTTCGTCATCGTCAGCACAATTCGGCGCATCGGCCTTGGGTGGGGGAACCTCACCCGACTGGGGGCCTTGCAATGCGACCACGGTGACCGGGTCGTACGACTACATTGCAGATTATTACGGCGTTAGCAAATCATCTCAGGCTGAGAACACGGGAATGAGCATCCTGATTGGATACTCGAGCACCTCAAGTGTCACAGCGGGTCCCTCGCCAGCGTTGCCACCGCAGTCGGCACCGAGTGCGTCTGAGTGTATAGCCTCGGCTGCACCTTGTATTTATACAGTTGCACCAACGGTAAAGTCACCGAACCTTACGGTGGGGTGCACCCCCGGTGACTGGAACATGCTGACCCCCTGGAATGGCTCGAACATGAGCCTGTCGAGCCCACCGAGTGCCTATCAGTCGTCGAGCACTCTATCGACGCAGATCGCTTTCACGGGATTCATGGCCAATGGAACGCCCGTCACCGACTCAATACCTATCGCCGATGGTGGCAATGTGTCGAGTTCGTTTGCCCCGAACGTGGTGAATCCGTTTACCTTCACGCCAGCCAATCTACAATCCATTCAAAGTGCACTAGGTGGGCCCGGTGGCTATGTGACCAACTGGCTCTGCGTGATGACCGCAAATACATTAGTGCCTAGTGGCGTCTCGTCGTTCGCTCCGTCGGCGGTGGCGATGAATCTCGGCTGGTATGGCAAGCCAGTAGTCGCCTATGCACCTAACCCTGCGGGGAATCTTCTTTCACCCCCGGGGGCGAACTGAGCTGAAGACAAAAGGTCAGCCGCGAAGCGCTAGACTGCGATGTTTTTCAGGCTATGGCCGGGCGGCTTGTCGGAGGCGGGTGTGATAGTGTCGCCTGTAGGNNCATCACATCCTGCGTTCTGGACAACCGGCCAATTGAATAACTTTTCACAGGGTGAGCGATAGCGATAAAACCCAACGCATTCGAATTTCAACCATTTGGGGCGATTATTAAACGTAACGGGCAATAACCATGAAGCAACTACTAATAAGCCGCCTATGCCTTGCCACTATGGCCATGGGCGTATCCTTGGCCACAACAGCCATGGCTGACAATGCCAAGAAGCCAGGTAACAACCCGAGAGAATTACAGTTAACCACAAAAGGCTTGCCGAATGGCACCCCGGTAGAGGTCAAAATCACAAGTGCCCATTTAAAGGCAAATCTTGGATTTGAGGCAGAAGGTTATCTTAAGTTAAAAAATCTAACGGCGGGTAATTATAAAATTGAGTTGCCCGAGATCGATATCGCTGGATACAAATTCAGTCCAATCACGCCGCAGCTCAGATTAAGGCTTCATAAAGACGCTAAAATTATTGATAGGGACAGCAAGGAGATTACTACCAACCCGTTATCTTTCAATTATGCTCTAAGTGGCATGCCGCCAATGGTAAGTTTTGATCCAGTATATCCATTTGGGACGTATGGTCTGCAGAGTTGTGATCCTTTTAACTTTAATGGTTGTACGTACTTAGATGCTACCTCAGTGGTTGGCACGATGGGGTCAATTGCAGTTGGTAATAATCGCGTCTACACAAGCAACACGACCCACATCTATAGCTGTGATCCAGTACAGCTCAATACCTGCTTTACGCTATATACAACGACAACTAATGCGGGGAAAATAGCTCCGATGATCTACGCCAACGGTCGTGTCTATGCGGGCCTTAATAATGGTATCCTCTTGAGTTGTGACCCGAATGTGGCGAACAATTGTTTTAATTTGGATAATGCGGGATCAAAAAATGGAATAAATTCGCTTAGCTTTGGTGAAAATAATCGTTTGTATGCGGGTATTTCAAATGGCATTCTGTGGAGTTGTGATCCGAAT
>DIVI01000206.1 GCA_002423305.1 Methylococcus sp. UBA6136 | reverse complement strand
ATCGTGAGAACCATTCTTAAAGTTAAAGACTTCAGCTAACTTTTTTGCTCTTGTTCAAACAAGCCGGCATCAGGCGGCTGACACATGGCCTCGATGCCAGCAATCGCGCCACCAAAGGAGGGGGGTTTCAAATGACGATGTCATCCTGAGTGTAACGAAGGACCTTAGGCTATGGTCACTGACTGGCCCGAGATGGTGGGTTCACGAAGCGATCCACTGCCGAAGGCAGGAATCAAATTAGTCGTGATTTAACCAATCCTCGCGTCCGTGCCGCACGCGCAAGATGAAGATATCGTCGGCGCGAATGGTGTACAGGATGATATGCACACCGGTAGGGTGAATTCGAATAGCAGAGCGCAACTCTGGACGTTCCGGCCCTGCAAATGGGTTTTCTGCCAGAAATTTAAACGATTGCTCTAATTGCTGATGGTAACGCTGCGCTTGCTCGAGGCCGAAGTCCTGTGCGCCTGCAATGTAAATCTGGATCAGGTCTTCTTCAGCCGAAGTGCTGAGAACGTAGTTCACTTTTTCTTGGCGAGTCGTGCCTGGGCCTCGGCTTGAATCTCTGACATGCTGCGAGTGCCCTCACCGCCTTCCAGCGCTTCATCAATAACCCCTTGAAGCTGAGCGATTTTTTTGGCGCGGTCTTGATCCCGCCGAATCAGATCCCGAACGTAATCGCTGGCGTTGCTATAGCGACCGGAACGCGAGCATTCATCAACCCAGGCTTTCATCGCGTCCGGTAAAGAAACATTCATGGTTGCCATTTCAGCACCTCCGGTGGCCATCATGGCGATTTTTGCCAAATATTGTCAACGGCTGTTGGCGCTTCTCTTTGGCCCCAATCCGCGGGCTCAATGCTTATTCAGCTATCTTTGTGCGCCTATCGGTTGTTGGTCGCGTGGGTGGCGTAGCCTGGGATCCTTCACTCCCGACGGTCGTTCAGGATGACACAACCCACCGTTGGAGCGTCGCCCTTGCTTCGGCTACCCGTTCGGCTCCGCTCGCGGCAAGGCTCAGCACCAGCGGCGCGAGCGGAGCCCCATGCCGGCACCCGCCCCGCATCGGCCCGGGGCGGGCCTCCTACGCGGGACACGAAACGCTGTGTCGTCCTGCGGCTTGTGCGGGTCCATGGGCTGAGGAGTGAAGATCGCTATTTACTTATTTCACGATGCCCAGGAACACCGCGAGGCAGCGCTCGACCTCGATCAGTGTTTCAGGTTCGATGTGACCGAAGACAGCTCCTACTTTGTCGCGTTTGACGGTGAGCACTTTGTCAATCATGACCTGTGAGGGTTTCTGCAGGCTATTGCGTCCGGCTCGCTTACCGGGCAGCATTGAACGGCACTTGTCCATCACGAAGGGCTTGGGGTTTAACCCAATCCATCCTTACCGGGAAGCGAATGATAAATGGCAGGATGGGGAAGCATGGACGTATCTTGGAGCTCAAAACTGCCCTCGCTCGGGTGGTGGTGACGTTCACCGGGCATCGCCTGAATTCAGATTGACCAGACTCATGAAACGCCTTGCACTTATCTTTACCTGCCTTGCTGAAATGTCCTTAGTGATGACTCCGCTTGCATGCCCTGCGGAACCGCGCATCATCATCGGTCCTGCCGAGCCGGATGAGGCGCCGGAGGTGGTGGAGACGGTGTCCGGGCTGAGCTATGACCAGCTGAGACGGCTGCGGGAGCTGCGCAAGTGGCTGGAACAGCGGCAGCTGATTCGGGAACAGATCCAGTTGCAAAACGCCGAAGACCGGCGTCTGGATGCGCCAGAAAAATTGTTTGCCGATCGGCAGCTGTTTGCTCCTTTGGGACAGCGCTACGTAGAAGCGCCGCCGAGACCCCCGCGGCTGACGCCCGAACAGATGAAGTTGCCGCCCCTGCCTCGGTTTGATCCTTCAGAGCCTGCCACATCCGGCCAGGGCGCCGGGAGCCCGGACTCTTCGAGCGACCCCTTCCCTCCTGATGAAGATGAGGCAGAACTCACACCCCGGAGAGTCACCCACATCACGCCGCCTCCGCAGGCGCAGGATCAGCCGCAAGTCGAGTATGAGCTCAATCCCGAGCGTTGATCCGGCATCGTCGGCCGGCCCATGACCGAGTTTATTCGGCAATCGATTCATGCCTATGAAGACCCGCTGGCGCTTGTCTGGCTGACCTGTGCGGCAAGGGTAGGTTTTACCGTCCTCCGTTCACGGGACGCCTACGCTTCCAGTGATGGTCAAGGCCGGCTGCTGATTGCCACGGAAGATCAATTTGACCCCGATGACAATCTGGGGCAGATGATCCTGCACGAGCTTTGCCACGCTCTGGTGGAGGGCGAGGCGGGCGAGGCGCTGACCGATTGGGGCCTGGATAACACCCGAATGGGTAACCCATGGCGGGAGCATGCCTGTTTGCGTCTGCAAGCCTGGCTCGCCGATAGCGTGGGGCTGCGTGACTTTTTTGCGCCGACTACCGATTTTCGCGTGAGTTTCTGGGCATCGCTGCCAGCAGACCCATTCGCGGCCCCGGCCACCGCCGGGGGACGCCGTGAGCGCAGCTGCGTGGCAGCCCGGGTCGGGGCCTGGCGAGCCGGCCAATCGCGCTGGGCGCCTCATCTCACCGCCGCATTGAAGGCCAGTGCGCAGATCGCCGCGTGCTTGCCTCGGGGCGATGTCAGTCAAAAGCCGGATGAACCGGACAAGGCATTGCCCTCACTCTGGACCACCGTGGTGCCCCCGCCCCCGCGGCATCCGGCCGGTCATGCGCCGGTGGCGGATTATCATCGGGGCCAGGCCTGCGGGGACTGTGCCTGGAGCTTTTTGAACCGCGGTCGAGTGCGCTGTCGGCATGCCCCCGGCGTGCTTCTACCGGACCCGGCGCCGGCCTGTAGCCGGTATGAACCGGCGGCGGAACTGGACTGCCAGACCTGTGGCGCCTGCTGCCGGGAAGCCTATGACTCCGTTGAGGTGTCGATCCGCGATCCCGTCAACAGGACGCATCCCGAGCTGGTGATCGTCCATGAAACGCACCGCAAGTTACGACGGCTGGGCCACCGTTGCGCTGCACTGACGGGGGGAGACGTGCCCACCGAACCGTTTGCCTGCAGCATTTACCCGCAACGGCCGCGAACCTGCCGTGAGTTCACCCGGGGCAGCGCCCACTGCCTGGATGCCCGGCGCAGGGTCGGGCTGTCCTTGTGACAGGAGACGGGGTAACAAGCCGATGGGTCCATCGCATCCATCAAAATATGGATAACCGCTCGGCAGTGAGCGCCATTTTGCGTAACAATAAGGCGACATACCTATCCATCGGCTAATGTCGGACCTATCGGGTTATGTACGAATATCAGCCTGATTCACGAAGCGGCCAGGCGTCCTAATAAGCCTATCGAGCCGCCATTTTTAGCGAACTCCCACCGGGTATCCCGCCTCACTCATCCAGTGTCATCCGCATGAACCGACTCCTTTCCCGATTGCGATCCCACCCTGCCGTGCAACGCATGCAACCGCTTGTCCGCAAACCCTGGTTCTGGGTCGCGGTGGGCTTGCCGGTGGCGTATGGTCTGTTCGGCTTTCTCGGCGTGCCCTACCTGATCCGGCATTACGCCCCGCAAACCGTTAGCCAGCTGATTCAAAGGCCGCTGACGCTGGGCAAGGTGGCATTCAATCCGTTTCTGTTCCGACTGGATCTGCATGACACGGTACTGACCGAGACCGACCATCAGCCTGTCTTCGCGCTGAAGCGACTCCATGTGGATTTTGAGTTGATCCGCACGCTGATAAATCGTGCACCGACCTTTGCCGAATTGCGGCTGGAAGGACCTGCCGTCAACCTGATCCAGGACAAGGACGGGGTGCTGAACATGGCCAGGATCTCGGCCAGCCTGCCGCCGGAGGATTCCGCCCGGGAGAAACCGCCCGAGGATGCGCCACTGCCGGGCCTAATCGTGCAGAAGATCATTCTGGCGGAGGGTGAGGTGTCGTTCGAGAACCAGTCTCAGCAACCGCCCATCGTGAATCGGGCGGATCACCTCGATCTGGAACTCAACAATATCTCGACGCTGCCCGGTCGCCATGGACTTTATGAGATCGATGCCGCACTGCCGGAGGGCGGCACGCTGCGGTGGGAGGGGGATGTCTCCCTGAACCCGGTGAAATCCACCGGCAAACTCAATATCGAGGGCCTCAAGGTGCTGACGCTTTGGCATTTTGTGCAGGATCGCCTGGCCTTGTCGGAGCCCGCAGGCGACATCGGCCTGTCCGCGCGTTATGACTTCAGCCATGACAAGACGAATACCTTGGTCAAGGTTGAAGATGCCGTCTTTACGCTGGCAGGACTGAAATTGACGACGGCGGAAGCGGCGGTTCCGCTGGCCGATCTTGAGACCTTTCGCATCGCCCAGACCCGGATCGATCTTGCGGCGCAGTCCGTCGATATTCCAACCATCGAATTACGCAAGGGCAAGATCAACCTCGCCATCGACCCGAGCGGCATACTGAACTGGCAAACGCTGGCGAAGCCGGTGCCAGCGCCGGCCACA
>DIVI01000068.1 GCA_002423305.1 Methylococcus sp. UBA6136 | reverse complement strand
GGCTTTGCCAAGGCGCTCAATACGTATCAAGGTCATCTGACCCTGCGCACAGTGGCAGAAGATTTAGGTCTGCAAGACCAATATCGACCTTACTTCCCGGCAAGCTGAGTTATTTTGAATGGGTAGATCATGATTGGGTGATTTGAATGAAGATCGAAGCGGCAGCAGATACCCACTCTGAGACTGCAGGCTTAAAGCCAGTGAGTCGGCGCGAAGCCTTCTTGTTTTGGCTCAAGCTGGGATTCATCAGCTTTGGAGGGCCAGCCGGCCAAATTGCAATTCTCCATCAGGAACTCGTGGAGCGGCGTCGCTGGATTTCCGAGAGCCGTTTCTTGCATGCGCTCAACTACTGCATGGTGCTGCCCGGCCCTGAGGCCATGCAGCTGGCGACGTATATCGGCTGGTTGATGCACCGCTCATGGGGTGGAATCGTCGCCGGTACCTTGTTCTTTTTACCGTCCCTGCTGATTCTCATCCTGCTGGCCTGGATTTACATGGTCTATGGTCATCTGCCGGCGGTCGCTGGGTTGTTGTATGGCGTTAAACCCGCCGTAACGGCCATTGTCGGTTTTGCCGCCTATCGCATTGGTTCCCGTGCGCTCAAGAATGGGGCCATGTGGCTTCTGGCCGCCGCCTCGTTCACCGCCATATTTTTTTTTCGTCTCCCTTTCCCCATGATCGTGCTCATGGCCGCTCTGGTCGGGGCCATTCTTGGGCGATGGGCTCCGCGCTGGATTGTAGGCAGTGAGGCTCAAACCCCCGATTATTCGCCTGAGTCGAGTTCGGCCATCATCCATGACACGACCCCGGTACCTGAGCATGCGACTTATCGGGGCTCGCGTATCTTTTGGAAGATCATGATCGGGTTGCTGCTGTGGGCGGGGGTACTGGGCGCGCTCTGGGTTCAATGGGGCTGGTCGGGGCTGCTCACGCAGATGGGCTGGTTTTTCACCAAGTCCGCATTGCTGACCTTCGGTGGTGCCTATGCCGTCTTGCCGTATGTGTATCAGGCGGCGGTCGAGCACTTCCACTGGTTGACCCCGGCACAGATGATCGATGGGCTGGCACTCGGAGAAACCACGCCGGGCCCCCTGATTATGATGGTGGTTTTTGTCGGTTTCGTCGCGGGCTGGACCGGTCAGGTGCTGGGCCCGGATCATCTATTTCTGAGCGGGGCCCTCGCCGCAGGGGTGGTGACTTTCTTCACCTTTTTGCCCAGTTTTCTGTTCATTCTGGTGGGTGGACCCCTCATCGAATCCACTCATGGCAACCTCAAATTCACAGCGCCACTCAAGGCGGTAACGGCGGCTGTTGTGGGCGTCATTCTTAACCTCGCGGTTTTTTTTGGCTTTCACACTCTCTGGCCGGAGGGACTCCAAGGCAGGCTGGATGCTGTCGCCCTTAGCCTGATGGGCGCGGCCACGCTCGCCCTGTTCCGGTACAAGGTTGGCGTGATTTACGTCATTGGCATGTCCGGCCTTATTGGGGTATTGGGTCGGCTTTTAGCCTGAGTGACAGTTGGGATCTTCTGTTGGGATGGTTAATCCGGCTTTGTCCTAATCTGTGGATAAAACGCATAAGCCGCAAGCATTAAAAGGCAGTACCAGTGCAGGTACTGCCTTTATACCGCCTTCGTGAGGGTTTCAGCGGCTCAGCCCATAACTCCCGCCCCGGATTTTGCGAACCGTCTCCACCAGTTTGTCGATTTCCTCAAAGGTGTTGTAGAACGCCAATGAGGGTCGCACGGTGGACTCGAGTCCCATACGTCGAAGAATCGGCTGGGCACAGTGATGGCCGGTTCGGACAGCGATGCCTTCACGGTTAAGTGCCTGACCGATTTCATTGTTATCGAACCCCGGGATGACAAAGGACACCACGCTGGCCTTTTCCTTGGCCGTGCCTACCAGACGCAAGTCTGGAACCGTCTTCAGACCCTGGGTGGCGTAGCAGACCAGTTCGTGTTCGTAGCGGCCGATGTTTTCGAGCCCAATGCGTTGCACGTAGTCGATTGCGGCACCCAGACCGACCGCGTCGGCGATATTGCCGGTGCCGGCCTCGAAGCGCGCAGGGGCGGCGTGATACAGCGTCCGTTCGAAGGTCACGTCCTGGATCATGTTCCCGCCGCCCTGCCATGGCGGCGTGGCATTGAGAATGTCCAGTTTCCCGAAGACAGCGCCAATCCCGGTCGGTCCGAAGACCTTGTGGCCGGAAAAGACAAACCAGTCCGCATCGAGGTCCTGGACGTCCACAGGCATGTGCGAGACCGATTGGGCACCGTCCACCAGGACATGCGCCCCGTAGCGATGGGCGATGGCGACCATCTCCTTGGCCGGTGTCACCGTCCCCAGGGCATTGGAGACCTGAGTGAATGAGACCAGCTTCGTCCGGCTGTTGAGCAGTTTTTCATACTCGTCGAGCAGGATCTGGCCATCGTCATCCACCGGGATCACCCGCAGACGCGCACCGGTTTCCGACGCCAGCTGTTGCCAGGGCACAATGTTGGCGTGATGTTCCAGATGGGACACAACGATTTCATCATCCTTGCCAATATGGCGCTTACCCCAGGATTTGGCGATCAGGTTGATGCCTTCCGTCGTGCCTCTGACGAAAATGATCTCGTCGGGGGATGAGGCATTCAGGAAGTGCCGAACCTTCTCGCGGGCACCCTCGTAGGCATCTGTTGCCCGGGCCGCCAGTTCATGGGCCGCTCTATGAATGTTCGAGTTCTCGTGTTCATAGAAGTACGACACCCGATCGATGACCGATTGCGGCTTTTGGGTGGTGGCGGCATTGTCGAACCAGATCAGCGGCTTGCCATGAACCGTTTCTCGGAGGATCGGGAAATCCCGGCGCACAGCATTGACATCAAACCCAGGATGCGATGACGCGGTGTTTTGCACCCCCGCCGGCGCTGGGTGCGTCTCCACCGGCACTGGCGCCTGAGTAAAGGATGCAGACTCCGACAGGAAGTAGGGTGATAGACCGGACGTGTCGGCCGGGGCCCCCAGCTTTTCAGTCCTCTCACTGCCCTTTGAGGTCGGACTTCCCAGAGACGGTTCCGACGTGCCTTCTGCCAACAGGGACGGCACTTCATAGTGCGTGTTGCTGGAGAAAGGCAGTCCGAGGTTCGGAAGGACCTCAAAGTCCGCATTGCGCGGCTTCAGGCTGAGATCCGTCGGTGTCCGCGGAGCCACGGGGTTGGCGCCATCCAGGAAGTAATGCGGCGATCCTGCCGCCCCTGAAAGTCCACCCTGCGGACTGATGCCCGCCGCGCCCGCAAGAACGCCCGGGAACGCACGCAGCGGTTCCTCGCCGGGTTTTCTAAACGCCGATGCCGGCGGCACAGCACCGGCAAAGGGCTGCGAGCCAATTTCTATCCCCGGTGTATGTGGCGGAAGTGAACCATGCTGGGAGCCCGGTATATCCGCCTGATTGGGCGAAGCCAACGGCCGTCCCGAGGAGATGGCATTGGGTGCCACCGAGCTCAGGCTGGGGTCAAATCCCGGCCGGTCAGGCCGCAACACCGGCAGTACGCCGGGCGTTGAGGTCTGAATGGCGTTGAGGAAATAAAATCCCGCGTCCGCATCGGAGGGTGTCGGAGTTTGCGCCAAATTCACCGGGCTTTGGCCGGACACACCGGCCAAACCGGCGGGAATCTTGTGTAGATCATCCTCGTTGGGCAGGTCGACGGCGGACACTGGATTCGCCGGTACGGATGGAGTGGTGTTCAAGAAGGAACCGCCACTGGGCAACGCGGAGAAAAACTCGTTGGCCAGCTGCGCGAGGACACACTCATCGATGCCCCCCAGGTTGGGGGTTGTCGCATCGGTAAATTCGGGATTATTTGTACTCGGGCTTGTAGTCATAGTATTTGTCCACTTCGACGTTTTCGAGCACGGCGATTGCATCCTCGGTCAGGATCGCCAGCGAACAATAGAGGGACACCAGATAAGAGGCGATGGCCTTGCGGTTGATGCCACTGAACTTGACGGACAGACCCAGGCCCTGCTCACCCGGCAGACCCGGCTGATAAAGACCGACCACGCCCTGACGGCTTTCGCCGGTGCGCAGCAGCAGAATGCTGGATTTGCCCTGTTCGATCTTGACCTTGTTGGAGGGGATCAACGGAATGCCGCGCCAGGTCAGGAATGGGGAACCAAACAGGGTAGCGGTGGGTGGCGGTACGCCGCGACGGGTGCACTCCCGCCCAAATGCCGCTATGGTCCTCGGATGGGCCAGGAAGAAAGCCGGTTCTTTCCACACCTTGGTGATCAGTTCGTCCAGGTCATCCGGCGTGGGTGCGCCCGTGCGGGTACTGATCCGCTGACTCTTGGCGACATTGTTGATGAGGCCGTACTCCTTGTTGTTGATCAACTCGTCTTCCTGACGCTCCTTGATGGTTTCGATGGTCAGACGCAGCTGTTCCTTGATCTGGTCATGCGGGCTGCTGTAGAGATCAGACACTCGGGTGTGAATGTCGACCACGGTGGTGACAGCACTCAGGAAATATTCACGCGGGGCTTCTTCGTAGTCGACGAAGGTTTGCGGTAGCTCGCTCTCATCGCGCTGCGAGCAAGAGGTCAGCACACGGGACGCATCCTTGACCTGGTTGATGCGGTAGATGCCGGCCTCGACGCCCACCCAAGGGAGCAAATGGGTCAGCCAGCGGGGCGAGATGGTGCCTAATTGCGGTACGGTTTTGGTCGCATTGGCCAATTGCCGTGCCGCGTTATCGCCCAAGGCGAGTTGGTTTTTGTCATGTTCCGCCATTTTCAAATCCTCTATGTTGAGTTCGGTTGTCATGTCGACAACCCGCGAATGTGCCTGAGGAGTACCCTCCTTGTGGTTCGTTGCACCGCCATCGGCGGTTTATGGGAAGAGGCTCAAATTTCTGCCCCATGAATAAACAGTTCCTGACGCGCCTGCGCCTGGGTGATGTTGCTGTTGGGTGGCACGCTTTTGGTCAGCCATACGTTGCCGCCGATGGCCGAGCCCTTGCCGATGGTGATACGTCCAAGGATCGTCGCACCAGCGTAAATGACCACATCATCTTCAACGATGGGATGGCGCGCATTGCCCTTGATGAGGACTCCATTTTCATCGGTCGGGAAGCGCTTTGCGCCGAGCGTGACGGCCTGGTAAAGGCGGACTCGCTCGCCGATGATGGCGGTTTGCCCGATGACCACCCCGGTTCCGTGATCAATGAAAAAGCTGGGGCCAATCTGCGCGCCCGGGTGAATATCGATGCCTGTCTCGGAATGGGCAATTTCAGCAATCATCCGGGCAATCAGAGGCAGATCCAGCAGATACAGCTCATGCGCCAGACGATGATTGATGATGGCGGCAATACCCGGGTAACACACCAACACCTCATCGGCACTGCGGGCAGCAGGGTCACCCTCGAAGGCCGCCTGCAGGTCGCTGTCCAGCAACGTCCTGACCTTGGGCAAGGTTTTGGCAAAAGCCCGCGTTAACTCAAGCGACTGGTTGGCAAGCAACAGTCGATCCGGGTTCAGATTGCCCGTTTGCTCGATGGTGAAACGAAGTTCGCGCTGGACCTGGTGCCGCAAATGGCGCAGGGTTTCGTCCAGAATGTGTCCCACGTAGTAATCAATGCCTTCATCCGTCACGTCGCCGTCCCCGAGACGATTGGGGTAAAGCACGGTGGCCAGTCCCTCGATGATGGTTTGCAGACTATTCCGGGAGGGGAGTTTGGGAGGGTGTGTTTTGCGATGACGCTGTTCCAGGGACCGCACCCTTACATTCCGCAACTCGGAAATGATGGGGGCGATGTCCAGTCGTGTTTGATGATCCAGTGTCATGGGCGGTCGAACGGTCACTCGGCTTATGCCGCGATACCCTGGGTGTCAAACAAACTTTCGTACAACGCCGTACT
>DIVI01000203.1:908-13278 GCA_002423305.1 Methylococcus sp. UBA6136 | reverse complement strand
TTTGCTGTTTGTGGATCTTTTTATGCGAGGTGGTTCTGGCTAGCGCTGCGAGCCTTACTATCCGGGGCCGGTTTGTCCCGGATATCGCGCTGCTTAAATTTGGGCCATGGGATCGGTATCGTCGACCGCCACATATGCTCGACTGATCTAAAAAGCAGGCAAAAGGCAAGACCTGACCCCATTTGTACTCTGGGTGGATTGCGATATGCTCCTTGATAAGCCTTATCTGATAATGGCTATTTCCTTGGCAGCCCGCATTCCTGGTTCGATTTTTCGTGCTTGTGTTGTTGATCGGTCTGCCCAAGGTAAGGTTCGGATCATGGGAAACCCCTATGGCGGGCCATCAAACAACTAAAAAAGTAACGGAGGTCTTCATGAGCACGCAATTTACCCACTCCCGCCGTCGTTTCATGCGCATGACTGGCTGGGGGCTGTTGGCGGCGAGCGCCACACCGTCATGGCTGCGAGCCATGGAAATGGGCAGCGGTTCGAACCGCGCCAACCCGAACTTCAAGCCGGATGTGGAGCTGGATTTGTTGGCGCAGGTGGACAGTCTGTCCATTCTTTCCGGTCAGCCTACCCGGGTCTACCGCTACACGGCAAAATTGGTCAATGGCCCCAAGGGCGTGCTGGCGGAGCTTCCCGGCAGCTATCTGGGGCCCATCATCCGCTTGCAGAAAGGGCATAAGGTGCGGATCAATTTTCACAACAAGCTGCCGGAGCCGAGCATCACGCATTGGCACGGGTTGCATGTGCCATCGGACATGGATGGCCATCCAGACCACGTCATTGGCAATGGGGAGACGCGGGTCTATGAATTCGAGGTGCTGAACCGCGCTGGGCTCAATATCTATCATCCGCATCCGCACGAGGCGACAGCCAGTCAGGTGTATTACGGGCTGGCCGGCGGACTCATCGTCAATGACGAGGAGGAGGCCAAACTCGGACTGCCGGGTGGCGAATATGAGATCCCGGTGATCATCCAGGATCGCCGCTTCGACGAGAAAAACCAGTTGGTTTACGGCGCCACCATGCATGATCGGATGATCGGGTTTTATGGTGACAGGATTCTGGTCAATGGTCGCCCGAATGCCGAATTCGAGGTTGCCAGCCGTGCCTATCGTCTGCGGGTGCTGAATGGTTCCACGGCGCGCATTTACAAGCTGGGTTGGAGCGATGGCTCACCCGTGACGGTCATCGGCGTCGATGGTGGGCTGCTCGAAGTGCCGGAGAATCGGCCCTACGTGATGATTGCGCCGGGCGAGCGTCTGGATATCTGGGCGGATTTCAGCGGGCGTGGCAAGGGGACAGAGGTCACTCTGCGGAGTCTGCCGTTCAGGGGTGTTCTGCCGAAGATGGCCGAGCAGATGATGCAAGGCGGTATGGGTGGCATGCAGCACGGCGGTGGCATGGGCGGTCACGGCATGGGAAGGGGCATGATGGGTGGCGGCATGATGGCGGGTATGAATCTGCCGGTTGGCAGTGACTTCCCCATCTTCAAGGTGCGCATCACCCGCGAGACCAGCGATACCCCGAACCTTCCCACCCATTTGTTAAACATTCGCCGTTATCGATTAGATGACGTGGCCAACAAGGGCAAACCGATACCAATCGGTATTTCCGAGGGACCAATGTCCATGCTTTTGAATGGACGACCCTACAAGAGTGGCGACTTCCTGCCTTTTGAACGCGTTCCGGTCAACTCCCTGCAGCTGCTGGAAATCTTCCATGCCCATGGTGGCGGGGGTGGACATGGCGGTGGTGCGGCTGCGGGGGCCGCAACTGGCGGGGGGCATGGTTCGGAAGCGGCTGAAAAGTCGTCGACCGCTGGCTCATCGGGGCACGCCATGGGCGGGGGTCAGGGGATGGGTGGCATGCAGCACGGCGGAGGTATGGGCCCGGGCATGATGGGTGGCGGTATGGGAGGTATGGGCCACGGCATGATGGGCGGGGGCGCCATGGGTGGCATGCAGCATGGTGGACAGGAGGGCGGTAGTGAAGGGATGGGCATGGGCGGCGGTATGGGTGGAATGATGGGCGGTATGGGCATGATGTTCTCGATGGCTCATCCCATCCATCTGCACGGTCAGCAGTTCCAGGTTCTCAGTCGCACCATCGGTGCTGGGGAGGCCGAGGATTACGCCACCGTCAAAGATGGCCTGATGAGTTCGGGCTGGAAGGATACGGTGCTGGTGATGCCCGGGGAGAAAGTCAAGATCATCAAGGCTTTTGACGACTTCAAGGGGCCTTTCATGTATCACTGCCACAATCTCGAACATGAGGACATGGGCATGATGCGCGAATTTCTGGTTGAGTAATCCACCCTGAGTCATCGAATAAAAGCGCGGCAAGGTCCGCGCTTTTTTTGATCGTTACTTACGGCTTTAGCAGCAGCCCTCAGTCGAGGCTGGTTTCCGGTTTGGGATCTCGTAGCAGCAGATTGGTGACCGCCTCGGCGGGCGGAAGCGCCTCATAGAGGATCCGGTAGGTCTGTTCGGTGATGGGCATGTCGATGGCATGCCGTTGTGCGAGGGCATGAACGATTTTTGCGGTGGGGATACCTTCGATTTCCTGGCCAATTTCATCGGTCACTGCCTGTCGATCGCGTCCTTGACCGATGCCGACGCCGAAACGGCGGTTACGGGATTGATTGTCCGTGCAGGTCAGAATGAGGTCACCGACGCCGGAAAGCCCCATCAAGGTGTCGGGTCGACCTCCGAGCGTCGTGCCCAATCTCATCATTTCCGCCAAGCCGCGAGTGATGAGCGCGGCGCGGGCGTTGGCGCCGTAACCGAGACCATCGGCGACGCCGGCGGCTATCGCCAGGACGTTCTTGATGGCACCTCCCAGCTCTACGCCGACGATATCGGGGCTGGAGTAGGCGCGGAAGCGATCGTTATGGAGCAACCTGACCAGTTCGCCAGCAAAGGCGATGTTCTCCGAGGCGACGGTCATGGCGGTCGGTTGTCCGGCCGCGACTTCGCCGGCAAAAGTGGGCCCGGAGAGAACTGCAGCAGGTATTGCCGGGCCGAGCACATCGCCGACGACGCGATGCAGAGGTTTCCCGGTTTCCAGCTCCAGTCCTTTGGTGGCCCAGGCGATCCGGCCTTCCGGTGAACAATGTGGCCTGAGTGTTTCCAGTAGCTGGCGAAAGGCATGACTGGGGACAGCCACGACCCAAAGCGATGAAAATCGCGCGGCGGCCGGCAGATCGGCCGTCGTTGACAGGGTTTCCGGAAAACCCGTGTCTGGCAGATAGCGCCGATTGTTGCGGTCTTCTGCCAGGGCAGCCATGTGGCGCTCGTGGTGACCCCATAGCAGGACCCGATGGCCATTGCGAGCCAGCAGGATGGCGAGCGCGGTGCCCCACGAGCCGGCGCCGAAAACGGTTACATTTGCCATTCCGGCGTATTTTTCATGCGATGATCGAGGGGGGATTCAGGCCGGCGCCTGACCCAGTTGCTGCGATGGACTTACTCAGTGGCTGGTGGTGGATTGGGGTGCTTGCTGCATCTGCTGGAGATGTTGGGCATAGAGTGCATCGAAATTGACGGGCGCCAAAAGCATGGGAGGGAATCCACCTTTACCCACCAGATCAGAGATGGCTTCGCGCGCATAGGGGAAGAGCAGGTTGGGGCAATAGCTGCCCAGCAGATGGCCCATTTCTTCATTTTGGAAGCCGTTCACGCTGAAGATGCCGGACTGCGTGATTTCAATGAGGTAGGCGGTTTTCTGGTCCAGTTTTACTGTGACCGTCACCGTCAGGCCGACTTCATAAACGCCCTCCTGAATTTGCTGGGCGCTGCTCGACAAGTTGAACTCGACCTTGGGGTCTTCCCAGGGAAGGGTAAAGACTTCAGGGGAATTGGGGGTTTCAAACGAGACGTCCTTGACGTAAATCTTCTGGATGTTGAAGAGACGTTCTGTGGGGGTGGTGTTTTCTTCTGCCATGATTTTTGAGTTGTGGTGGGTTGGTGCCCTGGCTGGTTTAAGCCGAGGTGTGACTATTTTCTTTTCTTGGTGATCGGCAGGTTCTGGTCTTTCCAGCCGAACATGCCGCCCTTGAGCTCATGGATCTGAGTGAAGCCGCGCGCGGTCAGCTTCTTCCCGGCTGCGGAGGAGCGGGTGCCTGACTGGCAGGTGACGATAATGGGGGCGGTCTTGTGCGATTCCAGCTCGGCGATGCGTTCGTCCAGTTTGGCCAGCGGAATATTCCGGGCGCCTTCAATGTGGCCCTCGGCGAATTCGTTCGGTTCGCGCACATCGACGATGAGAGTGCTGTCGTCGTTCATCAATACGACGGCCTCTGTCGCGGAGAGCATTTTGTGCTTGCGCAAGGCCGAGTCGATCAGGTCCTGAATCAGCAGGATGAGAATGATGAACAGGGCACTGGCCATCAGCCAATGATTACCAATGAATTCCAGGAGCCGATCGGGTGTTACGTTCATGTTGCGTTCTAATGGTGCGGGGTGCTGGTTGAGTCGGTGTCGTGACAGAAAACCTCGCGCATCAGCGTGATGAGCTTGAGGGTGCGCTTGTCATCGACGTAATAGTACACGCGGTTCGATTCCTTTCGGCAGTTGAGGATGTTTTTTTCCCGCAGGACGGCCAGGTGTTGGGAGATGTTGCTTTGTGTGGTGCCGCAGGCATCGACAATGTCCTGAACGCTGGCTTCGCCATCACCAAGCAGGCAAAGTATCTTGAGTCTCAGTGGATGAGCCATGGCCTTGATGCTGTTCGCAGCTTGGGCAATGTCTTCATCCCTGTTGATGAGAGGTGCATCCGTCATGGTGAGTATTGTGTTCCTGATCCCAACTTTGCATGGTCCCCGGGTTGTCGTGATGCACGACGGACGAAGGAAAAACAGCTAAAATCACCCGCCTTTGTCGTGAGGAACTTCCTCACCCAAGCTCGATTAATTTAGCCCACTGCCTTGGTTCAAATTGAACTCAGCCGGAGATTATACGTTGAACTCGCATCGCCCTAAACCTGTTGTTCTCATCATTCTGGATGGTTTCGGTTACAACGAATCCTCCCAATACAATGCCATTGCGGCGGCCAATACCCCGACCTGGACCGGATTGTGGGATTCCTGCCCGCACACGCTCCTGCATTGCGCCGGCGAGACGGTGGGTCTGCCGGATGACCAGATGGGCAATTCCGAGGTCGGTCATTTGCATCTGGGGGCGGGTCGCCTGATCAACCAGGATTACACGGCGGTCAACAAGTCGATCCGCGACGGTTCATTCTTCTCGAACCCGGCGCTGACGGCAGTAGTAGAGAAGGCTAAGTCCAATGGCAAGGCGCTGCATATCTTTGGCTTGCTTTCACCCGGTGGCGTGCATAGCCATGATCACCAGATTCAGGCCATGGCCGAACTGGCGGTGCGCAGGGGTCTGGACAAGGTCTACATGCATGCGTTTCTGGATGGTCGTGATACGCCGCCACAGAGCGCCGGGGCCTCTATTCAGGCACTGGAGGCCAAGTTTGCCGAGCTGGGATCGGGTCGGATTGCTTCTCTGGCCGGGCGATTCTTTGCGATGGATCGCGACAATCGCTGGGATCGGGTCGAAAAGGCTTACGAGTTGATTGTTGAAGGGAGGGGCGAATTTACCGCTCCCTCAGCCATGGCCGGTCTGGAGGAGGCTTATGCGCGTGGCGAGACCGATGAGTTTGTTCAGACCACGTCGATAGTGCCGGAAGGGCAGGAATCCGTTCATCTGGAGGACGGCGACGTGGTGGTATTCATGAATTTTCGTGCCGATCGGGCACGTGAAATCACCAAGGCCATCAATGATGCCGATTTCACTGGATTCCCACGTCATGTGGTGCGCAAGCTGGGTGCTTACGTCACCCTGACCGAATATCATCAGGACTTTACCTACCCCATCGCCTTCCCGCCGACATCGATCACCCACACCCTCGGTGAAGTCCTGTCGGAGAATGGTCTGAAGCAGCTGCGTTTGGCTGAAACCGAAAAATACGCTCATGTCACCTTCTTCTTCAATGGCGGCAGGGAAGATCCTTTCGAGGGCGAATCCCGTACCCTGATTCCTTCACCGAATGTGAAGACCTACGACATGCAGCCGGAAATGAGCGCGAAGGAAGTCACCGATGAAATGGTCAAGGCCATTGAGGGAGGTGAATTCGACGTGATCATCTGCAACTATGCGAACGGCGACATGGTCGGGCACACGGGCATCATGGAGGCCGCGATCAAGGCTGTAGAAACGCTGGACGACTCTCTGAAAAGGATTGTGACGTCACTGGACAAGGTCGGGGGCGAATTGCTGATCACGGCCGACCACGGCAACGTCGAGCAGATGGTCGATCCTGAAACCGGCGTGGCACTGACGCAGCATACGACTTTCCCGGTGCCGCTCGTCTTCAAGGGTCGTCCGGGTAAAAAGTTGCTGGAGGGTGGCAATCTCGCCGATATTGCTCCCACTATGCTGGAGATGCTGGGGATCGAGAAGCCGACGGTCATGACGGGCAGATCATTGCTCCATTGAGAAATCTTCCCTTATTGCCTCGTGGTCTTTTGAGGTTTTCATATGGTTTGTTGGCTCTGACCATTGCTTGGCCCGATTCCGTGATTTCTGCTTTGGCGGAATCGCCGCTCAGCGATGTCAGGGAGCACATTCAGTCTGCCCGGAAAACCCATGAAGCCTTGCAGGCGGTCAGGGATGGTCTGAACGGGCAATTGTCCGAGTTGGAGTTGAAACAGGCGGAATTGGCCAAGACCCTCGGTGAGCTGGAGGCGCAATCCCGAGTTCGGGAAAGACGCCTCGGTGAACTCAAGGCTCAACGGGGCGCGTTGCAAGAATCAATCAGGCAGCAACAGCGGCAACTCACGGGACAGCTGCGAAGCGCCCACATCATTGGCCACAGGGATTGGCTGAAACTTCTGTTGAACCAGGAGGACCCGTCGCGGCTTGCCCGTGTGCTAGCCTATTACGGCTACCTTAATCAGGCACGAACTAACCTGATTCAAAACTGGCAGGGCGATTTGGCCAAAGCCCGTGATACTGAGGCAAAGTTGGCGGGGGAAACGGCACAACTCGCTGAAGTCCGCCAGCACACAAAACAGGAACGGGCGGCCTTGAAGGAAGCGACATCGGCCCGGAGGCAGCTACTGGCGAGTTGGGACAAGGAGCTAAAGGGGCAAGCAGCCAGTCTGGCCCAGCTTAAAGAGGATGAGGCCCGGTTGGCGGGGCTGCTGAAGTCTGTAACCGCGAAGGAACACGAAGAACATGAGGCGGTTAACGAGCCACCTTCTGTCGATGAGCCGCCCCAGCCGCTCGCAGGAACGCGGCAATGCCCACCCGCCGGGGTGATTGTGGCCAAATATGGCAGCCCGCGCATGAGCGGGCGCTGGGATGGTTTGCTGATACAGGGCAAAGAGGGCGCGCCGGTCCGGGCCGTGGCCGAAGGAAAGGTTGTGTTTGCCGATTGGTTTCGGGGCTATGGCCTGTTGCTGATTGTCGATCATGGTAAAGAAGTGATGACTCTCTACGCCTTCAATCAGACCCTATACAAGCACAAGGACGACAGCGTCCATGCGGGTGATTTGATTGCCGCCGTTGGGGTGAGCGGAGGCCGGGACAAGCCCGGGTTGTATTTTGGTGTTCGGCGGCAGGGACAGCCGATCGATCCTCATATCTGGTGTTCTGAGCAGGGCTGATGCGTCCTGGATTGACGAATTTCATTTTTCAAGAGAGCGATATGTTGCGACAGAATAAACTGCGGGTTGGGATGGCCGGGCCACTATTGGGGCTTTCCCTTTGTTTCACCGGCCCGGCCTTGGCTGAAAAGGAACTGGCCAAGACGGAGCCGAATTCCGAGACGCCGGCAAGCTCGTCACAGCTTCCTTTTGAAAGCTTGAAAACGCTGTCCGAGGTGTATGGCCGGATCAAGCAAGACTATGTCGAGCCGGTCAAGGATGAAAAACTGCTGGAGGATGCGATTCGCGGCATGTTGACGGGTCTCGATCCCCACTCCGCCTATCTGGACAAGGAGCAGTATGACGAGCTGAAAGTCGGTACTACCGGGCAGTTTGGGGGTCTGGGTATCGAAGTTGGTATGGAAAATGGCTTTGTCAAGGTGATCTCACCCATCGATGACACGCCCGCCCAGAAGGCCGGCGTCAAGGCGGGAGATCTGATCATTCGGCTGGATGACAAGCCGGTAAAAGGGATGAGCCTGAATGATGCCGTCAAGATCATGCGCGGTGAGCCGGGCAGCCCGATTGTCCTGACGATTGTTCGGGAAGGTGCCGAGCAACCCATTAAGCTGAAGCTCGTTCGCGACATCATCAAGGTCAAAAGCGTCAAAAGCCGCATACTCGAGGAGGGATACGGGTACGTGCGACTATCAAGTTTCCAGGCCAAGACCGGCGAGAGCATGATCGAGGCGATTGATGAACTGAAAAAAAGCGGCAAGATTCAGGGTCTGGTGATTGATCTCCGCAACAATCCGGGCGGTGTGCTGAATGCCGCCGTATCGGTCAGTGATGCATTCCTCGATGACGGTTTGATTGTCTACACCGACGGTCGAGTCGAGGATGCGAAGATGAAATTCAATGCTTCCTCCGGAGACATCCTGGACGGGGCCCCGATCGTCGTGCTCATCAATGCCGGATCGGCTTCAGCCTCGGAAATTGTGGCGGGTGCCCTGCAGGATCACAAACGCGCCGTCATCATGGGTGAAAAAACCTTTGGCAAGGGTTCGGTGCAGACCATTCTGCCGACCAGCAATGGTGCGGCCGTCAAACTCACCACCGCCCGTTACTATACGCCGTCCGGTCGCTCGATCCAGGCTGAGGGCATTTCCCCTGACGTGCAGATTTCGCGACTGAAGCTGGAAGCCGCCACGCAGTCGGAATTCGGCCCCCTGAAAGAGGCAGATCTTGCCAATCACCTCCAAAACAATGATGCCAACGGCAAAAAGGCACCGGCAAAAACACCCGAGCCGGGCAAGGCGTATCCAAATGCAAAGGAGACGCCCAAGACCAAGGAGGAGATCGAGGACGCGCTGGCACTTCAGGATTATCCCTTGAACGAGGCGCTCAACCTGCTCAAGGGTATAAATATTGTCAACAAGCCGGGTCAGAAAAAGTAGTCATCATTTAGCCTGAGGCCACAAGGAAGTGCCCTGTTGTTTCTGCCAAGCTTACCGCGCGCTCCGGGCTATTAGTCCGGACTCATGTCGTTGAAAGTGCCCTTGCGAATATTCCAGAGTCCCAATTCGGGGATGCTGAATAACATTCCGAATAATCCTTCCTTGAGCAAGGACGCTTGGTCGGTGGGGGCGGTGAGGAGTCCCGCAGAGGTGGTGGCCAAGGCGTAGCCAAAATTGAGAGTTCCGAGCAAGGGCCGTGTCCAGAATGCGTGTTCGGTGAACATCAGGAAGGCACTGTCACCTAGGCGGGGTCGGTAGATAGTCGAAGTCAGGGTGTTGCCCTCCCGTGCCCATACCTTCCAGTCACTTTCCTCATGGTTTAGTTGCGTCAACCGACGGTTTCTCTGCGATGGCAGGGTCTCGGTGCCGGTCACACGGTAACGCTGGCGGACCAGTTCAAAAAATCGGAAGGGGACAAAGCTCTGTTCCGCGCCCGGATCCAGATGCCCGCCCAGGGCCCGGGTTTCATTTCCTTGTTCAAAGCTGGAATTGACCGCCCTGACCAATTCGGTCACGCAATTATGAGTGATCAGTTGATATTGGTAAGCCGTCTGCATCTGCTCCAGAAACTGTTGCGCTTTTTGTGCGGCGACGGCCCGGGCGCGAGGCAGTTGCGGTGTAGACATCGCATGGTTAGGGATCACGGCATACCCAATACCCTTGGGCGGTCCATCCGACTGGCCAAGCTGGATGGCGCGCTCCTGTGACAGTCCCGCCTGCGACTCCTTCAACTCGGAAGCAGCGACTTCCAGTCGGTGATAAACCGATTCATCCGGTTCCGGCTGACGGAAACCCTCGGCGAGCAGGCCATGAACGGTTTTTTGCAGTTGGCTGATTAATCTTCGCAAGGGCACTTTGTCCGCTTCGCTCAGTTCCCCCCGACCGCGCTCGGACTGGTTTGGCAGAACGTCAAGCACCAGAAATTTCCCCGTGGAAAGACTGAGGCTGATGGCCTGATAGCGGGCCAACGAGAGTAACAGGGGAGAGCCCGACCCGGGATAAGGGGACACCAGTGTTCGGATTATGGCTTCTCTTAATTGATCGCGATAGCGCGTCAGCCACCCTCTGTTGGGATGCGATGAGTGGGTCGCGGTGTCGGTTGGGTCCAGAGGGCCGGCCTCAATCAGGAGGCCATCCCGCAGAGGCCAGCCCTGATCAATCGCGGTCAGGGCGAACCAGTGGGCGTAAGAATCCTCAAGTTGCTCGGAAAAGGTGGGGTCGTAAATCGGATACCGATCCGGCTCAAGTCGCGCGGGCTTGGCCGGCGGAACGTAGGCAAGGGTTTCAAGTCGACGTTGCAGGCGTAGCCGCTCGCTTCGAATGAAACCGGGCCCATGATCAATCTCGATGGCGTCATCGATGTCCTTGAAGTCGGACGTCTGGTGGGCTCTTCGATCGAAAAATCCAATGCCCACGATCTGAACGGGCGCATGGGACTCAAGCGCCGACAGAAAGGATACATCCCGCTGCAAGGCTGTCAGGTAATCGACCTGTCGGTTCTGTGCCATGAATCGCAGACCCAGTCGGTCCCGAATCCGCTGCAGGTCCTCGGAAAGCAATGCGATTTTGGCACCGTGAATATTCCGGTTATCCACATCGTTGTAGACAAGGCGGAAGCGCTGCCAGTTTTCTCGAGCGAGTCGGGTATAACCCTCGTCGTTCTGGAAATGGTAGACCGTGTCATCCAGTTTGACGGCCGTGTGACCGCCGCTGGAGCCGCCGGTGTTGGCGTCTATGTAGAGGAATTCGAGGGATTCATTTGGATGCTCCGCCCCGGTAACGGGGTGTAACATCCACAGCAACGCCAGCGACGCGGTCAGTCGCCGCCAGCGATTGAGCAGGATCAAATCAGTGCGAGTAACCGCTTTCGATATAGCTCAGGGCGTTCTTGTTGGCGGTCAGTACATTGCTCAGGAAGGGTTGGCGGCTAATGTTTTCCTTGGCCACCCCGGCTCGCTTCAAACCTTTGCCGATACCGTAGAACGTTGCCTTCTCTTGGGACCAGTTGCTGATCTTGAACTGGCTCGCGGTTCGCGCCAGTGCATTTGGAAAGTCACGGGCCGTCATTGACGAACCGGACACCGAATACGTCAGGTTGGCGACGTCGTCGCGATAGGCCTTTTTTTCCTTGCTCAGGCCTGCCGCTTCGCTGGAGGCGGACGAGCCGGAACTGGCCAGGCTGCTGGCCGAGGATTCAGAACTCGATCCCACTGATTCAGAAATAGAGATGGAAGAGTCGGAGAATGAACAAGCTTGCAACATGGCAAGTGCAATGACGCAGGGGGTGAACCGAGCAGGAAATCGAATCATGTGCATCGTGAGACTTGGTGTGGTGGGTGTTGAAGCAAAAGTGCCGTGTCAGCGCCTGCGATAAAGCGGTTCTAGGGAGTCAGCTGCCGGTTGGTAGGTGACACTGAACTCGTTGAACGCTTTCAGCCGGTCATCCAGTGGAGTTTCCTCCGGAAACTCAAAAGCATTCACGCCAACACGGTTGAGAAAGAACATCTGATCGCGAAGGAAATCACCCCGCGCCCTGATTTCGCCAGAATAGCCTAACCGGTCGCGTAATAACCGGGCCTGACTGAATGCACGCCCATCCGTAAAAGTCGCCATGTCAAGCACGATCAGCGAAAGGGAAGGTAGATCATTCGCCAAGGCTTCGACTGAATCAGCCGCATTCAGGCGCACGCCAATTTCATCACCGTGGGTGGAAAGTTCACCCTTGTCCTTGAGCCAGCGGTCCAGCGAAACCGTCACCGCACCATGAGCGGGCAAGGTTTCTTCGGTCAGATGAAGCCATGAAGACGCTTCAATCTGTCCGTTCTTAATGACTGTCATAAACACGCTCCTGGAAAGGCTGGATGCCAATGCGGCGAACGGTATCAAGGAAGCTCTCTTCATCTTCCCTAAGGTCACGATAAGTCAGGAAAATCCGCTCCATCACACCGGGGACTTCCGCCTTGGCCACGGAAGGTCCCAGCCGTTCACCGAGCGAAGCTTCATTGCTGGAGGAGCCGCCCAGCGTGATCTGGTACCACTCCTCGCCCTTCTTGTCGACCCCCAGTATCCCAATATGGCCCACGGTATGGTGAGCGCAACCATTCATGCAGCCGGAGATGTTGATGCGAATCTCACCCAGGTCGTAGAGATAATCGAGGTTATCGAAAAGAGACTGGATGCTGTTCGCGAC
>DIVI01000203.1:0-831 GCA_002423305.1 Methylococcus sp. UBA6136 | reverse complement strand
ACCCGGATCTCGCCAAAGCTCAGTCGATCCATCAGGTCAGCCACGGCATCGATCTGCTGGTCGGTCATGTCGCCGGGGGGCTTGCCGTGAGGTTTGAGTGAGAGGAACACCGCACGGTATCCAGGCATTTTGTGTGCGACCGTGTTGTGGCGGTACCAGGCGGCAAATTCGGCGTGGGTCTGCTTCTTCTCTTCCAGCGACACATCCATGTCGGTGAGTTCCGCATAGGGGTGCGGTCTGAAAAAGGCACTCACGCGGTCAATTTCAGCCTGATCCAGCAAGAGGGTATCGCGCATGGCGGCCCATTCCGTCTCGACCATTTCAGCGAATTTCTCGGCGCTGGTTTCCTTGACCAGAATCTTGATGCGCGCCTTGTACTTGTTATCACGCCGTCCATGGAGGTTGTAGACGCGAAGGATGGCTTCAAGATACGACAGCAGGTGTTTCTTCTCCAGGAAGGGGCGGATAATCACGCCAATGATCGGAGTTCGCCCCAATCCGCCGCCCACCAGAACTTCAAAGCCGATTTCGCCTTTTTCATTTCGGACCAACTGCAGGCCGATATCGTGAACCTGTGTGGCGGCACGATCACGTTGCGCTCCGCTCACAGCGATCTTGAACTTGCGCGGTAGAAAGGCGAACTCGGGATGCAGGGTCGACCACTGGCGAATGATTTCGCAATAGGGGCGCGGATCCTCGAGTTCGTCCACGGCGATGCCGGCGAGGTGGTCGCTGGTCGTGTTTCGAATACAGTTGCCGCTGGTTTGGATGGCGGGCATCTGAACGCTGGCCAGGTCATCCAGGATATCCGGCACATCCTCCAGTTTCGGC
>DIVI01000147.1 GCA_002423305.1 Methylococcus sp. UBA6136 | reverse complement strand
GCGCCGCTCTCGGCGTGGGTCGCCAGAGCATCCAGCTCCCGCCAGTCCTCGTCAAAAAACTGTCGGGGCGAATCCAGCCGCACAATTTGCGCATTCGGAAAGTGGTCGGCCGTGCGCTTTTCGAAATAACTGCCCTTGACGACACCAATACGCAGTCGAGTACGCCGGTTAATGGCGTCCTCATTCTCGAATTGACTGCGTTGGTGATCCCTGACCAACAGCGCCATATTGACGACCAGATACGGCTCCGTCATCAGCATGGCGCTGGATCGCTCCAGAGAGTCGGTAAGCCCTGAGAGAGCGAGGTCGAAATGATCGTCGGCCAGCTGTCGGGCGAGGCTTTCCGACCTGAACCCGACAAATTCGATACCGACATTCAGGTCTCGGGCCAACCGGGTGGCCAGATCGATGTCTAGACCGACCAGCTTGCCTTCCTGGTTGAAGTAGGAATACGGCAGATTGTCTGGTCGATAACCCACGCGGAGAAATCCGCGTTGCTTGATACGCTCCAACCGGTTCTGGCCGGGCCTCAAAGGGACCGGGTTAGGCTCGGCCTGCGCCACCAAAACCGTGTAAACGGGAGTCCCAAGCAACTCGCGACGATCCAGCGTCGTTTCCGTGCCATGCTCATCAGTACCGATGCTGACCAAGGCGTAACGAATACCGAAAATGGTCGGCACAATCACCGCCAAGGAAAGTCCCATCGCCCAGAACAGACGGCGCCAGCGCACTTTGAGCAACCCGGTCATCGCCGCCGTGGTGAGCACCGTGAAAACCAGATAGTGCATGCTGCTGAGAATGTCGCCGACTCGGGCAGCAAGGACGCCCGCTGCCAGAAACAACTGGAACATATCCTGCGGAATATGAAAACTGTTCAAAAGGAAAGGAATGGTCAAGAAAACCTTGCCGAACAACAGGAAGAAACCGGCGCCCACCATGAACAGCTCGTCGCCAAGTCCCAGCGCATCCCCTAAAAACCAGGCAGCAAAGGGGATAAAAAGCAGATCAATGACATTGCCGCTGTCGGGGAAGGGATAGGCCAGCGGGAGGATGAATTCGGGAAAATCCGCATGCCTGGCGTCCGTCTGAAAATGCTGGGCATACAGTCCATTGACGCCGTTGATCAGCAGCGGAATCACAGGGAAGACACTGCCGGTGACAAAAGCCGTCAACAAGGCATCCTTGGCCGCGGAAATCACCTGCCGATAGGTGAACGGCGTAAAGACAGTCACCAGCAAGGGCAGGATGACGAAGGTCAGGATGAGGACACTGGCGCCGAACGTAAGGTAGTAAGCCTGCAAGCGCTCAAACTCGGAAAAGCTCATCGTCCCAGCGGCGTGAGCACAGATGCCAAACACGCCGATAGGGGTCAGCTTGACTACATAGCCGTTGACTCGGTGCAGCGTCCGCGTGATTAGGCCGATATGATCCAGCAAGCTTTTCTTTTCCTCGAAGCCAATGATGGCTACCCCGAAGAGAATGCAGAACACGACCACCGCCGGCACGGAGTTATCCGCCAGTGAGCGGAACGGATTGGAAGGGACAAAGAGATTCAGCCAGTTCAGCTTGGGCGGCGGGTCCACCATGGAGGAGCTGAAATATTGACCCGTCGTCAGATCCGGAAAGGCTTGTGACAACAGCAACACAGTCAGGGCGGCGATAGCCCAGAGCCCCAGGAAGATCTTCAGACCGGATGTCGCCAATAGGCCAACCTCCCGCACTGACAGGCGGCCGATGTTGCCGATGAGTGAAAAAACCACATAGGGCAGCACCGTCATCTGCATCAGGCCGACATAAATATCGCCGATGAATTTGAGGTTATTGGCGTACTCACCGATGAAAAGGCCAGTGCCGATGCCCAAGGCCAGCGCCAGGAATATCCAGGTCGTCAGGCTGATGGGTTTTCTCGGCGGGCGCTTTGCTTCAGGCACCAGCAGTGGATGCGGGTTAAGCTTGGACATCCGTGAACCCAGTGCCATGTCGGTTAGTGCCCTGAGGGCTTCGGGTGCCGATGGTGTTGTGGCGATGCGCTGAATTTCTGGGGCTGATAATTGGGTAATTCAGCTCGATCGATCGCAAAGGCAAAGAAACGCGTGTTCTTGGTTCTTGAGAAGTCATTGTCGGTGCTGAGAATAAGCAGAAGGTGACCATCCTCCAGCGCAGGTCCAAAAGTCAGCCCCTCGAATTTTTCCGGAATGCCCTGAATGCCAAACTGCAGTATGTCCAGAAACGGGCGCTTCTGGACATACACAGGATGGGGGGCACCGGCCGCTTCTTCTTCAACCAGTCCGCTATCAGAGAGTGATTTGTAACCATGAACATCGGTAGCGCCGCTCAGGTCGATCAGATGCAGCTTCTTGTCCTTCGCCTCGCTGCCAGACTTGCTGTCACGCTCCAGGACCAGAAACTGATGGTCGTTGACCGCAAGAATTTCGGAAACCCCGTTTTTGGGATCTTCCAGCGGGTAGACATATTCCTTGACGTTGCCTGATTTCAAATCGATATCCAGGATTCGATTGTGATGACCCACCAGCTTGCGGTCGGCATCATGATTGCAATCCTGGATCAGCGGGTCCTGAATCATGGCTACCAGACGATCACCCCCGGGGGTGATGGCGAGGGACTCAAGGCCCCGATTGCTCTGTCTGCCCACCAGATTTTTATTCAGCTCTTCCCGGATGTATTTGGAGGGAAAATCGATATGAAACTTGTTGGGAATCGGCACATTCCGCATGAGCTTGCCAGTGGCAATGTCGAACTCTTCAACAAAGGGGCCATATTCATCGGCAATGAACACGGAGGTGCCGGATGAACTGACACGCACGGCTTCCGAGTCTCTGCGGCGGCTGCTCTCGGAGTTGACGTTATCGAAGGCAGAGGCATCGCCAGTCATGAAACGACCCGACTGATCTTTGAGCAAATGAGTTGCAGAGATGCGTGGAACCAACTGAAAACCCTTATCTGTCTTGTTCAGGCGAATATCCAGGGCATATAACCGTTCTATGTAGGAGGTCTCGCCGGCACCTGGGCCACGATCCGGTACCGCATAGTAGAGATGTTCATGTCCACTGTAGGCGATGGCTCCACCAAATCCACCCTCCTGCGCCTTGGGTGTCTCGCCGTCTTCCAGCAAGCCGCTCAGATGCGATTGATCGAGTGCGGTGGCCGAAATTTCTCCCTCAGCCAGCAATTTGATTTCGGCTGTAGCCGGCACACACACACACAAACTCATGGCTGCCAGCAGGCGGCACGCTCCCTTCGTCATTCAATCATCTCCCATCATTAATATGCAGAAATCTCCAAGGCTATTTGCCTGGGCAAGGATTCATTCCACCACGGAAAACCGATAGCCGAAACCTCTGACCGTCTGGATCAGGCTCTCATGGTCGAATTTGGCCAGTAATTTACGTAACCGGCGGATGTGAACGTCAACGGTTCGCTCCTCTATATAAGTATTGCGGCCCCAGACCTGATCAAGCAGCTGAGCGCGGGTGTAGACCCGGTCGGGATGGGTAAGGAAGAACTCCAGCAATCGATATTCGGTGGGGCTGATAGTCACCGGATGGTCGGCAATGGTGACGCGATGCTGATCCGTCATCAGCCTGATGCCGCCCATCTCGATGCGGTTCTGCTTTTCAAGTTTGCCGCAGCGACGCAGGACGGCTCGAATGCGCGCGAGCAATTCACGCGCGGAGAATGGCTTGGTGATGTGGTCATCCAGCCCGGTGTCCAGGCTTCTGATCTTGTCGTCGACCTCACCCCTGGCCGTCAGCATGATGATGGGAATGTCGGCGTAGAGCTCATCCTTTTTCAGGCGTCGCGCCCATTCCAGGCCGGTCTGGCCCGGCAGCATCCAGTCCAGCAGGATGAGATCCGGGATCTGCTTCTGGACGAGTTCGAAGCCCCTCTGGGTATCCGCCGCCACCTGGACACCAAAGTCGGCCTCATGCAGTACATCCCGCAGCATATCCCGAATCGGGATATCGTCCTCGACTACCAGGATGTTCAGCATGGCACTTCCCTCAATCGTTAAGCCTTGAGCATAACAATTTACGGGAAATTATGACGAAAAGATTACATTGAAAGCATTTTGACGACAGGGAGGAAGGAATGACCTGGGGTAGGACAGAATCAATAAATGCCCAAACCAGGGCCAAGGATCATGGCCCAAACAAGTCCCGCCAGCCCCAGAGACGACAGGACCGCCGCCGAGCCGACATCCTTGGCCCTACCGGACAGCTCGTGCCGTTCGAAGCTGATGCGGTCAACGACAATCTCGATGCCCGTATTGAGGAGTTCGACGATCATGACCAGGATGAGACTACCCACCAGCAGCGCTTTTTCGACGCCAGTCTGTCCCAGCCAAAGCCCCAGCGGGGCACCCACGACAAACAGGTACACCTCAAGACGAAAGGCTTCTTCGTGCAACCAGGTCGCCTTGAAACCCCGGATTGAATGAAAAAAAGCCGCATAGATCCGGGCAAAGCCGGTGAGATTTTGTCCTGCCATGGTGTATGGGAATTAGTGTGGGTTGAGGTTATGACAATAGACGAGCGGGCTCTGGCCGCCCTCAGCTAATCCGTTCGCAGCGGTCCCAGACACTTTCGATCCAGGAGTGTTCAAGCGTAAGGTCACCTTGCATCAGCCATTCGGTCACCGCGCCGGCCACATCCGGAAAGCGCAGTGTCGATGAGTTCGGTTTTGCCAGCCACTGGGCCACGGCGGCAGCATCAAGTTCATCCATGACATCGCCTAACTTGAGTGTATCGAGTGCCAACGCATTGGAACATTGCTCCATCTGTCCCTGCAGGGGTTTCACCAGCAGCTTCTTGCCCTGATGCAAGGCTTCACTTGGCAACTCGAAACCAGCATTGCATAGCACGCCCCCACAATCCGCAAAATCGAGCTGGAATCTCTCCCGCGACAATCCCTTCACCTGAATATGCCGTTTCTGGGTACTGACCGTTCGCTCTCCGCCAGGATGATAGACATGGAACTCATGATGGGAAAAGGGTTTGAGCAGGGTGAGAATCGCCTCGATATCCTCGAAAGGCAGATAGACGATGATCTTGCGCGGGTTCGGTGGCTGATCGGCAAGAAAGGTTTCGATCATGGGAGGCAGAATGGGCCCATTGAAGTGGTGCCAATGGATGCCTAGGCCGATATTCGCGGGCGCAAAATACTTGAGCAACTGGGTTCCCATGAAATCCGCCCCGGCGATGGGAATATCGAGGCCAAAGGCATATTGGTGACCGATACCCACCGTCTTGACGCCCTGCAATCGGGCAGCCCAAGCGGTCACTGGCTCAAAGTCGGTGATGACCCGATCGTAACCCGTTAGATCCAGCGACCTGACATCCTTGAGGAAGCGGACGAGATTATTGCGCAGGGCGGTGCGGAGGTAATCTACATGGCCATGCCGCGTCTGAAAGGTCAGGCCACTCCGCCACTGAAAGTCACCAAATACCTCCATTTCGAAAAAGTCCTGACGGGGTCTGCCGGTAAACAGCCAGGTCACCTCCGCCCCGGCCGCCTTGAGTTTGGGCGCGATGGCCCGGGCGCGGGTAATGTGACCATTGCCCGTCCCCTGAACACCATAAAAAATCTTCACGAATCGAGTCTCTCCAGACAAAGAAGGAGTGGCATAACACCCACTAAAGGAGCGGTCATGGAATGGCACGAACCGGCTGGGATTCGGTTCGGGGAATGAGGGCCAGATGGCTTTCGAACAGTCGGGCACAGCGCTCCCAGGTGTAACCCAGCGCGTACTGGCGACAGGCGTCACGGTCAAGCGTCAGGGCGGTGGTCACCGCCTTGGCCAGATCTTCATCCAGACAGCCAACCTGTTCGCTGAGGATGACATCCCTGGGACCCTGAACCGGGTAGGCCGCTACCGGCACTCCGCAGGCCAGCGCCTCAAGCATCACCAGACCGAAAGTATCGGTCCGGCTGGGAAAGACGAAGACATCTGCCGAGGTAACGTGGCGGGCCAATTCCTCACCCTGTCGATAACCCAGAAAGACTGCGGCGGGATATTTCAATTCCAGTTCAGCGCGTTGCGGGCCATCGCCGATGACATATTTAGTACCGGGGACGTCCAGGGCCAGGAACGCCTCAATGTTTTTCTCGACGGCCACCCGCCCCACATAAAGCAGCCGTGGCGCTGGACCGGTGAGACGATCCCGCTCTCGAGGGCAAAACAAATCCGTATCGACCCCGCGGGACCAAAGGGCAGGCGTTTGAAAGCCCCGTTGCCTGAGCTGATCGACCAGGCCTGGCGTAGCGGTCATGGCCCGCTCTCCAGCGTTGTGAAACCATGACAGAAAGCGGTATCCCCAGGCCAACGGGATACCCGTCCGGACATTCACATACTCGGCGAACAGGGTATGGAATGAGGTGGTAAAGGGCAGCCCCCGCTTCAGACAATAGCGTCTGGCGGCCAGTCCCAGCGGCCCCTCGGTGGCGATATGGATGGCATCCGGGTTGAATGCCTCCAGCCGCTCATGCAGCCGGCGACGACATCCCAGAGCCAGGCGGATTTCCGGGTACGTCGGGCAGGGCCAGTTCTGGAATTGATCAGGGGTGAAAGTTTCAACGGTGTGGCCAAAGCCTTTCAGGCACTCGGTCACCGTACTCAGCGTCGTGACGACGCCGTTAATTTGCGGCCGCCAGGCGTCCGTGATCAGGGCCAGTTTCAACAGCAGAATCCTCGAGGAGCCGGGCACTGTCGTCGACCCGGCAAATGATGGAAAGGGGGCCGTCGGCGAGTTTCGCCAGGGCAGTGGATCGAAGCAGCCCAAAGGAATTCATCCTGGCATCCTCGATTTTGGAGGTGAGCATCAGAAGTCCAGTCACTCCGATCATCAAGCTTCATGTTCATGCAGCCCTTTTCAGGTCAGCAACAAAATAGAGAGAAAAAGTTAAAGCTCGATGAACGATTTGTTAATTTTTTATGACAGACAGCAACGGGGTCAGACTTCGACGGGATGGGAGATAGAGTCGTTCGGTAACTTGGAGTCGGGTGGCCCGCGCCAACTGGTCACGCCGGAGCCCTGCAGGCAGGGCGGGGCAAAAGTGAGCATGGAGGTCAATCGTTTCCAGTCGCAGGATGCGCAGCAAATGAGGCACAAAATCATCGTCACCGACAAAAGGGGCGTGATGACTGGCCAGGCCACCATACTTCAGGGCAACCGCCTGCACCCCAACATGCGACCGTTGAGCGGGAAGGAAGAGCTTGCCGTGGAATCGCAATACCTGATCACCACGCGTCGTCGTGCCTTCTGGAAAGACCAGCAGGCGGACCCCCCGGCGGAGTAGCCAGGCCATGGTCTCACCCACCGCCGTGGATTGTTCCGCGTCACCCCGGCGGATAAACAGGGTCCCGATACCTCGGGCAAGGACGCCCATCACCGGCCACTGCGCGACTTCCTCCTTGGCGACGAACAAGAAAGGCTGCAGTGACCCCAGAGCGATGATGTCAAGCCATGACACATGATTGGCCACCGTCATCCCTGCTGATGCGTCCGGCAGACCGGTGACCTTCAGCCTGATGTGAAGAATACGACAAGCCGCGCGATTCCAGTTCATCACTACGCGTTCACACGCTCCCTGGGCCCGGCGACCCAGGACACGGCGAAATACGGGCAGGATGACAGTCACGGCGAACAGACCATAAAGGAACAGGCCAACCAATAACGTGCCTCTAAACCATGGTCGACATGACGTCATGGATGACCTCCGTGCGTGGGATGATGAAACGTTTTTCGTAGCGCTCATGGAGACGCGAGAGATCCAGCAGAATGAAGACATCCATGACATTGAAATCCTCATCCCAGCAAGGCTCGCCGCAGACCCAGCAACCCAGGCGCAAATAGGCCTGGAGGAGCGGTGGTATGCCGCTTTCATCGCGGACACAGCGAAGCGAAGTCGGCACCGGCGTCAGTGGCCGGACGTCCAGCCGGTCGGGGCCAAATTGTTCCGGGGGGATTTGCCGGTAGACCGCATCGACTGCAAACCCATTGGGGCCGGGGGAGAGGCTGGCACAGCCCATCAGATAATCGAAACGATGCTGATGGACATATTGGGCCAGCGCATTCCATAGCACACCCATCACGACGCTGCCGCGATGGGTGGGGTCCACGCAGGTCCGCCCGATCTCCAGGAACCGGCCCGGTAAGGCCAACACGCCGGTCAGATGAAACTCGCCCTCGGAGTAGAAGCGCCCAAAACGAGCCGCAGCGGTATCCGGGAGAAGTCGGGTACACCCAACGATGCCGTCGGAATGGAGATCGCGAACGATCAGGTGATCGCAATATTCGTCAAGCTCGTCGACATCCAGGCCATTAATCAGACTATGGAGTGTGGCGCCCATTTCCTGGGCAAACACCCGATGGCGAAGGGCCTGGGCAGCGCGAACATCGATGAGCCGGGTCGCGATTTCCGCAACATAGCGTCGCGGCTTTGTGGTGCTGTGATCAGTGAGTTTCTCGTTCATGAAGCATCCGCTGTGACCGTATCTGGACGGCACGATACGGAGGATTCATGAAGGAATCATGGCGGTCAGATGAAGAGTTTGTGACGGTGTTTGATGGGGAAGATCACGCTCGGTTTCTGCACAAAAACCGTTAGCAGGGCGCCGGTCATCAGCCCATGCGTCCGCTGATGTAGGTTTCAGTCACCGGCTGCCGCGGATTCGTGAAGACTCGGGCGGTTTGCCCGACCTCAATGAGACGGCCGCCATCAAAGAAGGCGGTTCGCTGGGAAATCCGAGCGGCCTGGTGAACGGAGTGCGTCACCAACAGGATGGGGTAGCTTTTAGCCAGCTCCTCAATCAATCCCTCGATAATCGCCGTCGAGACGGGATCCAGCGCCGAACAAGGCTCGTCCATAAGGATCACCGATGGCTTGATTGCCAGAGCACGCGCAATGCACAGTCGCTGTTGTTGCCCAAGCGATAACTGGTGCGCCGATTGTTTTAACTGCCCTCTCACTTCGGGCCAAAGTCCCGCTTGACGCAAAGCCTCTTCGATCAGGGCATGCTCATGACTCGGACAAGTCGCGAGGCCATGTATTCTCAGGCCATAGGCCATATTGTCATAGACACTTTGGGGGTAAGGATTGGGCTCCTGAAAGATCATGCAGACCTGAGCCCGAAGACTCACGGCATCGACTCCCGGCGCATACACGTCTTGACCATTCAGAATGATTTTCCCCTTCACCTCACAACCAGGCAGGCTATCGTTCATCCGGTTGAGGCAGCGTAAAAAAGTCGACTTGCCGGAACCGGGGGGGCCAATCAAGGCAAGCACTTCATTTCCGGCCACATCCAGATGCACCGGATGCAGTGCTTTTTTTCCCTGATAGCTCACACTGACCCCCTGACAACTCACGCTGGGATGTGCGATCCTCCCGTCATCCATGACGGGAACGAAGTCGAGCCTCTCGCTGCCAAGCGCTCCTGTGGGTCCACGCAAATGAACACGATCATGGAGCTGTTGCAGCGGCGGGGCGAAGCCAGGGATAGAATCAAGAAAAGGCATCAGGGCCATATCAAATACCCATAGATTGTGGTGATCATGGCTCTTGGATTTCGTTGAGAGCCTGGCAAGGGCGAACGTTGAGGGAGGGTCCAGCCCTGGCTTGACCCATCACATCCGATCAACGCTGGCGGGACGTGTTGACGGATAGAAAGTCCGCCACGCAGTACAGCGCCGTCAGTGGACCGATGACATCGCACTCATCGTGAACTTGGCGACAGTCGTCGATTTCACTTTCACAGGGAAAATCGTCATCAAAGGCGGCTGCGTCATAGACAGTACTCTCTGTCAGCTCATCTCCACCCATCATCATTTCTACTCCGTTAACCCGGGATTAACCTGCCAATCAGGTCCGTATTTGATAGTTAGCCTGACATGCAAATGTGACAAGCTTATTTCAATGAACAGAGGCTCTATGGTGACCAAGCCAGGCGACTCGGCATTTCATCAAGTTGTCATGAAAGCGAGATAAAGTACCTGACTAAATTTCCCGATTCGATGGGGTAAATGCATTGGAAAAATCGACTTTATGGGTACTGATCGTGCTGCTGGGGGTGGCGGCGTACCATCTTGGAAGTCGTCGGGCGCGTGGCCTGATCAAACCGGACGGACCCAGACTTCATTCCCTACCGGGTTTTTACGGCTATTACCTGGCGCTTTGGGCCACCCTGCCTGCCATGATGGTGATCCTGCTCTGGTTGTTGGGTGAAGGCCAGATCATCACCGCAGGTGCCCTTGCGGCCTTGCCGGCAGAGATGACCCAAGGCGATGTCAATCAGCTCAGCCTCCTGGTCAATGACATTCGCAATGTGGCTGCCGGCTCCGGTTATGAGCAGGCCGATACAGTCATCAAGTCGGCGGCGGAGCGTTACCTGCAACTCGAGCGGCAGAGCAATCTGCTGCTGACGGTCCTCAGCCTCTGCGTCAGCCTCGGCGGTGCCTTGCACGCCCAGCGCCGAATCACGCCAGAATTTCGCGCCCGCAATCAGGTGGAAAAGATCCTGACCTTTGGTTTGACCGGGTGCGCCCTGCTGGCCATCCTCACCACGGTAGGTATCGTCCTGTCCGTCCTAATCGAGTCGATTCGTTTCTTTCAGATGGTACCCATCACCGACTTCCTTTTTGGTCTGAAGTGGAGCCCGCAAATCGCAATGCGCTCCGACCAGGTGGGTTCGTCGGGGGCCTTCGGCGCTATCCCCTTGCTGACCGGCACGCTATTGATTTCAATGGTCGCCATGATCGTTGCCGTCCCCATCGGCCTGCTCTCGGCCATCTATCTCTCGGAATATGCGGGCCCCCGCTTCCGATCCACCGCCAAACCGTTGCTGGAAATCCTGGCCGGTATCCCGACTGTGGTTTATGGTTTCTTTGCCGCATTGGTGGTCGCGCCGTTCATTCGTGAACTCGGGTCATCCATTGGGCTGGATGTTTCCTCGGAGAGCGCGCTCGCGGCAGGGTTGGTCATGGGCATCATGATCATCCCATTTGTCTGCTCCTTGTCGGATGACTTCATCAACGCCGTTCCCCAGTCGCTCCGCGATGGCGCCTATGCGCTGGGAGCCACTCAGTCGGAGACCATTCGCCAGGTCATCATGCCGGCCGCGCTGCCCGGTGTGGTTGGAGGTATCCTATTGGCCATTTCCCGCGCCATCGGCGAAACCATGATTGTCGTCATGGCAGCGGGGCTCAGTGCCAACCTGACGTTCAATCCGCTGGCGGCCGTCACCACCGTCACCACCCAGATCGTTACCCTGCTGGTGGGAGACCAAGAATTTGACAGCCCCAAAACCCTCGCCGCGTTTGCCTTGGGTCTGGTTTTGTTTCTGCTGACGTTGGCCCTTAATATCCTCGCCCTACGCATCGTCCGGAAATATCGAGAACAATATGAGTGATTCATCGACCCAGAAGACGGCCAACGCTCGAAGCCATGACATTGTCATGGCGGGACTCGGCAAGCGCCGCAGGGCGGAACGTCGATTTCGGGCCTATGGCCTGGTTTCCATCATGGCTGCCCTGGTTTTCCTGGTATTACTGTTCACCAGTATCGTCAGCAAGGGCTATTCCGCTTTTCTTTACACAAACCTGGCCCTGGACATCACCTTCGATCCGCAGATGATCGACCCGGAAGGTGCCCGGAGTCCCGAAGCGTTGGCCAGTGGTGATTACGATGCCCTGTGGAAATCAGCGATCTATAAGCTCTTTCCCGACGTCACCGAGCGACAAAAGAAGCGGGCCTTGACCGGTTTTGTCGGCTCGTCGGCAGGCCAGCGATTGCGTGCCATGGTCAAGGCCGATCCCTCGCTGATCGGCTCGACTCAGCAAGTCTGGCTCCCGGTCGATGACACTATCGACATGTTGGCCAAGGGGAATCTGGGAGATGCCGCGGAACTCAGCGATAAAAACAAGGACAGCCTGATCTGGCTGACCGAACTGCAGAACCAGAGTCGCATCCGCAAAGCCATCAACAAAGAATTCTTCATGAACGGTGACTCGCGCGAGCCCGAAGCCGCCGGTATCTGGGGTGCAGTCTTGGGGTCGGCCTTTACGCTACTGGTGACGATAGGCCTCTCGCTGCCGATCGGTATTGCCGCCGCGATTTATCTGGAGGAATTTGCCAGCCGGAACCGCTGGACGGACCTCATCGAGGTCAACATCAACAATCTGGCGGCGGTCCCCTCCATTGTCTTTGGCCTGCTGGGACTTGCCGTCTTCATCAATCTGTTCGGACTACCGCGTTCGTCCCCCCTGGTTGGCGGACTGGTCCTGACCCTGATGACCCTGCCGGTCATCATCATCGCCGGCCGCTCCGCCTTGAAATCCGTCCCCCCCTCGGTTCGCGAGGCCGCACTGGGCATCGGCGCCTCACCCGTGCAAATGGTCTTTCATCACGTACTACCCCTGGCCATGCCCGGGATGCTCACCGGAGCCATCATCGGCACAGCGCGTGCCCTGGGAGAGAGCGCGCCCTTGTTGATGATCGGCATGGTGGCTTTTATCGTTGACGTACCCACCGGTCTGACCAGCCCCGCAACCGTACTGCCGGTGCAAATCTATTTGTGGGCCGACAGTCCCGAGCGCGCCTTCGTTGAACGCACTTCGGCCGCTATCATGGTGCTACTGGTTTTTCTGGTAATGATGAACGGTCTTGCCGTCTATCTGCGCAAGCGCTACGAGCGCCGTTGGTAACCATGACCAGTTATACTTCAGCCCCACCCACCATGAGTCATTCAACCGGGCAGCACTATGTGGGCTCCCATGACAGAGCATCCCCCATGAACCCCAGAGAGACGACGACCACCGTAAAAGTCGACAGGGATCACCGCGTGACCATCGGCGAATACACCTCGCCAAACGCCCGTATCCGCTGCCGCGACGTCGGTGTCTTCTATGGCGAAAAACAGGCCGTTCAAGAGATCAACCTGGATATCGGCAAACATCAGGTCATTGCCCTAATCGGCCCTTCAGGCTGTGGTAAGTCGACCTTTCTGCGCTGCCTCAACCGGATGAATGACACCATCCCGGACTGTCGGGTCACTGGTGAAATCACCATGGACGGCCAGCCGATCTACGGCGAGGATGTGGACGTAGTTCCCTTGCGCGCCCAGGTCGGCATGGTGTTCCAGAAACCCAATCCATTTCCCAAAAGCATCTTCGAGAATGTCGCCTATGGCCCCCGCATTCACGGGCTGGTGCATGTTAAGAGCGATATGGAGGAAATCGTCGAGAAATCACTGCGCCGGGCAGGGCTCTGGGATGAAGTGAAAGACCGACTGGCACAGCCCGGAACAGGGCTTTCGGGCGGACAGCAGCAACGTCTCTGTATCGCCAGAACCATCGCCGTGAATCCCGAAGTGATCCTGATGGATGAGCCGTGTTCCGCACTGGACCCGATTGCCACCGCCAAAATCGAGCAGCTAATCGATGAGCTCAGAACGCTCTATACCATCGTTATCGTCACCCACTCCATGCAACAGGCCGCCCGAGTTTCCCAACGCACCGCTTACTTTCATCTGGGTCGTTTGATCGAGGTCGGTGAAACCGCCCAGGTTTTCACCAATCCCCAGCATCAGTTGACCGAGGACTACATCACGGGAAGATTTGGATAATCTCCAGGCTCGCTCAAGCCGCAAACCGAATCCGGTAGACTAAGGCGGCTTTTCCCATTCCATCCAGCGACGTTCTCCCATGATTTTCTACAACCTCTTTCGTCACTCACCCGAATTTTTGGAGATCAAAAGCGGTGAGGTTCTTTTGAAGGAGGGTGATATCGGTGAGGAGATGTACGTCCTTATCGAAGGAGCCGCCAAAATCGAATATCGGGGGATATTCTTCGCTGAGATTGGCCCCGGCGATTTTGTCGGAGAGCTGGCCGTGATCGACGGCTCTCCGCGGCTCGCTACCACAATTGCGGTCACTGATTGTCGCTTCGTTGCCATCAATCGGACACGTTTTGAATTTCTGGTAGCGGAAACCCCGAACTTTGCCCTGGAAGTCATGCGAGTTCTCGCCCAACGCCTGAGAAGAACGGACGAGATCCGCCTTCAAGAACGATCGAAGCAATGACCCGGTGAGTTGCACCTGAGTGCACAGATAATGCTGGGACCATTTCCAAGCCTCTGTAATCAATAAAAACCGGCGCTCTTCCGTTTCCAGTGGAAATTATTAAGACGGCCACTGTTTACCGTACGAGAGAGCACCCTCAAAGCCTCATGAGCATTGGATTTCGGGGTACGGAGCCGTCTCATTTATTGCGGCCGGGTTAATAGCTTAGCCTGATGCGCTTTCATCTCCTGGACAAGACGCCGTCGCCTGGACCCCTTCAAGCGATTGGGTAAGACACTCAAAGCCCATCTGCCTGGCATTCTGGCCGCCTACCGTCTCGGAGCCAGCAATGCGGTGGCTGAGAACATCAACAGCCAGATTCAGGCGGCTATCGTCAGGGCAAGAGGTTTCAAATCCCTCAGAAACCTCACCCACATCATCTTTCTGACGACCGGAAAGCTGCAAAACCATCCGGCCAATCCCTTCACTCACACGGTCACCCTATGACTCTTTCCACTCAAAACGGCAGAGCGCCAGAATAATAGAAGAGTCTTCATGGTGGACGAAGATGCTCATTACAAACTAACTCACTTAAGCAACCTAACCTGCTTAATCCGCACATGAAACACGCTCTCAAGCGCTGGATCGTGCCGTCATGAAATCTTAATCTCATAGCCATCAAACCATAACAGGCCTCTCACATAGACTTGTTAGATTGCCACAGTCATTAAGGCAGATAAAACAAACAATCATGTTGCGATTGTGGAAATGAATCAGCCAGGCGATTTTTCAAACCATCATAGAAAAGGTCACTCATGTCGAAGTCATTCAATCCGCTCGTGCTCGCAATGACGGGAGCCCTGACAGCGGTTATCACGCTGCCAGCCGTCGCACAGACACCCGATCAATTTCCAGCTCCGCCCTCTGACCCCGGCACCTGGTATGCCATGGGTCAAAAGGAAATCGCAGATGCCAAGAAATTGGCGAGAAATAACCGACAAGCCAAGAATGTCATCTTCTTTATCGGTGATGGCATGGGCGTATCCACCGTTACTGCGGCAAGAATTCTGGAGGGTCAGCAGCCGGGGATTATCAACCCCAGCAATACCCGAACCGGCACCAGCGGCGAAGAAAACAGCCTGAGCTTCGAACGCTTCCCCTACCTTGCACTGTCCAAAACATACAGTGTCAACCAACAGACTTCGGATTCAGCGCCGACCATGACCGCCATGGTGACTGGCGTGAAGAATAATGAAGGCGAACTTTCTGTGGCCCAAGAATTGCCCAAGGGAAAAACGGCGGAGGACTGCAATCGTTCAATCGAACAGTTCTTTTTGCCAACCATTTTGGAAATGGCCGAGGATGCGGGAAAAAAGACCGGCATCATCAGTACCGCTCGCATCACCCATGCGACACCAGCAGCCAACTATGCACACTCGCCCAATCGCGATTGGGAGTCTGACGCGGACCAACCCGCTGCGGGCTGCGCGATTCCCGATATCGCCCGCCAGCTGGTTGAATTCAGACATGGCGACGGCATCGATTTCGTGATGGGCGGCGGTCGTGACCGCTTCCTGCCCAATACCTTGGTGGATCCGGAATATTCCACCAAGAAAGGAAAACGCAAAGATAATCGCAACCTTGCGGCGGAATGGACTACCTCTTACACGGACGGTGCCTTTGTTTTCAACAAGGGCGGTTTTGACGCCATCAATCCGCAAACGGCTAATCATGTCCTGGGGTTGTTCGAGCCGTCGCACATGCAATACGAAGCCGATCGAGATGGTTCGGCGAATGGTGAACCCAGCCTGGCCGACATGACCGAAAAAGCCATCCGGACGCTAAAAAATGGCAAAAAGGGATTTTATCTGCAGGTTGAAGGCGGTCGCGTGGACCATGCGCACCATGCGGGTAACGCCTATCGGGCTCTGACCGATGCCATTGCCCTGTCGGATGCTGTCAAGCGCACGGTGGATACCCTGACCGAACTCAAGCAGCTAGACAACACCCTGATTGTAGTGAGCGCGGACCATAGCCATGTGTTCACGATCGGTGGTTATCCGGAACGTGGTAACAACATTCTGGGTAAGGTCATGGCGGATGGCGCCATTCAGGCAGCCTATGACAAGAAGCCATACACCACGCTGACCTACGCGAATGGTCCGGGATACAAGGAGAACGCACCGGCGGATGGTCCGACCTTCACGCCGAACTCTGGTCGCGTGAAGGACATGACCAATGTCGATACCACGGATAAGGATTTCCACCAGGAGGCTGCTGTGCCGCTGACATCGGAAACGCATGCGGGTGAGGATGTGGCGATTTACGCCAGGGGTCCTTCAGCCCATCTGTTCCACGGCACCATGGAACAGCATTCGATTTTCCATGTTATGAAGAACGCTTTCCGGTTCAGATAACTTACGCCTTTAGACACGCGCGGCGGCGGGGATTTTCCCCGCCGCCGTTTTCTATATGGATTAGAGAAAAACATGAGTCGATTTATGCGCTCGTCGGGCCTGGTAACCGTGTTGACCAGCCTGATGACTATCGGATGCTCAAAGTCAGATAACGATGCCCCCAACACAGCCAGCTTTGCCGGCTTGTCGGAGGACACAGCATTGAGCTGTCTGTATAAAAAAACCAGCGCAATAGAGAATGGATCAAGTTCCAGCGATTGGCATTTCGTGCGCGAAAAAAATCGAACGGAGTCGCGAGATTCAGCCAGTCAACAAGGTGAGATATGGGAGAGGGATTCACAAGGTCGATTATTTCTGACGCATGTGTTTTTTGCTGAACAAGCAGCGCTTGACTATTCCCCTGGTGACCTGAATGCCTCGGGACGCCTACCCGCATGGGAGGCCGCTTGGTCAATCATCGATCCGACATTGTTGGGCAAGGAGTTGAAACTCATAAAGAAGACCACTGACGGTAATGGCATCGCAGAGGAAATCTACCAAGGAAAATGGGCAGGCAATGAGACAGAGATTCACTGGCTACCCGGGCTGCGATTGCCCACTTACGTCAAAAAGCAAGCCGCCGATGGTCAGCAGACCCTTACCATCATGAACTGCTGGCCGATCGACAAAGCGGCCATCCAGCCGACAAACGAATCCACATTGTCTGCCTACCGCCATATCGACTATAGCGATTTGGGGGACATGGAAACCGATCCTCTGGTTCAAAAGATTGTTGCGCTTAGCGGGGGGCATTCTCATGGCGGCTCACAGCAGGAGGAGCATCATGAAACCCACTGATAGCAAAGGCAAGGGAACCCTGCACGCCCTGCTGGTTCATTCCGGCAACGTCCACTTGCCGAGGTTATTGCAAACCCATCAAAGAGTCACTGATGGATGTCAGCTGAGTAACTCAGAGATCAATTTCATGAAGGATGTTTGCAAAGTGACAGGGTCAATGCAAATCCTCATGAATGAGTATCCGGACTACCATGATTTTGTAGCGCGGTACATCTCGCTCATTCGGGAGATCACCGGGATGGCATTGGCCAATGAAATGCATATGATGTCGAACAGCCATGGGACATTTGGACAGTCTTAACCGGCTAAGGCCATGGTTCCCTGACCTGAAGATAAACACCTGAGCCTTCATAAAGCCAAATCACAACAGCTACTTATGAACGCAATACTCGACCCAATAGGCGGCTTCTAGAGAAGTATGGGCCGCAGGGATGCGGACTTAAGATAACCGATGAACAAAGCGTTGATCTCTACCCTAGAAAGCTCACGCATCAGTCATCAGGCCTTAATATTGACTGGGTAAGCTAAGCCTTGGAACGTAATGTTCTATTTATCTCTTGATGAGTCAACTGAGTTAAAAAGTTAATCAGAGCTAGGTGAGCCATGAGCCGTCATAAATTCGAAGTAAAAGTAAGAGCAGACGGTTTTTGGGTGGGATACCGCGACAAAAACGGGGAATGGGTAGACGCTGATAGCGAACCCTACACCTCCTTTATCGATGCCGTAAAGTTTAGGGACTACATGGAAGAAGAAAATTCAGTGGAGCATGATCTCTAGATAGGAGGTTCATCAAATACCCTCTCGCTCAGGCCAACTCTTCATAAGAGGGATCTCATGCAGGAAGAGATCTGGAAGATTATCGCCAATCACAATGAGGATGAATGGCTGGAACATTGCAGAAAAGCATTTCCTGCGGTTCCGGATGCGTTATTTGTAAGAGCCATTGAGCTGTTTCTAAGCCAGGATATCGAGGATTTCTGGCAGGAATAGACCTGGATCCATCCCTTTCAGCCCTGAAATGGACTGTGAGTCTTCATAAATCCCATGAAAGCCAATCCCTCTCTGGATGATCACTTTGCTCAATGTATTCTTCCAAAAATTATTGTGTCCCTCACATGGAGAAATCACGCATTTTAAGAGTAGAGCCAGGCCATCGATATGGACATTGGACAATCACGGGTGAGCCTCAGCGAATAAACCGAGATCTCCGTTACCCTTGTCAGTGCGCTTGTGGAACCGTGAGGCTAGTCTCTGCCATCACATTACGGAACGGAAGCTCGACAAATTGCGGGTGTATCACAAAGCAGCGCGAGCATCATATCTCCCTTTCAGATCACCATGGATTGTCGGCCGCAGTCCAAGAGATATTAAAGCTGATCAGTAAAGGAATATTACCTCCTGCTGATCAGTTCAGCATCAAGGATGGGGCGCCCTCATGGACCTTGCCCTCGATAGCTAGAATTCTAGGTATAAGAGAATCTGAACTCATCGACCATCTGGTCAAAGCGGGATCACGTTTTGCTGCTTTTGACACCGAAACCGATCAATGCACCGTGGCTTTTCCCGTCAGTGACAAGATGGGGTCATGACCCTCCAAGCATTGGTCAAACCGCTGTGTCGGCAGACTCTGGCCTCACGGGGTGAAAGCCCTTCCTTTCCTCACTTAAAACACACTCAATGAACCGTTCATTGGATAAAAAACTTTTCGTGCTGGATACCAATGTGCTGATGCACGATCCTGCCTGCCTGTTCCGCTTCCAGGAGCATGATCTGTTCATACCCATGGTTGTGTTGGAAGAACTGGATCAAGTAAAAAAGGGACTTTCAGATATTTCCCGCAATGCCCGTCAAACCAGTCGATTCCTCGATGAGTTGATTCATCAGATTAGCCTTGATGGGATACAGGCGGGCATCCCATTGAATCGTCTGGATACCTCGTCTCGACCTGGTGATGGTTGTTCGGGTCGACTTTATTTCGAGGTCAATCGTCTCGCATCAACCCTCCAAGGTGTAGACGCGAAAATACTGCCGGATAACTCCATTCTGGCCACCACACAGGCACTGGTTGAGCAGCAGCCAGAGGCGCCGGTGGTCCTTGTCTCAAAAGACATCAACCTGCGTATCAAGGCTTCAGTCCTGGGCATCATCGCCGAGGATTATCACAACGATCAGGTCCTCGAAGACATCAATCTACTTTACAGCGGAAGCCAGTTGTTACCTGACGATTTCTGGAATACCCACGGCAGGTCAATGGACTCTTGGAAGGATTCGATCGGCCGGACGTTCTATCGAGTCAAGGGTCCATTAACCGCGCGTTGGTTCATCAACCAGCTTGTGTACCTGGAGGATGACTCAGGTTTTGAAGCCATTGTTCGCTGCAAGGACAGCGATGGCGCTGTGCTTGAGCTGATCCACGACTTTCGCACACCACAACATTCAGTTTGGGGGGTGCAGGCAAGAAACCGCGAACAGAATTTCGCCCTCAACGTGCTGATGGATCCCAATATCGATTTTGTGACCCTCTTGGGAACGGCGGGTACGGGAAAAACCTTGTTGACCCTGGCTAGCGGGTTGATGCAAACCCATGAAGGTAAGCACTACCGGGAAATTGTCATGACACGGGAAACCGTGCCGCTAGGCGAGGACATTGGATTCCTGCCAGGCACGGAGGAGGAAAAAATGAACCCCTGGATGGGCGCGCTCTTCGACAACCTCGAGTTGCTGGGTGGTTATGGCAATACCAGCAATAATCACTGGGAACGGGGAGCAACCCAGCAATTACTGATGAGCAAGATCACGGTTCGATCGCTCAATTTCATGCGCGGCCGAACCTTCAACAATCGCTTCATCATCCTTGATGAAGCCCAAAACCTGACCTCCAAGCAAATCAAAACGCTGATTACCCGGGCCGGCCCCGGCAGCAAGATCGTCTGTCTGGGTGATATCGCCCAGATCGACACACCCTATTTGACAGGAACCACGTCTGGCTTGACCTATGCGGTGGATCGCTTCAAATCATGGCCGCATGCAGCCCATATCAGCATGCGTCGGGGGGAAAGGTCGCGACTCGCGGATTTCGCGGCAGAGGCCCTGTAGAGCGAGCGCGAAGAGTTCAGACAAAGAGGTCTAGTTTCTCGGCCAGGGTGAGGGCAATCTCAATAAGAATGAGGATGATGATGTACCACTCTAGCCGATGCCCCTGTCGATTGTTAAGCAAGTCAAGGTAGGTTTCGGCGATACGCCAGAGGAGGTCCAGTTTCCGCGACAGGATCAGATCGCGATCATGCAACTCGTATTCGCTGGCAAGACGTTGATACAGCCGGTCGAGATGAGGGCTATCCCAGGTCAGGTCCGGCTTTTCGGTGATCTCAACCCGACCCACTGTCCGCGTCAATATCGTCAGAGCCTTGCCAACCTCGTTGATAACGTCCTGCCCGTTGCGCGGGCTGAGTCCCTGACGCAATCGTTCGATCAGATTCTCAAAGCGCTCAAAGGTGCTCGCAACCGCTTTTTCGTAATGAGCCAGTACCACACTCTTGGCCAGCACCTGAGCAATGATCTGGATGCGTTCAACGCTGGGTTCGATCACGACCAGCTGTCCATCCGCGTTAACCGAGTCAACCTGGTTTGGATCAACCAGCAACATCGCCGCTTCATGCTCGGCCGGTTCGAGAGCACCGGTTAACCGCGATGACAGACGCTCTAGCCATAACTGTTCAGCGTCGGCATCTAAACCAAAAAAAACAACCACACCAAACCGAAACACCACGACCCACTGTTGCGGCGCAATGGCCAGGGTCAGCGGAGAGTGGCCGATGGCCTGATGGGGTTCCAGCTCACGCAGGACAAGGCGCGAGCCAAGAAACCTAGCGCTGACCTCGAGCGTATTCAGCATGTATTTGCGTTGACGAGACCAGCCTGCGGGTGGCGGACGTTTATTTGGCCGGCCGCCCAGCTTTCAGTTTTTCCAGGCCGGAAATGAGCTCAATGAGCTGCCCGTCCGTGAGGGTCAACAGGCCTATGAGACCGGCACGCACCAGCTCACTCTTCTTGACTACAAGCCCAGCCTCCAGGCATCGGGCCTTGAGGGCATGAAAAGCAAGATATTCCTGTTGCGGAAATTTGAAACTGTCACGCACCAGCTTGTGTTTGACTTCATACTCGCCCTTCTCCACCTCCGCTGCGGCACCCGGAGAAAGTTTGGTTGCGGTGTTGGCAGGCTTTGCCACGGGTTTGGTTGCCGCGTCAGCTGTCAGGGGTTTCGTGAGCTTGGCTTTGCTGACTTTTTTCTCTCCCTCGATTTTGGCGGGCGTCTGGGACTGTGGGCCAGGCTGGGGGGATTTTGATTTAGTCGTTTTAGCTGTCATAACGCATTCCTCCTTACAGGGTTGGAAACCGGCCTCACCCAGAGCGGACTTAGATGTCCGCACGGTTTTAAGTCGCTTGGTTGGAACGATCCATGTGTTTTGCCGAGTGAGCCACTGACTCGATCATCTGGATGCCTGCGCGCCCAAACAACGCGAGTCATCCGGAGGCACTCCCGGCAAATCGCCATCCAGAGTCACGGCGTAACGGTTGAACAAGAGCGCCTCCAGATTGGTGTCACTCTCATTCATACAGGCATCAAAAATGGTCTTTTGCAGGCTTGGAAGTCCATCCTGGGATTCAATGTCAGCCATACGGGCGAATTGACCATGCGTAAGGCAGACACCACGAAAGAACCCCATCAACTCCTTATACTTGTCTGCGGAAAACTGCACACATTCGGATTGCTCCAGCTTTTTTTCCTGGTAGATCATGCCCTCCAGAGAGGTACAACCCACAAGCCCCAGCAGCCCGACCAAAGGCCAAAGCCAAGGTCCGGCCGGGTTACGCCTGCACAGGCCAAGAGGTCCGGTCATTTGTCCACCCAAACGCCGGGAGCGTAACCCCTGGAAAACGGCCGGTTTAATGGTGAGCGGGTTCAGCTTTCACGCTCATTTCAAAGCGTCCCTGGATGATGCCGCTGATAAAATCAACCCAGGTCATCGTTTGAAATTCATCAAAATCTTTTATCCATCCATCTTTTCGATATTGGAGTCTGATCAGTCCGGATGCCTCATCGAAATCAACAATATGGAATATGTTCCGCGTCGACAGGTCTCTGATGGTGTGCTGAATCATTAAGTTATGCCCAATAGTCTGGAATGCGTCTAATCAATTTCAAGGCCAAGGGCCCGTAAGCGTGATGTTGTCATTGCCTTCAACGCGTATCCGCTTGATGACACTGCCATCCTCCTCATCAATGTCCTCTGAAGCGAACCCAAACTGGTATGAAGCTTCGTCCTTGCCGAGCCACTGCACGTAAGCCATCAGCAGGAAGTCGCCATTCGCAACGTTAGTGAAACTGAAGTTGCCTTTGTCATCACAACGTGTCTTGCGCGCCGCCTGGAACATCTGCTCTTGTCCCTCGACCTGTATCGACTTACCCCGGTTGGTGAGACGGTAAGCGATATCTGTCACCGGCCTGCCGTAGTAACGAAGGGCCCACTCCCTGGCAAAGTCCGTGTAGGGAATCAACACCACTTCACGACCAGCACAGGACACGAAAGTGTCGGGAAAAGCCAGGACACGGCCCTTGTCCTGCTCATAAAGAATGGTGCCACTGATCTGATTGGTGCCTGGAACCAACAACGCCGCTGCTTCCTTTTGGTCGAATGGAACCGGCAGCTTGACCGGTATTGACGTACAACCCCCCAAAGCAGCCACCAAAAGCCCGCTCAGGAGTGAGTAAAAGAGACGTTTGTTCATGAGGGTGTGGTTAAAAGTATGGCGACTTCTTGATTGTGCCAGAAGATTTCAAAATCTTGCTACCTCGTTTGTATGACAGTCGGGGCGCCCATCTGCATAGCTCCGTGAAGCGCAAAGAAAGGGAGGCATGAGTAGTCGTGCTGCTGAAGGCTGGGCGAAATGACTTTACCGATTTGCACGAAACGGTGTGCAAGTCATCCTGATGATCGTGTCTTCAATATGGCGTTTCACGCTAACGGATATGACTCCAGGTTCATCGTCATCAGCGCGTAATGAAGCTTTCCTAAAATGAAACGCCTGAAGTAGTCGAGTTGGTCTCTTCTGATGCCCGCTGTCCGTGTGGCGGGCTCTTTTTGGCTTCACACTGAATCATGGACTCCGTTATCTGGAACATTCTCGTTCACCATCCCGAGGCAGAATGGCTCGATCGCTGCCAGGAAGCACTGCCCAACGTCTCGGAGGGCGAAATCCTCACCGTCATCCAGCTTTACTTCTGCGACGATGTCGAGGTTTTGCTAGAGGACTGAAATCCGGGAAGCAACTGGGTCGGTGTCCGATTCACCTCCGAGTTTCGAAGAGAGTATCTTCGCCCCCCCCCGAGAATGAGGGTCTTGGATGGCGTCATCGATGGTCAGATTCACCATGCCGAGATCAAGGATAGGGTAGCTTACCCATCATTCTGACCGCCCAGTTCTCTACTCGCCGGGAGATGACGCTCTAAAGGCGCACGGCGCAGGTTCCATGTGAGGAAAAACGCATCGAGCACGAAACTGAGGCCACACTGCTCAGAGGTACATCGACGCGACTCCACCGGGATCCTCAAACTGAAAAATAGCGGATAGTGCGAGAGCCCCGATGGCCGCTAAATGTGGCCCTGCCCCAGTCTGTCGGGGTGAATCACCCCGATAAAGCGCCTCATCAAGAGCGGCTCGGGTCTGCTGAGTAAGCGCCCGTCCGTTCCGAGAACCGATAGCCAAAGCCACGGATGGTCTGAACGGCATTTTCTCGGCCGAAATTTGCCAGCGTTTTTCGTAAGCGACGAATGTGCACATCGACCGTGCGCTCTTCGATAAACACACTCCGCCCCCAAACGTTATCCAATAATTGACTGCGAGTGTAGACCTTTTCCGGATGACTCATAAAGAATTCCAGCAGTCGATATTCCATCGGGCTCAAAGACACATCCCGGCCCTCAACGAGGACGCGATGCTCATCGAGCAACAACTCGATACCCGCCAGGACCAGGCGACCCGAGCCGGTCGCATTGATGCGTCGTCGGAGCACGGCCTTGATACGAGCTATCAACTCTTTGGAAGAAAACGGCTTGGTGATGTAGTCGTCAGCGCCCATATCAAGCGCCCGCACCTTGTCTTCTTCCTCGCCTTTTGCCGTCAGCATGATAATCGGCACACGCACATACAAGTCGTCCTGCCTCAATCGCCGCACCCATTCAGCCCCACTCATGTCCGGCAACATCCAGTCCAGCAGGATCAGATCTGGACAGCTCTGACCCACCAGGGCCTGGGCCTGAGTGATGTTCAACGCAGTCAACACATGAATGTTGGATTCCGCCTCAAGCAGATCCCTCAGCATATTCAATATGGGGGTGTCATCTTCGACAACGAGGATGGTAATCAATGAAAACTCCGGTATGACGCATAAACAAGAGCGAACAATTTACGAACTTTTTATGACAACACAGTTACATATCGGGCTTAACAACAAAAAAACTGGCCCAGCCTGAGCCCAGAAAGGGCGTAAATGTGGATATTCATCAAATCTTCATGTTTTCGTAATATTTCCTTGGTAGTTCTGTAACAAATGGCCCTTAGCATCTCCGCCAGTTCGAATGGGGCAGGTGCCCCAGCCAGTCAGCGGTCCGTGTTGGCTGGATTTTTTCTCTCCACAACTAGAGAACTGGCTCAAATGAAAAAGATACAGACCCTATTGGTGGCGGCGCTGGTGGCAGGTAGCCATCAGGCATCCGCTGTGATTGATGACTCCAAACTTGGCACACCAGGCGAATTGTTCATCTCTGTGTGGGATGAAGCCGGCGGCAAGTCCTTTTACAAGGATCTTGGCATCAGCATGACTGACTTTATGGACGGCAAGGCTTGCTTCCAGGGCGACTTTTCCGCGGACGCCAACTGGGGCGGATTCGCCAATGCGGCCAACCTCAAGTTCAACGTTGCTGCGGTCAATTCACTGCTGGCCGATCGCTCCAACATTCAGAAGTGGGGCTACCTCGCGACATCATCCGAAGGTCAGGGCATCTTCAATGGAGACTGGAGCAAAATTGACAATACGCGCCAGAAAATCCAGGGTTACATCGGTGACCTGAACTACCCGACGGCCTTTGCCAAGGTGCCGGGTCAAGCGGAAGAAAATAAATCCGGTGTATTTCAGTCCACAGGCATCGGCTATGCCGGCAAGGAGAGCTGGAAACAGACCATGGGTCGCTCTGTGGGCGGCAACACATTAGGGTCCGTCGGCAGCCCGCTGGACTTCTATTTCGTCAATAACACCACCGGCCAAACCGGTGGCGCCCTGATTGCCAAGCTCGGTAGCTGGTCGCTGACCGGGGGCAAACTCAGCTTTGCCGGCGCGGGCAGTGCCCCGGTCTCACCGGCCTGCGGAAGCGGCGGCGGTGGCACCACCAACGTCAAGCTCACCATCAGCAAAACGGGCAACGGCAACATCACCAGCGCACCGGCCGGTATCAACTGCGGCAGCACCTGTGCCGCTGACTTCCCGGCAGGTACGAAAGTGACGCTCACCGCGAAAAGCGATGCGGGTGCCAGCTTCACGGGCTGGGGTGGCGCATGTTCCGGAACGGCCACCACCTGTGACGTGACACTAAATGCCGCCGCCAATGCGAGTGCCACATTCACCGCACCGCCGGCCAAGACTACCTTTATTGATCTGTCGGCCCCTGCCAGCTGGAAAGTCAAGGCACGGCAAGCCATCACCTGGACCAGTGGTGGACTTTCTCCGAAATCGAAAGTGACCATTCAGTTCTCCAAGAATGGTGGCGCGAAATACGCAAACCTGAAAACCGGGATTGCTCAGACGAAGGGAAGCTTTACCTGGAAGCCGGCCAAGAGCCATGTCACGACCAATGGTGTATTGAAGGCTTGCACCAAGCCTGACCCCAAGAAGAAAGTATTGGAGTGCGATACCGTTAACGTAGTGGTTGCACGATAGTCGGCACCTCGTCCCAGCGCCCGTCTCGGCGGGTGTTGGGGCTCACTGAACCTTGCGAATACTCGAAATTTTTAGATCGGAGATAGATCATGAAATCAAATCACTTCATCGCCGCCTTTGCCGGTGCGATGCTCATGCATACCGGCGCATCCATGGCGCTTGCCCCTAGTGAGCAAGTGCAGTACGACATCAAACTTTCAGGCGCCACCGCCCAGGATAACAATATCGGCCAGCTGTTCTCGGACCTCTGCGTGGCCGGTACCTTGGACGAATATCGCGATGGACCAACTGGGGGCGCTGGCGGCAACCACCGCGCCTACTTCTGCAAAATTGACAGCTCAAAGGTCACCGGGCTGTCTACCACCAACCCGAACGTACTCTTTCACAAAACCAGCACGACTCAAACCGCGGGTGGCAAGATCGGCGGCTCCGGCATCGGCGTGAAC
>DIVI01000140.1 GCA_002423305.1 Methylococcus sp. UBA6136 | reverse complement strand
GTCCGTCCTCGGTTTCCGCATGCACTCGCAGCAGACAGGGACCATTGATCTGAAAGGGGGCGAACTCCACGAGAAACTGAACGACCTGCACCCTGTCGCTGCTGCCTGCCGCTTCATAAGCCGGCACATTGCGGAGCATGGCCGCCAAATCAGCTTCTTGTGCCATGAGCTCCTGATAAGGTCGGTTCCCTTGTATACCCGAAGCTTGACCGAGCGTGCCGGTTGCTTGAGCGAGGAGATCAGTCGCGCTACCAGGCAAACCCGAGGCAGCGTCACCGGCAGTTGTGGCACAAAAAGCGAGTCGGAATACATCCCGACCAGGGTCAGCTTGCCGGACGTTTCGTGCCGGATGTCATCACAGAAGATCGTCTGAAGATGTCGCTGCATGGTGGGATTCGATTTGCGCTGTATGGACTATCTGCTGGCGCTCAAGCCGAAAGGACAGGATCAGCCGGATGCTGACTTTTCGGACTTTCCGTCAGGATCGCCCTACTGTGCGGTCACGCCGGACTGCTGTCGCGCGAGGAGGAAGGCGCGAAGGTCGCGAACGATGAAGGTACGTTTTGCCTTGACGACCTTGCTCTTCAGGCCATAGGCCTTGCGATTGGCAAGATACTCAAGTGTCAGTGGCTCCAGACCCAGCAGCGGGGCTGCGTCCTGCAGAGTCAGCACTTCGTCGTCGGCAAGGTGGTCGAGCCGGTCAGGCATAGGAGTATGGACGGCCACAAAAAGTGGCGAAGAGTGGCATTTGAAAAATGAAAAAGCCCCAAATAGAGCCAGGTCAAAGAAGATTTGGAGCCGGCGAAAGGATTCGAACCCTCGACCAACTGATTACAAATCAGTCGCTCTACCAACTGAGCTACGCCGGCCGAACTTGAAAGCCGGACTTTGTACCGGCCTACTTTTGAAGGGCACATTCTACCGTCTGAACGGTCCGATGTGAATGTTAAATTATGGGAGCAACCCACGCACCCCATGAATGCACTCATCCATGCAGCACCGGGAGCGCGCTGACCGCTTGCTTCCAGGATATTTCCCTAATCTACCAACAGGAAAAAAATGGACAAAGCCATCATCACTGCCGCGGTCATCATTGGCCTGGGCGTTCTTATCTATTTCAGCCTTGACGCCTGGCAAGGCTCTGTGAACATCTATGCCTCCACGTGCGAAACCAGCTCGGGTCGGGAACTGCCCAAGTCGGTCTGCAAGTGGATCGTGAACTACCGTTACGAACAGGATAACTGAGGCATCAACGGCCACGGTCCGTGAAGGCCACCCTCAATTTGACAAGGCCATAACAACCGGGCAACTTGCCGTCGTGAAGCTTATACGGGCGGGGGCGCGATGCACCCGTGCGATTGGCTTACTCAAGCACGAATAACAAGGGCTTCGGCCCCATAAAAACATTGATTGAGGAGAACCCCATGGCCCTGGTGACCTGCCCATCCTGCTCTGCCCCAACGTCCGATCTGGCCAGCGTCTGCAGTCAATGCGGACAGCCCATAGAGGCCGCTCGCACCGCTCCGATCAAGACACTGAGCGGGAAACTCTCCCTGATTGGTGCATTGGTCCTCACCATCGCCATCATTGGCACAGTCCTCGGAACCTGGTGGGGTCCCGCAGCCTTGCTGCCGGGCATTGCGTTCTACATGATGGCCAAGTTTCTCTAACCCGAAAGCGCTCTACCGATACAGCAAGTAGGGTTGGCGGGCCGCCAGCCAGGCGGCCTCGTCAGCCTCAGCCAACGCATCGAGATCGGCGGGCACGGATTGAGGATCATCGACCCAGAGCCGCAGCAGATCACTGCCGTTGATCAGATCTATGGCCCGCCGATCGAATTCATACTCGTAGCCGAAATCACGCCATAACGGGTAATCCGGCCATAGCTGACGGATGGATTTGAATGCCAGCGCCTGCAAACGCCACGGCTTGAACTGCTCGTGGTCGTAGACGGGATCGTCCACGTGAATCTGCACGCCGGCGCACAGGGTGCCGGCGTGCTTGTGAAAGGTCGGCTCGAACCAGCAGGCGCGCAGGCGGCAACCCTTCAGCCATTCCGGGGCCCGCCCCTGCATATCGGCGATCACCTGCTCGGCGTCGATGTCGGGGGCACCGAACAGCTCCAGCGGTCGGGTGGTGCCGCGACCTTCCGACAGAGTGGCGCCCTCCAGCATGACCGTCCCGGCATAAGCGCGCGCCATCCAAAGGTTGGGCGCATTGGGACTGGGATTGACCCAGCTCCGTTCGCCAAGAGGCCAGCCATAACCCGGTGCCTGTTCGGGCTGCCAGCCTTCCATGGCAATGACCCTGTAATCGACATTCAGCTTCAGGTTGTCAATAAACCAATGGCCCAATTCGCCTAGGGTCAGGCCGTGGCGCATGGGCATAGGGCCGGCACCGACGAAGCTTTCCCACCCGTCCCTGAGCGTCAGCCCCTCAACCGGACGTCCTGCCGGATTGGGCCGGTCCAGCACCCACACGGATTTGCCATATTTCGCTGCTTCTTCAAGCACATAGCGAAGCGTGGTGATGAAGGTGTAGATGCGACAGCCAAGATCCTGAAGATCCACGAGCACCACATCGAAGCTGCCCATCATCTCGGCGGTTGGTCGTCGCACCTCGCCGTACAAGCTGAAGACCGGGATGCCCANNCGCAGTCCATGCTGGGGACCAAAGGCGGCGGTCAACTCGATCTCTGGATTCGCGGCGAGCGCATCGAGTGAATGCCGAAAATCTTCGGTCATCGATGCGGGATGCGCCAGCAGGGCGACCCGTCGACCGACCAGCGGCTGGCGCAGTTCGGGGTTTTCGAGCAGGCGGTCGATGCCAAACTTCATGAGCTTCCTCGGAGGATAAAGAATAGGGGCTGGAGATGGTCCGTCATCAGACGGTCAAGAGTAGATCGAAGCCGTCGGCATGATGAAAGTCGGGTTTGCCGGACGGATGGCGCAGTGCCCAGTAGCCATGCCTACCGTCAGCCCGTTCAACCACCGTGGCAATCGCCAGACGCAATGGCACCTGCAACGCAGGGTTCGATTGAATGAGGTCGGGTGACAGGATGACTTCCAGCTTAAGCCCATCGACTTCCGGCAAGACTTCCAGTCTCGGAGCCCGCGGTATTTCAGGCGATCGCATGCCGGATCGGTAATCATCGAATTCATAAACCGCCCAATCACCGGAGGGTGAGAAGTTGAATTCCCGATAGCCCCTTCCGCCGTCACCCGCTATGAACACCTCAAAACAAGTGTTGCGCCAGAG
>DIVI01000161.1 GCA_002423305.1 Methylococcus sp. UBA6136 | reverse complement strand
AGCACGGCGACGAGGCGGACTCCCTGCTGCGACAGCGGCTTGAGGCTCGCGATCACCTCATGCCAGTCGCCGCCGGGAAAAAGGCCGAGTTTGACGTAATCCACCCCGGTCACCGCCATGGCCTCCACGGCCGCCCGGATTGTCGTGGCTTCCATGGGCAAATCCCCAATCGTGGCGCTGAGGGGAGTTTTCCCGTGCAGGGCATCGACGGCCATCCTGACCTGAACAACCGGCCAGGCGCCCAGCGCTCCCTCCCGCGGATTCTTGAGGTCGATGATGTCGGCCCCGCATTCAGACGCCATCCGCGCCTCTTCCAGGCTCGCCACACTGGCCAGGAGGCGTGTCATGAGGACGTCTCCCGATAAGCGTCGATCCGCTCCATTAGCCAACCCCAGGCTTCGCATTCATTGGGTCCGGCGGTTTTATCGAGTCCAATCCGCAGATAGGCGAGTTCTGAGTCGAGCTTTTCCGGAGGGAGCATGTGCAGTCGGCTGACCAGAATGGCTGCCTCCAGCACGGCAAACTGCGCCCGATTGAAACCTTGAAATGGAGCATGCATGACTTCATGGATGACCCGGCAATACAGCTTCGGCCGGACGGGATCGTCCTCATGCCGGACCAGCTCCAGTTCCGCGTGGGACAACGCGCCGGCCAGCCGACAGCCGATGATCTTGTCCGCAGCCAGCAGCGGCCAGTCACGCCGGCCGGTCAGACAACCGGCAAAGAGGCGAACATCATCGCAATAATTCATCACCGCTGTACCCGTGGCCAGGACGTTGTCCAGGGTGGTGGAGGGACGAAATGGCATGAGCAGCCGTTCGTCGCCCTCGATGTGGATGCCCATGGGTGCCAGATGAACATGGCCCTGTGACGATTGACTGGTGAGAATGACCTCGCGAATCATGACTTTGTATCGGAAAGTGGGCCGTCGGTTTCTTCCCGGCGTTGCTGTAGGGTCGGGCCGGCCGGTTTGTAAGCATGCGGGTTAATGGAGGGGTCCTCCTTCACCATCACCTGACAGCCCCAGTCCAGGGGCTGATCCTGCACATAACGCTTGCCGAGTTGCCAGGCGATCTGGGCTCGCGCGAGCTCGACGCCCAAATAAAATGCATGGCCTCCATCCTCTTCGACTGCCAGCTTGGGAAAAAGCTGGAATGGATCTTCCGCCGTATGCAGTCCATTGCGATTGCAGATATGCAGACCATCGGGACTGGTGAGGACACGATAGCTGGGATCCTTGATGGCTTCGTAGAGCTCCTGGATTTCCTCGCGGGACAGTGGGAATGGCGCACGTTCGTGCAGCGCCATGAGTCCATCGTCGATATGTTTGGGAAGACGGTTCAGCTCGCGCGCGGCAAACATGATGCGGCGGGCCCGATCTGCCTCGCGGATCGCCGTGCGCGCATGCTTGCTCACCTGGGTGGCGAGAATCTGCTTGATATGCAGTTCGGAGCAGATGCCCAGCAGGGTGGCATTGATGCCGGCGGTATCGCAGTGGGTGAGTTCAGTCAGGTTGCCCACGCCCATCATCATTTCGGCTTCCGGATGCCGGCGCCGCACTTCGTGATAACGCACGATGGAATCGGCAAAGCCGAAGTGAATGGGGTCGAGAATGGGATCGACGATGAACTCTCGTCCCATTGCCTGCATTCGCGCAATGGCCCGGTCCAAAGACTTCAGGTCGCCGTGTGTGGCAGGAATGAGGATTGGGGTGGCGGCGACTTCGTCCGCGATCCACAAGGTGTCCTCACTGAGGCTCAGCAGAAAATCCGCGCCCGCTCGGCTTCCCTTGATCAGGTCATCGGTCTCCAGTGAGTCGACGCTCACCAGAAACCCCTCTGCCTTGAGCGCCGCCACGGCATCTTGCATGTGCGGAAAAGGGGTGGCCGGTAGACACCCGATATCTATGACATCCGCCCCGTCGTTCCGGTAATCCCTTGCACGTCGCAGGATGCCATCGATATCAAGCTGAGGGGCTTCGACAATCTCGGCAAAGATATGCAGTTCGTAGCGGGAAAGGTCTGGCTTTTTTTGGGCTTTACCGAAAAACTCCGGAAGATCATGCAGCTCGTCCGGACCACGTTCCACGGGAAGGCCGAGGTCGGCGGACAGCGCATCCAGGTCTCCTCGACAACGTCCCGGGACGATAATGCGATCGGCCCCGCCGGTGTCCTTGAGTCGCCGTCGGATCATGTCGGCCGTCATCAGTGCGGCGACGGTAATACCCAGCTGAAGGACCTTCCAGCAAAAGTCGGGCTCCATTTCTTCCAGCGTCCGACGCAACTGTTTTTCAGCCAGCTTGCCGGTGAGAAACAGAATGTGTTCAGCCATGAATGAAGGAGTGGGATCAGAGCGACGATTGGGAGCCGGAATTATACCAACGTAGGCTTGGCATCCCTCGACAAAGCCAGTTTCGCCGTTAGTTTTGACCCTGCAGAAGAATTTCGCGGACGTTCCGCTCTATGGTTTCCGCGATGTCCTCCATTGGCAGATCATTGGCATCGGAACCAAAGGGATTTTCGACTTCTTCGGCCAGTATCTCGAGGCTGCCTAGAACGTAAAACATGAATGTTGAAAAAAGCGCTGTCCAGTAGCCAAACTCAGGCACGAACAAAAACGGCATTGCCACGATGTAGGCGAAGATGAATTTCTTGATGAAAAGATTGTAGGAATAGGGGATCGGGGTCTTCTTGATTCTTTCGCAGCCACCGCAGATATCCGCCAGAGCGGTCAGGTCGTTGTTGAGGTTGCGAAAGTGTTCCCGCGTCAGGTCACCCATGCGGCGAAGCTGCTCGATGTGGTTGAAAAGAATCACAGAGATTGCGTTGGGGCCATGCGTGATCGGTCCGTACACTGACCAGGGATTGTCACGAAGGTGATCGATCAGAGTCCAGGCGAAAGCGGTAATGCTTCCGGATAGCGCAGGGCGGGATGGATGCCTCTCCGGCAGGTAGGCGTTCAATTTCAACGCCAGATTTCGTGAGGTATTGACCAATTGGCCCCAGAATCGTCGACCTTCCCACCAACGCTCGTAGGCGGTGTTGGTGCGAAAGACCAAAAGCAGGGAAATGACGAAACCGAGCAGCGAGTGGACGATGCTGGTGGTCTGAAAATAGCCGGGAAAAACGTTTACATTCAGGTAAGCCACCGCTGCCGAGTAAAGCGCGATGGTCACCATGTTGGGCAGCAGGCGCCGAAAGGTGTCGCTCTTGTGGAACTTGAAGATCAGACCCCACCAGGACTTGGGGTTGTAGGTGATCATCCTGTGCTGGAAATCTGGTACGAAGCTGAAATTGGATAACTTACATCCCCACCGGCATCGGTAAGGATGTGATTATGTCCGTCAGCTATCTGCTACACATCAAGATTGGACACTTCCAGCGCGTTTCGCTCGATGAATTCGCGGCGCGGCTCAACCTGATCACCCATCAGTGTGGTGAAAATCTCGTCGGCCGCGATGGCATCCTCAATCCTGACCTGAAGCAGCCGACGGGTATTGGAGTCCAGCGTGGTCTCGAACAGCTGGTCCGGATTCATCTCGCCGAGACCCTTATAACGTTGTATGTGTTGTCCGCGTCGCGCCTCGGACATCATCCAGGAAAAAGCCGCCCTGAAGTCCTTGACCCATTCCCGGCGTTCGTCTGCCGCGACATAGCTCTCTGGACCGAACAGTCCCTCGGTCATCTGGGCAAAGCCGGACAGGCGGCGATAGTCATTCGACTGGAAAAACCCGGCGCCCAGCTCAAAGTGCTTGTAGACGCCATGGAGCCGCTTGTTCACCCGCAAGCGGAAGGCTTCCGGTTGATCGCCGAATTCAGGCTCCAGGATAAAGCTGGCGCCCGGTTCCTTGCCATTCAGACAGTCGACCAGTTTGGCCAGCCAGGTTTCCGTCGTTGCCCGATCGGCGAGGTTGGCCGGATCTATGGAGGGGAGTTCGGCCAAGGTATTCAGCAATGTCTCGTCATAGCGATGACCGAGCCGGTCGATGAGTGACCTGACCGCCAGATAATCCCGAGCAAGCTTTTCGAGTCCCGGCCCCTGAATGGGGAGTGTCTCCTCATCAGCGTGCAGGCGGGTTTTCTCCAGCGCCAACTGCAACAGATAGTTGTTCAGTTCGTTATCGTCCTTGACGTATTGCTCCTGCTTGCCCTTTTTGACCTTATACAAAGGCGGTTGGGCGATGTAGATGTATCCGCGTTCGATCAGCTCCGGCATCTGTCGGTAGAAGAATGTCAGGAGTAGCGTGCGGATGTGGGAGCCGTCGATGTCGGCATCGGTCATGATGATGATGCGGTGATAGCGGAGCTTGTCGGGATCATATTCCTCGCGCCCGATGCCGCAGCCCATGGCGGTGATCAGGGTGCCCACTTCTTCCGATGAAATCATACGGTCAAAGCGCGCGCGCTCCACGTTCAGAATTTTGCCCTTCAGTGGCAAGATGGCCTGGGTACGACGATCACGGCCCTGCTTGGCGGAACCGCCCGCGGAGTCACCCTCGACAATGAAAAGTTCGGACAGCGCGGGGTCCTTTTCCTGACAGTCCGCGAGCTTGCCCGGCAGGCCCGCGATATCCAGTGCCGTCTTGCGCCGAGTCATTTCCCGCGCCTTGCGTGCAGCCTCGCGGGCGCGCGCGGCATCGATCATCTTGTTGGCGATCAGCTTGCCGATGCTGGGATTTTCCAGCATGAATTCCTGAAACTTCTCGCCCATGGCCGATTCGACCACCGGCTTGACCTCGGAAGAGACCAGCTTGTCCTTGGTCTGGGAGGAAAATTTGGGATCGGGCACCTTCACTGACAGGATGGCAGTCAGTCCTTCGCGGGCGTCGTCACCGGAAGTGTCGACCTTGTGTTTCTTGAGTAGCGCCTGTTCCTCGATGTACTGGTTCAGGGTGCGGGTCAGCGCACCGCGGAAACCCGCCAGGTGGGTGCCGCCGTCGCGTTGCGGAATGTTATTGGTGAAGCAGTAGATGTTTTCCTGATAGGAGTCATTCCATTGCAGCGCCGCTTCTACCGTGATGCCATCCTTCTCGGTCGAGAAATAGAACACCTTGTCGAACAGTGGAGTCTTGTTCTTGTTGAGATGCTCCACGAAAGCGCGGATTCCCCCTTCAAACTCGAAAGTGTCGCTTTTCTCGCTGCGTTCATCCGCCAGGGTGATGCGAACGCCCGAGTTGAGGAAAGACAATTCCCGCAGACGTTTCGAGAGTATTTCGTAGTGAAACTCGATATTGGTGAACGTCTCTGGGCTGGGTTTGAAGTGGACAATGGTGCCTGTGGTGTTTGTGTCGCCTATTGGCGCAAGCGGCGCCTGCGGCACGCCGTGAACATAGAACTGCTGGTATTTCTTGCCGCTGCGATGAATCTCCAGGGTCAAGGATTCCGAGAGGGCATTCACGACCGATACGCCGACCCCATGGAGACCACCCGAGACCTTGTAGGAGTTGTCATCGAACTTGCCGCCCGCGTGCAGGACCGTCATGATCACTTCTGCCGCCGAGCGGCCTTCTTCCTGATGGATATCCACGGGAATCCCACGACCGTCATCGCTGACAGTGATGGACTCATCCGCATGGATCGTCACGCAGACATTCTTGCAGTATCCCGCCAGTGCTTCATCAATGGCGTTGTCGACGACCTCGAACACCATGTGATGCAGGCCGGTACCATCATCGGTATCACCGATGTACATGCCCGGTCGTTTGCGGACCGCATCCAGCCCCTTGAGGACCTTGATGGAATTGCTATCGTAATCGGAAGGGTTTGCGTTATTGGTCATGGATTTTGTGCCTGGGTTATCCGGCCTTCTGCGATCTGAAACACAGCCGCATCGTCGGATACGCCCTCTTCGATGATTTCGCGCCCGGTGGCGGTGATGAAAAACTGGGTCAAACGACCCTGCAATAGCTCCAGCAGAATTCGTTTATTGGGTTCGTCGAGTTCAGAGGCCACATCGTCAATCAGGACACAACCGGCAGTTCCTACCTGTTCTTCCATCAGCCTGGATTGGGCCAAAAGCAGCGCATAGACCAGAAGCTTCATCTGGCCCCGAGAGACATAAGCCTTGACCGGGCGCTGGTTGAGCAGAATGGAAAAGTCCCCTTTGTGGGGGCCGGACTGGGTGTGGCCATAACGAAGATCCGCCGCGATATCGCTTTCCAGTACGAATTCCAGCGATCGGGTGACATCCCAACCTGCATGGATGCGCAACTCAAAGCGCGGATCGGAAAAGAAGCGTCCCCCTATCTCGTGAAAAAAAGGCGCGAGGCGCTCAAGATATCCCCTTCGCGCCTCGTGGATCATTATACCGTAACGGGTAAGCTCCTGATTCCATGGCGCCAATTCCCTGGCCTTGCCGCTTCTAAGCAAGGCATTCCGGTGATTCAGTGCCTTGGTGTAGCGACGCCAGTAATCGAGGTAGCGTGAGTCATGGTGGAAGACCCCAAAATCCAGGAAATGACGACGCAACTTGGGGGCGCCTTCCAGCAGGGCGATGCCCGCGGGTTGAATGACCAGCAGGGGAAAGGCTTGTAAAAGCTCGGCGCTGGATTGAGCGATGCGCCCCCCGACATGGATCTCGCGTTTACCTCGCGCCACCCGGACGCCGATGGGGAGGGTGGCGTTCTGATCTTGTGGGGCCACTTTGCCCACTACGGTCAATTCGGGCTGCTCAAACTGAATCAGCTGATTGATCTGAGAGGTACGGAAGGATCGGGCGCGGCCCAGCAGATAAATGGCTTCGAGGAGAGACGTCTTGCCGCTCGCGTTTTCACCGACCAGGTAATTGAGGCCGGGCCGAGGCTCCAGGGTAATGGGGTGTAAATTGCGGAGCCCGTTGGCGTCCAGCTTGACCAGGGTCACACAGCAATCCTGAATGCTGACGGAACCGCGGATGGCTAGAGGCGCATCGGCATGACAACGTACTTGAAGCGTGCGTCCGTCTTGTCCTCGACCAGGCAGCTATTGGCCACATCCGTGAAGGAAAGCCGGACCTGCTCGGAATCGATGTGATTGATTGCGTCCAGCAGATAGCCGGCATTGAAGCCAACCGAGACGCTGCCGCCCTGGGCATCGACCATCAAGCTTTCCTCGGCCTCCTCATGCTCGGAGTTATGGGCTTTGAGAATCATGAGGCCGGTCTCATCCACCTCAAGGCTGACACTTTTCTGTTTTTCACTGGTTAGGAGCGAGGCACGGCTCAGGGCTGCCTTGAGCTCTTCCTTGCCGGCCTGGTAAAGATGGGAAAGTTCTCCTGGCATCACGCGTTGATAGTCCGGGTAACGGCCTTCGATAAGCTTCGCCGAGAAAGTTACCTGGCCCAGATTGACCCGAATGGTGTTGGGGGAAATCTGAATCGTCAGGGAATCATCCGCATCACCCAGCAGGCGAGAAAGCTCCTGAATGCCCTTGCGCGGTACGATAATCTGGCGGTTCGTCGTAAAGGGTGAGGGCAAGGATTCCTGAAACACCGCCAATCGATGGCCATCCGAGGCCACGGTGCGCAGTATGTGGCCTTCTAGATCAATCAACAAACCATTCAGGTATGAGCGAACATCCTGCTGGGCCATGGCAAAAATGGTTTTGTCCAGAGCCGATCGCAGGCTATCGCTGGGAAGATTGATCTCCAGGTCAGTGGATCCGGAATCAAAGGCGGGGTAGTTTTCGACGGGTAGGGTCGTCAGATTGAAACGGCTTCTGCCGGAGCGGATCGACAGCCGATCATCGACGTGTTCCAGCGTGACGTCGCTCCTTTCCGGCAGCAAGCGAAAAATGTCGAGCAGCTTGCGAGCAGGAACGGTGATTGCGCCCTCTTCGTTTGAATCAACCTGCACCCTCCCGAGAAGTTGCACCTCGAGATCGGTTCCCGTCATCTCAAGCTGACCGCCACTGAGTTGCAGCAATACATTCGACAGGATGGGCAGGGTTTGTCGTTTTTCAATGACACCAGTGACCTGAGACAGGGGAGTCAGTAAGGTCTCGCGCGCAATGGAAAGCTTCATGAAATCGTACCTGAGGAATTTTGTTGAGTTACTTAGGGTGTCTGCTGTTTATGTTAGGCGGACAAGGTTCGCTTGAGGTTGCTGTAATCCTCGGCAAACTTGCTGTCGCTTTCCTTCAGCTCCTGAACCTTGCGGCAAGCATGCAGGACTGTCGTATGGTCGCGACCGCCAAACAGTTGGCCTATTTCCGGCAGGCTATGATTGGTCAGGTCCTTGGCCAGTGCCATGGCGGCTTGCCGAGGCCGCGTTACCGAGCGGGTCCGCTTGGCGGACAGCAGGTCAGCTACTCGAATCTTGAAGTATTCCGCTACGGTCTTCTGGATATTTTCTACGTTAACCAGTCGATCTTGGAGCGCAATCAGATCGCGGAGCGCATCACGAGCAAATTCTATGGTGATGGGTTTGCCAGTGAAGTGGGAGTTGGCAATAACCCTGCGCAGGGCACCTTCCAGCTCACGGATATTCGAACGAATGCGCTTGCCGATGAAAAAGGCCACTTCATCCGGGAGATCCACGCTCGCGTGCATGGCCTTGCTCATCAAAATAGCCACCCTTGTCTCCAGATCTGGAGGTTCGACCGCGACCGGCAGCCCCCAGCCGAAACGTGACTTAAGTCGTTCCTCCAGTCCCTTGATTTCTTTTGGGTATCTGTCGCATGTGAGGACGACCTGGTGCTTATTTTCAAGCAGGGTGTTGAAGGTATGGAAAAACTCCTCCTGGGAGCGCTCCTTGCCTGCAAAAAACTGGATATCATCGATGAGTAGCGCATCCACCGTCCGGTAAAAATCCTTGAAGGCATTGATGGCATTGTGCTGGAGAGCCTTCACCATATCCGAAACAAAGCGCTCGGAATGGAGGTAAATGATGTTGGCCGCTGGGTTCGCCCTGAGAATTTCGTTACCGATCGCGTGCATGAGATGGGTTTTGCCAAGACCTACACCCCCGTATATAAAAAGGGGGTTGTACGCACGCCCCACGTTCTGAGCGACCTGGTATGAAGCAGCTTTGGCCAGCTGGTTGGATTTTCCTTCGACGAAATTATCGAAAGTGAAAGCCGGATTCAGATTGTTGGGAAGACTCTTGCGGCGTAGGGTCGGTTTGTGCTTTGCGTCGGGGTTTCCGGTGCCATCGACGGGGGCTCCGGATTCCTGCGGCCGGGTGCCAATTTCGAGTAATACGTCGGGTGGAGGGGTATTTTGGGCGGCTAGGACCTCTTCAATACGGCTGAAAAAATGCTGTCTGACCCAGTCGAGGACAAACTTGTTGGGCGCCAGTAGTTTGAGTTGACCTGCTTTCTCAACGGGTTGTAGGGGACGGATCCAGGTATTGAATTGCTGTGGCGGCAATTCTCCCTCGAGACGACTCATGCACTGTGTCCAGACTTGGCTCATGCGGAGTAGTGCCAGGAGAACGGCCGACAATATGGAAAATGAAACATGGGCAGGAGGACAATCACGCAGTTGGCCGTGTAATATAACCCATCACCTCTGGTACCCGCAGGAAGGATTGACATGGGTTCGCCGGGTGCTTTAGCATTCCGCCTCTTTTGTAGCATCGGTTCGCAAGGCAGTCATCATGAAAAGAACTTATCAGCCCAGTAAGATCAAGCGCGTTCGTACCCACGGATTCAGGGCCCGGATGAAAACTCGCGGTGGCCGCTCAGTCATCAACGCACGCCGCGCCAAGGGACGGAAGCGCCTGACTGTCTAAAGGCTTGCCCCACCCCGGATACAGATTTCCGCGAACCTGTCGGTTAACCACAGCGAGCGCTTTCCAGCAGGTATTCGCAAACGCGTTGAAATCTTCGGATGGGTACCTCACCGTTCTGGCCAGAGCCAATGGAGCAGACGGTGCGAGACTGGGCCTTGCAATCTCTAAGCGAAACATCCGACTGGCCAGTGACCGAAATCGCGTCAAGCGACTTGCGCGTGAAACCTTCAGGTTGTATCAGCATGAACTTGCGGGTGTCGACTTCGTTGTTATGGCCCGCACCGCCGCATCTCATGCAAACCATGAAACCCTTTCCCGCTCATTGCGCAAACACTGGGCTCATCTGGTGAAGCAATGCAAGCCGTCCTGGTCGCCCTCATCCAGTTCTACCGATACCTGATCAGCCCCTGGGTGGGGCATCATTGTCGTTTTGAACCGACTTGCTCGGCCTATGCTCTAACCGCGATCGAGCGGTTTGGCGCCCTGCATGGCTCTGGACTCGCCGTAAGGCGCCTCTCCAAATGTCACCCATGGCATGAGGGCGGAATCGATCCCGTACCTGAAAAGAAACCGGAACTAACTAATGGATAACGCAAGGTTCGTACTGATCGTCTTCTTCTTCTTCCTCAGCATCATGCTCTACCAGCAATGGCAGGCAGATTACGGCCCGAAACCCGCTGCCAGCTCCAGCCAGGCCGGTGTCAGCCCGGCGGCCAACCCGGATGTCCCCGTATCAGCTGATTCTGCTGGAAGCCCGGAGTCAACTTCAGCCCAGACAGAAAATTTGATCAGCCGTCAGCGCATCCTGGTGAAAACCGATGTGGTGCGGATGGAGATCGATACGGAGGGTGGGGATATCCGCCTGCTTGAGCTGCTGGATTACCCCGTTGCCAAGGACGCCCCGAACTCCCCGGTACAACTTTTCACGGACAAGGATCTGGTCTTTGTCGCGCAAAACGGGTTCATCGGCGATGAGGCGACCGCACCTAACCACCATAGTCAGTGGCAGGCCCAAGCGACCTCGTTTGCCCTGGCCGAAGGTCAGAATGAATTACGTGTTCCCCTGACCTGGACAAGTGCCCAGGGTGTCACCGTTACCAAAACCTACATATTGAATCGTGGTAGCTATGACGTGCATCTTGAGCAGCAGGTTGCCAATAACAGTCCGAACCCCTGGACCGCCCGCCAGTATGTTCAGCTGCAACGCAAGGATCCCGGTGATAAAAACAAGGACCAGATGGTCCGTACCTATACCGGTGGTGTGCTTTACACCCCGGAGGACAAGTACAAGAAAATCACTTTCAAGGACATGGCCGGAGAAAACTTGGACGCAAAGGCAAAGGATGGCTGGATCGCGATGATCCAGCATTATTTTGTGGCTGCCTGGATACCGCACAGCGGTGAAGAAAACGGTTTCTACACCAAAGCCCTCTCGGACGAGCATTTTGTGATCGGTGCCTATACCCCGGTGCTGGAAGTGCCTGCCGGTGGATCCAAAGCCTTCCAGGCGCAGTTGTTTGCCGGGCCCAAGCTTCAGCGGGTCCTGGAAGCAACAGCGCCCGGCTTGGAGCTAACTGTCGATTACGGCGCACTGACCATCATTGCCAAGCCCGTTTTCTGGCTGCTCGAGCAGTTTCATAAAATCTTCAATAACTGGGGCTGGGCCATCATTTTTGTAACGCTGACCTTAAAGGCGCTGTTTTTCCGTCTGTCCGCTGCCAGTTATCGTTCCATGGCGAACATGCGCAAGATGCAGCCAAAGCTGGCGGAACTGAAGGAGCGCTTTGGCGGCGACAAGCAGAAGCTGAATCACGCGATGATGGAAATGTACCGCAAGGAAAAGGTGAATCCGCTGGGCGGCTGTTTGCCCATCCTGGTTCAGATCCCGGTATTCATCTCGCTGTACTGGGTTTTGATCGAAACCGTCGAAATGCGCCAGGCGCCCTTCATCGGCTGGCTGACGGATCTGTCATCCAAGGATCCCTACTTCATCCTGCCGTTGCTGATGGGTGTTTCCATGTTTATCCAGCAGCGTTTGAGTCCGCCGCCTGCCGATCCTCTGCAGGCGAAGATAATGCAATTCTTCCCTGTCATGTTCACCGGGTTTTTCGCGTTCTTCCCGTCCGGGCTGGTGCTTTATTGGGTCGTGAATAACGTACTGTCGATTCTCCAGCAGTGGTATATCAACAAAACCATTGGAGCGGCTGTGCCGGCCAAGGCCTGACGGTTCAACACAAGCAGTATCAGAGGCGGGTTGGGTGCTGATGTAACCCAACCCGCCTTTTCTTTTTCCCATGCACTCTCAGCAGAGCGCCATAGCTGCCATCGCCACACCGCCAGGTCGCGGCGGTGTGGGAGTCATCCGGGTGTCTGGCGATGCCGTTCCATCCATCGCCGCTGCCCTTGTACGCAAGAAATTATGGCCACGCAAAGCCCATTTAGTCACTTTTCAATGTGCCGGTGGCGACCCGATAGATCAGGGCCTGGCGATCTACTTTCCAGCCCCTCACTCCTTTACCGGGGAAGATGTGCTCGAACTTCACGCCCACGGAAGCCCAGTCGTGCTGGATATGCTCCTCCGTCGAGTGTTGGAACTGGGTGCAAGGATCGCCCGGCCGGGCGAATTCAGCGAGCGGGCCTTTCTGAACGACAAGATCGATCTGGCCCAGGCCGAGGCCATCGCGGACCTGATCGAGTGTACTACCGAAAGCGCGGCCCGCTCGGCTCAGCGTTCACTACAAGGCGAATTTTCAAGCCAGATCAATGAATTGGTTGAGTCGCTCATCCAGTTGCGCCTCTACATTGAGGCGTCGATAGACTTCGTCGACGAGGATATCGAGCTTCTGACCGCCGGCCATATCGATAGACGGTTGGCAGATTTGCTCCAACGGCTTGACGTCATCCGTGCCTCCGCCCGTCAGGGACAATTGCTGCGGGACGGCATGACGCTGGTCATCACCGGACGACCCAATGCCGGTAAATCCAGCTTGCTCAACAGGCTGACCGGCCGTGATAGCGCCATCGTCACCCCCATCGCCGGCACAACCCGCGACACGCTCAAGGAGTTCATTCAGATTGATGGACTGCCATTGCATGTCATTGATACAGCGGGACTCCGTGAACACAGCGAGGATGTCGTGGAGCAGGAGGGGATGCGCCGGGCCAGATCCGAAATCGCCCGAGCTGATCATGTCTTGCTGCTGATTGATGATGCTGAACCGGATTGCACCGACTCACTGCTGGCGGACATTCCCTCCCACCTGCCGGTGACATATATTCACAACAAGATCGATCTCAGCGGACACTCTGTGGGCCAGCAAATGACGGCAAAAGGTGCCGTTCTTTATTTGTCACTGAAAACTGGCGAGGGGACGGGTCTGCTTGTCCAGCACCTTAAGGATTGTGTTGGCTATGCCGAAGAGGCAGAGGGAGTTTTCATGGCGAGGAGACGTCATCTGGAAGCGATTGACCAGGCCATGGCGGCTGTTCAAAAGGCGGTGGAAAATTTCAATGCCGGAGTGCTGGAGTTGCTGGCGGAGGAGCTCCGTCTCGCTCAAAATGCCCTCTCCGAGATTACGGGAGAATTTACCTCTGACGACTTATTGAGCCGAATCTTTGCGGATTTCTGCATCGGTAAGTGACGGCGCTGCCCTTTTTTCCGTGGAGTCTACCTGCAGGCACCAGATCTTATAACGACCAGTCAGTTCACGCTTTTCTTCACGGTCAACATTCTCCCGTCCACACATCAGAAGTACGTAAAAGTACGTATATAGGTACGTACTTTTACGAATTTACACACGTGGGATAGGGAACTACCATATTGGTGCCACGGAGGGTGTGTCTGTATTTCGCTGATGAAACCCGGTTCTGGACTAGGTTTCTTTTCCAGGGATTCAGTGGAACCCAGTCCTGGTTTTGATGGCTCTGGCTGACCTGCGGCAGGACATAATTAGAGGGGGGCAACCGCATCATCCATGCAAAAAGTCATCACAAGTTACCCGGCTTCGGCCGGGTTTTTTCGTATTGGTGAGTATGGCAAAACCAGTGATCTGGGGGGTGGCGGATTACGCTTTTGCCAGTCGAGGCGGTGTATGGTTCACTAGTGCTCCGAAGCTGATCAAATAACCGAAACATGAACAGATATGTCCCCCCAAGTTTCCTTCTCCTTGTTGCCGCGGCGCTGCTGGGTTGCAGCCACCGATCCGATACGGTCATAGGCGGTCCAGATGCCCAGGAAGCGGCGATACGGATGGAAGAGTCAGAGCAGGAATACAACGACTGCCGCGCAACTCGCCACGCGGGCAGCGCGAACTGTGACAGCCTTGAAGCACTTTACAAGAAAGATAAGGCGGAATTCGAGGCCCAGGTCCAGTAGCCATTCATCCTGATTCGTGGGCAAGATCTCAAACTCCAGGTTGAAAGCTAAAACGACACGCCCAGCCCCTCTTGTATCGCCATGACCCCCGATCTCATGGAAACACCTGGTCCCGCTGAGATTGATCGGTTTCTGGCGGAAGATATCGGATCAGGCGACCTCACGGCGTCCATTCTGCCGGAAGCGGCATGCGCTTCTGCAAGCGTCATGACACGTGAGAGCATGGTGGTTTGCGGTCAGGCCTGGTTCAAAGCCGTTTTCGGTCGGCTGGACCCCTCTGTCCAGGTGGTCTGGGAATGTGAGGAAGGGGCCGAGGTTCAGGCTGGTGGGTTGCTTTGCCGGCTCAAGGGGTCCGCCCGATCACTCATGACGGGTGAGAGAACGGCGCTCAATCTGCTCCAGACGCTGTCGGCTACGGCGACTCTGGCACGGAAATATGCAAAGGCCGTCGAAGGCACTGGGGTGAAAGTCCTGGATACCCGCAAAACGATCCCGGGCCTGCGTCTGGCTCAGAAATATGCCGTTCGATGCGGTGGTTGTCATAACCATCGGATCGGACTTTACGATGGCATTCTGATCAAGGAAAACCACATTCTGGCGGCGGGTTCGATCACCCGCGCCATTCGCAGCGCGGAAGGGCTCCAGGCCGGCGTCATGATCGAAGTGGAAGTTGAAACGCTGGATGAGATGAATGAGGCTCTTGCAGCGGGAGCAAAACGAATCTTGCTGGACGAGTTCACGTTGCCCATGATGCGTGAGGCCGTCGTTATGGCGGCAAATCGGGCAGAGTTGGAAGTCTCCGGCAGCGTGACGCTGGAGGCTATTCGGGAAATCGCCGATACCGGCGTCAATTACATTTCGGTGGGCGCCCTGACCAAAAACGTCCGGGCCATCGATCTCTCCATGCGGGTGACGCTCGGCGTGTGACAAAACAGCCGAGCTGTCTACCTATCCCTTCTTGACTCAGTCGATGCGACGAACACCATCGGCACCGCCCACCAGGACAACGTCGGCGGGGCGCATGGCAAAGATACCTACCGTGATGACGCCGGGGATGTTGTTGATGACCTGTTCCATTTCCTGCGGGTTCAGGATGGAAAGGTTCCAAACGTCGAGAATTTGACCGCCATTATCCGTCACACAATTCTCGCGCCACACCGGCTGACCGCCCAACCTGACCAGTTCACGGGCGACAAAGCTGCGTGCCATGGGAATAACCTCGACCGGCAGCGGGAACTTGCCCAGAACATCCACGCACTTGCTGTCATCCGCAATGCAGATGAACTTGCGGCTGGCGCCGGCAATGATTTTTTCTCGAGTCAAGGCGGCGCCGCCACCCTTGATCAATTGCTTGTTCGGGTTGATTTCATCGGCGCCATCAACATAAACGTCGAGTGTGCCGACATCGTTCAGTTCCAGCACGGGAATGCCCAGCTTCTTGAGCTGTTCGGTGCTGGCATTGGAGCTCGATACGGTGCCCTCGATGTCATTCTTGATATCGGCCAGACAGTCGATAAACAAACGGGTGGTCGATCCGGTGCCAATGCCAAGAATCGAGTAACCTTTTACGTACTCCAGCGCCGCTTCGGCAACTTTCTGCTTCAGTTCATCTTGCGTCATTTTTTTCCTTCTCTGCAGTCATGGAACAAATTGATCGATAATAGCGTGAGCTTGTCTCTGCCGCCATGTCCTTATTGAACCGGCTGCCGTCGATTCCGAACCACGAATAAATCCATGCTCCTGACCAAATATGTTGAGCGCGTTCTGCGCGCCCGCGTCTATGACGTGGCGATCGAAAGCCCGCTGGATTATGCGGCAGGGCTCAGTCTCCGGCTAGGCAACGCGATTTACATCAAGCGCGAGGATTTGCAGCCGGTATTCTCGTTCAAGCTGCGGGGCGCCTATAACAAAATCGCCGGTCTCGGTGAAACCGCTCGACAAGCAGGTGTGATTGCTGCATCGGCGGGTAACCATGCGCAGGGCGTCGCCCTGGCCGCCAAAAAGCTGGGGATTCGGGCGCTGATCGTCATGCCGCGAACCACGCCCGCTATCAAGGTCAATGCCGTGAAGGCGCTGGGGGCCGAGACCATTCTGCATGGTGACGCCTACGACGAGGCGTACGAATATGCCATTGCTCTGTCAGCCGAACAGCAGATGACGTTTATCCATCCGTATGATGATCCGGAGGTCATTGCCGGACAGGGTACCATCGGCATGGAGATACTCAGGCAGCGCCACGACCCCATTCATGCCATCTTCATCCCGGTGGGGGGCGGTGGACTGATTGCCGGCATTGCTGCCTACGTCAAATTTGTCCGGCCCGACATCAGGATCATCGGGGTCGAACCCGATGATGCCGACTGCCTTAACCGGGCCATGAAAGCGAGTCGCCGGGTGATCCTTCGTCAGGTCGGCCTGTTCGCCGACGGCGTGGCTGTCAAGCAGATTGGCAAGGAGACCTTCCACATTGCCCACCAGTTGGTGGATGAAGTGGTGACCGTCAGCACCGATGAAATTTGCGCCGCCATCAAGGATATTTTCGATGACACCCGCTCGGTTGCCGAGCCAGCCGGGGCTCTCGGGGTTGCGGGGGCGAGAAAATACGTCGAACAAACCGGCATGACCAATCAGTGTCTGATCGCCATTGAAAGTGGTGCCAACATCAATTTTGATCGGTTGCGCCACGTGGCGGAGCGTGCTCAGGTCGGCGAGATGCGGGAGCGGCTTATGGCCGTGACCATCCCCGAGCGACCAGGCAGCTTTCTCGACTTCTGTCGAGCCATTGGTCGGCGTGGCATCACCGAATTCAACTATCGTTATTTCGACGAGGGTGCCGCGCAAATCTTTGTCGGCATCCAGACCGATGTGAAGGACGCCGGAGCGCTGATCGATGATCTGTGTGCCCAGGGTTACGGGGTCACCGACATGTCCGGCAATGAGCTGGCGCTGGAGCACATTCGCTATATGGTCGGGGGCCACGCGCCCAGACTGTTGGACGAAGTCGTGTATCGGTTTGAGTTCCCCGAGCGTCCCGGCGCCCTGCTTGATTTTCTGTCCCGGCTGAGCGGTCGCTGGAACATCAGCCTGTTCCATTACCGCAATCATGGTGCGGCCTACGGTCGGGTATTGATGGGGATTCAGGTTCCCAAGGCTGAGCGGAAAAGCTTTCGTGCGTTTCTTGACGAGATCGGGTTCGCCTATCATGACGAAACCCAGAACCCTGCCTATCGCCTGTTTGCTGGGGGTCGGTAAGGTTTACGAGGCTGTCTAATTGGCCAGCTTCAGAGTGGCGACGCCTGCGATGATCAGCAAAACTCCCAGGTAGCGGCCCAGACTCGAGGGGTCACCAAAAAACCAGATGCCCACCAGAAATGTTCCTGCCGCCCCGATGCCGGTCCACACGGCATAGGCCGTGCCGATGGTGATATCCCGCTGTGCCAGCCAGAGCAGGCCGCCACTGCAGGCCATGCAACCGATGGCGATCGCTATGCCCAATAGCCGGTGACTGGAGGCTTGCGCCAGCTTCAGGCCGACCGGCCAGCCAATTTCGAACAGGCCGGCACCCAGAAGATATAGCCAGCTCATTCCAACCCCAGAATGAAATGCCATTGGTTTTCGGTCATCGGCATCACCGACAGCCGGTTGCCGCGTCGAACGAGTGCCAGGCCTTCCAGCTCCGCTTTGTCCTTTAATTCCGCGAGGGTAATGGCTCGGGTTAGCTTGCGAACAAATCCCACATCGACCATGAGCCAGGTCGGTTTCTCCGGCTGACTCTTCGGGTCATAGTGTTTGTTTTGGGGGTCAAATGCCGTAGGGTCAGGGTAAGCCTCGCGCTTGACCTGGGCAATGCCGACAATTCCCGGCACGTCACAATTGGAGTGGTAGAAGAAAATGGAATCCCCCACTTTCATGTCATCCCGCATCATGTTGCGCGCCTGGTAGTTTCTTACGCCATCCCAGGGTTCCGTTTGATCAGGGCGCTGCGCCAGGTCATCAATGCTGAACTCACTGGGTTCGGATTTCATCAGCCAATATCGCATGTCGATTTGCTATTTATCACTTTCTTGGTTTTTAGGGCCGCAGGTGTATTCTGGCATCCCATTCAGCGCAAATGGACAAGGCGAGCAGACGAGAGGCCGCATTTTGCCGCTGCAAGGGTAATCCGGGTTCATCGGTACTATACTGTAGACCTTCATATTCCGGTTACATCCCGATCGCTAGTCCATGAGCCGACCTCGCTCCATTCTTGTTTGTATGCTGCTGATTCTGATTCAGCTGCTCTCGCCGTGGGTGCATGCCCATACTGGATGCGAGACGGGGGGGGTGTTGCATATTCCCGGTTTGGAAAGGTTGCGGGCTCCGGAGGCTGGTCCCACGGCTCAGGCCGATCTCTACGCCGCCGATACCTTGGTGGGGGTTCAGTCCGGCATTGAGCATTCCAGCTATCGTCTTGGCAAGCTGCTGGATTCCGATGATGGAGTGTTCCTGCGTTTGCCCCTGCTTGCAGGATCCTCGCCTCTCGTCTTGAGTATTCGCGAAAATAGTGCAAGCAATGCATCGTCCCGGCTGAATCCACGCTCGGGCTCCCCTCCCCGCGCCCCGCCCACGGGCATCCATCTCTGAAGTTTTCGGGGCTTGGCCCCAACCCCCTCCGGGAACCGTACATTCTGTGCATATACCGGATTCAATGATGGTTGATCAGGGTCATGAGGCCTTCATGACGGCATGGGATTATTGA
>DIVI01000195.1 GCA_002423305.1 Methylococcus sp. UBA6136 | reverse complement strand
CGCGGTTCGATCCAGGATAACGTCAAGCGGCAACGGGTCCGGCGGGCTTTGCAACGTAACAAACTACTGGCCGAATGGATTCATTTCCCAGCCAGCACTCTCGCTGTATTCATGTTGCCTCGACTGCTTCTGCGGATGCTGACGCGAACATTGGTGGGAGATTTTGGAGTCTGGGCTGCGCTGTTTGGGGCTCTGGGCCGAGTGCCCGAGGTGCCGGCGACAAGACGCTCCATCAACACGACCGCCAAACAGGGTTTCAGGGAAATCCTGCGTGGTATCGAGCAGGAGAACGCCCGTCATGGACAAAAATCATCATGAAATTGACTGAAGTAAGCCACCATGCTTGAGATAAGAGCCGGACGTGATGCCGACAAAGCCGCGATCCTTGGGCTGATCAAGGAGGTCTTCGGCGCCGAGGAGGCGGAACGCGCCGAGCGGCGCTGGCATTGGCAGTGGCAGGAAGATCCTCGTCTTGGGTCGCCGGGTTATCGCGGGGTCGTTGCCGAATGGAAAGGGCAGGTCATTGCCAACCTCAGCTGTTTGCCTTCCGGTTTGCATTTGCACGGAGAACCGGTGGACGCCTACTGGTTTGCGGATGCTCTGGCGCATTGGGGCAGTATCCGACGGGCGATGCGCGAAATGAAACAAGCCGGTGTGGCGGGGGGAGGTCCTGACCTTTCCAAAGGCATCGCCGCCGCCATGCTGAATCATCCGGCGGCGGGCGATGCCCAGCTGGGCAAGCATCTCACGGATCCCATGGCCGTGGTCGCTTACAAAATTGGATCGACCGATCAGAAAGACACCGGTAGTTGGGCGCGCATCATTTCCTTTCGCCAACCCCTGGAAAACTATGTCGGCAAGTTTTTGGCGGGACTCCTGGGTTGGGTTGCCGACTGGGTGCTGCCTCGTCTGCACAAGCCAATGAGGGAAGTGAGGCGACTGGAAGGTTCTTTTGACGAGCGTTTCGATGCCCTGTGGGAGCAGGTCAGGCGCGAGTATCCGGCCATCACAAGGCGAGATCAAGCCACCCTGGAATGGCGCTATCGCAAGCACCCCGATACGGCTTATACGGTGCTGATTGTGGAAGACCGGGGCGAATTGCTGGGCTATCTGGTTTACGCTTGCTTTCATCGTCACCAGCAAAACCGGGCTCAAATCGTCGATATTCTGGCGCGTCGTGATCACACAGACGCCCTCGATGATTTGCTGAGTGATGCCATGCAACGCATGCGGCGGGAACGGGTTCACAAGGTCGAATGTTATGCCGGCGGAAAAACCCTGATCACCGCGCTGGAGGATCTGGGCTTCAAGCAGCGGCTGCATAACGGAAAGCCCCAATCCACCCTGATCAGAAGGCTCCCGGACGTCGAGTTATATGTGACTCGAGGAGATGGTGATGGCGGTTAGTGAGGCCGGAGAAAACGTGAAATGAGCCTTGGGAATGGTGTTCGAGCCTGGGTCAACCGGTGGGTAGAGCGTCAGGCCAGGAAAGACGCCGAGCGCAATACCAGATTGCAGTGGTTTTTGTTGGCCGGTTTCAGCGACCGCCAGGCCTTCTCAAATCCTCAACCTGACCGGTTAAAACCGATTTATCCTCCCGAGGATCGTTTCTGGGCGGACCCTTTTGTCTGGCGATGGGAGGGCCGCTACTACGTCTTCTATGAGGAGTGCCCCTACGCCACGGGCCGAGGGCATATTAGCGTGATGGAACTCGGCGAGGATGCCCGTCCATTGGGTGAGGGAAGATCTGTCATCCAGGAGCCTTATCACCTGTCATATCCCTTTCTGTTTGAGTTCGAGGGCGAACTCTACATGGTTCCGGAAAAGAAAGAAAAAAGACGGGTCGATATCTACCGATGCACCCGCTTTCCCGACGAATGGGAGGTCGTCAGGACGATTTTCAGCGGGGTCAAAATGGTGGATTGCACTCTGTTTGAACATGATGGACGCTGGTGGTTGTTCGGCTCGGTCAAACGCAACGGACTACGTTATGACGAAACCCTGTTTGCCTATTTCGCCGACACCCCTCTCAGTGATCACTGGACGCCCCATACGCTAAACCCCCTGATGCGAGACTTTGGCAAGGCTCGTCCTGCTGGACGAATTATTCATGGCGTCGAAGGGCGTCTGCTCCGTCCCTCCCAGGATTGTGTTCGTCGATATGGGGACGGTTTGAATGTCAGCGAAATAACCCGGCTAACCCCTGATGAGTTTGTGGAAAATCCAGTCTGGCACCAAAGCGGAGAGGCGGTGGGTTGGCATGCCATGCATCACCTGGATTGGCGTGAAGGACTGATGGTCATGGATGCGCAGAGGGTGCTCGGCAATCATTCCGGTCCAAATGGGTGACCTCCTTGGCTAGACAAGCTGGCGTCGAAAATGGGTTTCAGCCGTGGCGCGGAAAACCAATGGGGTATATGGATTTAAATGGCTAAGGCCGCATAAAAAAGGCGCTTTATTCAAGCGCCTGGAATGTGAGAGGTACTTCATGAAGCATTCAGAAGTGTCATCATGTTATTAGCCCACTAAAGCAGTCGGCAATGCGGTGTTTTGTCGCAGGGCAACTGGGGGGGGTGCCATATGGGGGTGAGT
>DIVI01000110.1 GCA_002423305.1 Methylococcus sp. UBA6136 | reverse complement strand
GCCAGATGTTTGATGATCTGGGCAATCTTGCGCGAATAAGGACGGGTGGCCTGCATCCTGTCCTGCGTTTTCCGCATCTTGCTGGCGGCGACCATTTCCATCGCCCTGGTGATCTTCTGAGTATTTTTGATACTCGAGATTTTCAGGCGTATTTCTTTTCCGACAGCCATGATAGTGCCTTACCAGGTATGCGTAGCTTTGTACTTGGTCACTGCTTCCAACAAGGATTTCTGAATCTCATCGCTGTAATCACCTGTTTCATTGATCTTGTCCAGCAACTTACCGTGTTCGGCCTTCATATAGCCCTGCAAGCCATCTTCGAAATCTCGAACCTTGTTCACTTCGATATCGTCCAGAAAGCCCTCGTTAGCCGCGAACAGGGATACTGCCATCTGCGCAACACTCAACGGTGAATATTGTCCCTGCTTCATGATTTCGGTGACTCGCTGACCGCGCTCGATCTGCTTGCGGGTCGCCTCGTCAAGATCAGAGGCAAACTGGGCAAATGCAGCCAGTTCCCTGTACTGCGCCAAGTCGAGACGGATACCGCCACCCAATTTCTTGATGATTTTGGTCTGAGCGGCACCACCGACACGCGACACCGACAACCCGGCATTCACAGCGGGACGAACGCCCGCATTGAACAGGCTGGTTTCCAGATAGATCTGGCCGTCCGTAATGGAAATCACATTGGTCGGGACGAAGGCAGATACGTCACCGGCCTGGGTTTCAATGATTGGCAATGCCGTCAGCGAACCGGTCCTGCCCTTTACTTTACCGCCGGTCAGCTTCTCTACTTCCTCGGCATTGATCCGGGATGCGCGCTCAAGCAGTCGGGAGTGCAGATAGAAAACGTCACCAGGATAGGCTTCACGACCCGGCGGCCGACGAAGCAGCAGGGAAATCTGACGATAGGCCCACGCCTGCTTGGTCAGATCGTCGTAGATAATCAGTGCATCTTCACCGCGATCACGGAAATACTCGCCCATCGAACAGCCCGCATACGGGGCAATGAACTGCAGCGCCGCCGACTCGGAGGCCGAGGCAGCAACGACGATGGTATGTGCCATGGCGCCATGCTCTTCCAGTTTGCGCACAACATTCGCAATGGACGACTGCTTCTGGCCGATGGCGACATAGATACATTTAACGCCGGTAGCTTTCTGATTGATGATCGTATCGATGGCAATCGCAGTCTTTCCGGTCTGACGGTCACCAATGATCAGCTCGCGCTGTCCGCGGCCGACGGGAATCATGGAGTCAATCGACTTCAAACCCGTTTGCAGCGGTTGATTCACGGACTGACGAGCAATAACGCCTGGGGCGATCTTCTCGATTGGCGATCGCTCCGCTTCGGCTATTGGTCCCTTCCCGTCAATTGGACGGCCCAGGGCGTCGACCACTCGACCCAGCAGCCCTTCACCTACCGGCACCTCAAGAATGCGGCCAGTACAGCGAACAGCATCACCTTCGGCAAGATGCTCATAGGCACCCAAAACAACGGCACCGACTGAATCCCTTTCGAGATTAAGCGCCATGCCATAGGTGTTGCCCGGAAACTCGACCATTTCCCCCTGCATGACGTCGGAGAGGCCATGCACCCGGACGATGCCGTCAGTCAAGCTGACAATCGTACCTTCGCTACGCGACTCCACTCCCAGATCGAAGTTTTGGATCCTTGATTTGATCAGGTCACTGATTTCAGATGGATTCAGCTGCATAATTCTTTTCTCGCATTAATTCCAGAGGCTTTTCGCCAATCGCTCGATCTGCCCACGAACAGAGGCGTCAATGACCCTGTCCCCGGCCCGGATATAAACCCCGCCGATCAAGCCTTTGTCGACACTCACGTTCAACCTGGACTTTCTGCCCAGCGTGGCATCCAATGTTTTAGAAAGCTTGCTTTTCTCTTCTGCGGAGAGATCGAATGCCGAAGCCACATCTACATCCACATAGCCTTCATCTTCGGCCCGATACTCACCGAACAGATTTGCGATGACGCCCACCAGATTCAGTCGCTGATTCTGACTGAGAAGTCGCACGAAGTTTTGACCCTCGGCGTCAAGCTGACCGTCACAGAGCCCCAGAAAAGACAGCGCCAGTACATCGCGACGTACCTTGGGATTGGAAACCGCCTTTTGCATCCGCTCATCGGACATCACGGCGGACAGAAAGGACAGCTGACTTGTCCACTTATCCGTCGATTCCGTCTCCTTGGCTCGCTTGAATGCGGCTTCCGCATACGGCCGTGCCAATGTGGTCAATTCAGTCATTACTTCTCGCCCAGCGCCTTGTCGAGGTTATCGATGATTTCCTTGTGCTTGTTGCGATCCACCTCCTGCTTGAGGATTTGTTCCGCCGCACCTACCGCCAAGGTTGCCACTTGCTGACGCAGACCCTCCTTGGCCTTTTGAATTTCACGATCGATTTCAGACTTTGCCGCCGTGACGATTCGCTCGCCTTCTTCCCTGGCAGACTGCTTGGATTCCTCCACCAGCTCACCGGCCCGCTTTTGAGCCAAACTGACGATATCTGCCGCCTGGTCCTTGGCTTCACGCAATACGCTCGTTGCCCGCTTTTCGGCCAACTCCATGGCGTGCTGACCTTTCTCAGCCGCCGCCAGACCCTCGGAGATTTTCTTCTTGCGCTCCTCAAGGGCCTGCATGATGGGCGGCC
>DIVI01000012.1 GCA_002423305.1 Methylococcus sp. UBA6136 | reverse complement strand
CCAAGTACGGCATGGGTTTCAACGAAGCCCGTCAATCCATCGGACTCGCCTTGCAGGCGCCCCACCCGGATGCCGAGCTTGGATTGGAGCGAGTATTTTCCGAAGACCACGAGATCGAGTCGGACACCGCCCGCATTCTGAATGCGGCGGTGGACTTGCCCCGACAGATGCCGAAGGGGCAGACCGCGCGGCTCGACCGCTGGCTACTGCATCCCTGGCTGGGATTGCCGATTTTTTTCCTGCTGATGTTTTTGCTGTTTCAGTTCATCTTCACGCTGGGCAAGCCGCTGCAGGATGGCGTGGCCTGGGTGTTGACGGAGATTCGGGACCGGGGGCTGGAACCCTGGATGGCGGGCTGGCCGCCCTTGCTGTCGGGTTTGTTGCTGGATGGCATCTACAACGGAGTCGGCACGGTGGCGTCTTTTGTGCCGATCATCATCCTCTTCTTCCTGGTGATGACGCTGGTGGAGGACAGCGGCTACCTGTCGCGTGTCGCCTTCCTGATGGATGCGCTGATGGCCAGGCTTGGTCTCGATGGCCGCAGTTTCGTCATGTTGCTGATGGGGTTCGGCTGCAACGTGCCCGCTTTGATGGGCACACGGGTCATGCGCTCGCGGCCGCTCCGGCTGCTGACCATGCTGGTGGTCCCGTTCTCGTTGTGTTCGGCGCGACTTCAGGTGTTCCTGTTCATGACGGCGGCCCTTTTCTCGGCCCAGGCGGCGCCCGTGGTCCTGTTCAGCCTTTATTTGTTGAGCTTTCTCACGGCCTTGCTGACCGCACTGCTGTTCAAAGGGCGATACGTCAGTACGGAACCCTTCGTCATCGAGTTGCCCCCTTATCGTTTGCCCACCTGGCGCCAGGTCGCGTTACGCGGTTGGCATGAAGTGCGGCATTTTCTGCGGCGCGCCAGCAAGTTCATCACGGCAGGCGTGGTTGCGGTTTGGCTGCTGACCCACCTGCCGACCGGCGTGCCCGCCAACAGCCCGGAAACGCTGGCCGGCCAGATTGCGGTCTGGCTGGAGCCGGTGCTGACGCCCATTGGTATTGATGCCCAACTTAGTCTGGCGCTCATCTTCGGCTTCGTCGCCAAGGAGATCGTGGTCGGTTCACTCGCCGCCATTTATGGCCTGGAGGGCGATGCGCTGATGGGCTTGATGGCGCAAAAGCTGGACTGGGTGCAGGCTTACAGCTTCATGCTGTTTACCCTGATCTACATCCCCTGCCTGTCGACCATCGCCACCCTCAAGCATGAATCCCGGAGCGTCGGCTTTACCCTGATGTCGGTGCTATGGTCATTGGCCTTGGCCTGGGTCACCTGCTTTGGCTTTTATCAGGGCGCTCGTGCTCTGGGTTACTGAAGCCGTGCTCGCTGGATAAGAGGAATTCCCCCCTGGCGGTAGGCGCTAATCTGTGATGACGGGTTGCTGGGAAATGCTCAATTGTTTCCACGTCGATGAAAGGCGTAGCTTGAGGTCGGGCAATGTATCGAAACCAGCATAAAGCCTTGCGGCATTGGCCACGACAAACACCGAACTGATGTGATGCAGGAACGCCGCCAGTACCGGATTGAGGAGCCCGAAAGTCACTAGCGCAAGACCCAAGGCATTGAATGACATGGCCCAGGTGTAGTTTTGACGGGTGATGTCGGCCATGCGTTGACTGATATCGAGGATTTTCAGAACATCGCCCGCATCGTTGCCGAGGATGACGATGTCGGCTGAACTGATCGCAAGTGCCACATTCTTGTATCCGCCAATCGCGATGCCGACGTCGGCCGCTGCCAGCGCGGGCGCATCGTTGACGCCGTCGCCCACCATCGCCACCCGGCCAGAAGTTTGCCATTGCCGGACCAGAGCGGCCTTGTCGGCCGGCTTGCAGTTGTAATGAAAGGCATCGGCGCCGATCAGTTCGGCGATGCGTCGGGCTTCGGACTCCTCATGATCACCCGTGGCCAACACGACTTGGCTGACCCCCAGTGCCCGGATCGAGGCCGCCAGCCCTGCCATTTCGGCATGGACCCGATCGTGTATGACGATCATGCCGGCCGGTTCTCCGTCCACGGCGACCCATAGCGCTCGGCCTTTGTGACGCCGGCGTGGCGTCTGGATGCTGGCGGCGGCAAGCGTTTCCGGACTGCCAATCAATACCTCGCGGCCATCTACCCGGGCTTTGACACCACAACCTGGCAGGTCTTCCGCCTGGCTTACCGGCTTGAATTGCGTCAGGCCACGATGTTTGGCGTAGCCGACGATTGCCCGCGACAATGGATGATCGAACCGCGTTTCCACAGACGCGGCGATTTGCAATAACTCGGGCTCAGTCATGGTCAATGCCTGGATGCGGATGACCTCCGGGACTCCTTGGGTGATGGTGCCTGTCTTGTCCAAAATGACGGTGGTCACGTCCTTCATGATGCCCAGGGGCTCGCCACCCCGTGCCAGAATGTTGAGGCGGGCCGAGCGACCGATGCCGGAAGCGAACACCGTGGGGGTGGCCAGTGCCCAGGCGCAGGGGCATATCACCGAAAGCGCCGTGGCCAT
>DIVI01000095.1:2557-3038 GCA_002423305.1 Methylococcus sp. UBA6136 | reverse complement strand
ACTGGCGGGACAAGGCCGAGGGTCGGAAGACAATCGTCTTTTGTTCAACGGTGGCCCATGCCACCGATGTCTGCCAGGCCTTTGTTAACGAGGGCATCGGCGCCGTGCTCATTCATGGCGAATTATCCGAAGGCGAACGTAAATCCCGATTGCAGGAGTACGAACAAGGCAACGCCTTGGTGGTGGTCAATGTCGCCGTCCTGACGGAAGGCTATGACCACCCGCCAACCAGCTGCGTCATCCTGCTGCGCCCGAGCTCCCATGCCTCCACCTTTGTGCAGATGGTTGGTCGGGGCCTTCGGGTCGTGAATCCGGAGGAGCATCCTGGCCTGATCAAGGACGATTGCCTGATCCTCGATTTTGGCACGGCATCGCTGATGCACGGCACGCTGGAGCAGTCCGTCCAGTTGGACGGGAGGGACTTCCAGGGCGAAGCCCCACACAAGGAATGTCCTCAGTGTGAGGGCAGCGTGCCCCTCGG
>DIVI01000095.1:0-2443 GCA_002423305.1 Methylococcus sp. UBA6136 | reverse complement strand
ATGGTCTGTCTGGCCCAGGCCGATGACTTTCTCAATACCCACGAAAGCGAAGATGCCGCGCACAAGACCCGGGCCTGGCTGAATCAGCCCGCTACAGAGCAGCAGCTCCGTTATCTGCCTCCGCAAGCGCGACAGGATTTTGGTCTGACGCGGTATCGGGCGTCAGCGTTACTCTCGTTTGGGTTTAATAAATCCGGTATTCGACGGGCGGTAGGGCTATGAGCGGGCCCCAAGAGATCAACGTATGCCGCTCATTCTGTTTGGTGTGACTATCGTCAGTTTATGTTCTTCAGCGGCTTCGGCGATGGCGGGCCAATTTCGCATTAGAAAGTCGCGTAGATCGCCTATCCGCTGATTTCCGAGCCTTAAATGAACCACGCGAGGCGGCGGAGCAGAAAGCATGACACGGTTTGAGAAGTCCGCATCTTTGGTCACGATAATTAGATCATTCAGTCGCGCGTGATCCCAAACTTGGGAGTCCGACCATCGATCGTCGTGATCAGAAACCCACTCAAAATCAGGGGTATGCCAAATCGTCAGTCGACGCGGAAGGTTGGCGTCGATCAGATACCGAGCCACTAGGCGACTTTCAACAGATCGTAATGTTGGTNNGGAAACTCATTAAGAATGTCGGACTCACTGTCTCCAGCGCTAAGGTATTCCAAGATCGACTGCACCGTAATACGCATGCCGCGAATGGTGGGCTGCCCATTACAGACATCGGGATTGAGGGTGATGCGCCCGCTCAAAAAGTCCATAGGTGAGGTCATGATTTGTAATTAGATGGTGGGTCAAGGATGAACGTGACCGTAGCGGGAGTTTAGCGCTTGCTCAAAAGCGCGCCAACGTCGCAGATCCAATATTTCGCCAAGTCCGCCGACACTTTGTCATCGCTCCCGGTAAGTAACCGGTAATACGGAAAAGGCTTTCGCCTGCCGTGGATCCCTGTTTCATCTAACCGGAGCTCATCATGACCGAAGATCTTCTGGCCCGCGCGGCCATTCGTCATGGCATCACACCGCTGTTCTTGGAACAAGCGACGTTGCCACTCATCAAGAATAAGTTGGCTGCGTGCGGATTTCCGCCAGAAGCCATCAAGGTGCTGTTCAACCGCTGGGACATTGACGGTGCCCGCAAGAAGAACAAATGGCTCAAGCAAAAGCACGCGGCCGCTCAGCGGCAGGCGGTGCCGGCATGAGTTTTCCGCTCTGTTTCAACTCCCTCGCTGAACACCAGGAATGGCAGAGGTTGGCTCGTCGGACCACTAAGCAAATCGACTGGCCCTGTGTCGACTGCACGCTGGAATACCAGCAACGCATGGTGGATGCCGGCCGCTGCCAGCATCCTGACATTCTGGTCGGTAAAACCAAACCCCGGAAGCCAAAATCGTGCCCTGTGCCATCTGCTGTCGCCAAGCCCGAGGTTTTCTCTGGCAAAACTCTAAACCAAGGCCAGGCAAACCGCCAACGGTCCGTCGTTTCTGTTCCCGACGGTGCCAAGTCATTCACCAAAAAATCCAGCAAGCGCAAGCCGAAGGGATCGATCGAGGCGAGGAGCATCCCATGATCGATGCCACTGAAACCGAAAAAGCGGCTATGGGGGCGGCCTTGCGCCCTTTGGGTGACTACGTCGCCCAGTTTGGTCTGCAACGTCCCCTGGCCGACTACACCCGTGACGAAATCCTGACGCTGGTGGAAGTGGTGATCGATGCCTACCAGGACCATTTGGTCGAGGCCGCTGAACGCGAGGCAACTCGGGACGCGGAACGGCTGCAGCGTCTCGAACAGCGTTCCCGGTCGCCCCTGACTGGAGGAGTACCGCTCTGATGCTGAATTTTAATCATCAACTCAACGCTCAGGAGCGTTTCATCGCCCTGATCGATCAGGCCCTGCAAACCGCAGAGCAGCAGACGCCGAAGCGCCAGTATCTTGGTGCCTCGCGATTGGGCGTCGCCTGCCAACGTGCCCTGCAATACGAGTATGCGCAAGCTCGCGTGGATCCCGGTCGGGAATTCCCTGGCCAACTGCTGCGGGTATTTCGCCGCGGGCACGTCATGGAAGACTGCATGATCGACTGGCTGCGCCTGGCCGGTTTTGACCTCCGCACCGAGAAAGCCGATGGCGGTCAATTCGGTTTTTCCCTGCTGGACGGAAAACTGCAGGGCCATGTCGACGGCGTCATTGTCGCGGGGCCTGAAGGCTATGCCTATCCCTGTCTTTGGGAAAACAAGTGCCTGAATAGCAAGTCCTGGCGGGATCTCGAGAAGCATGGTCTGGCCGTCTCGAAGCCCGTCTATGCGGCACAGCTCGCCATCTACCAAGCCTATCTGCAGTTGCACGAGCATCCGGCACTGTTCACCGCCATCAATGCCGACAACATGGCCATCTACGCCGAGTGGGTGCCGTTTGATGGTGCCCTGGCACAACGGTTATCTGACCGGGCG
>DIVI01000146.1 GCA_002423305.1 Methylococcus sp. UBA6136 | reverse complement strand
TCAAACGCGCCGCGCGCTCGCGGCAGAGCTGACTTTCCAGTTCGCTGATGCGTTCAAGCAGGCGATAGCCCAGGGCCAATGCGTGCAAGTCGAGATCCAGATCAAGGTCCTGCTGCAGTCGCCTCAATCGCCGCACCAGCGCCATCGACTGATGATTGAACAACCATTCCGGGGCGGTGGTTCCGCTCGGCGAGAGCACACCCAATTCGACCAGCTCCTGAACCTGAGCGGAAGAAAGACCCGAGATTTCGGTGAATTCGCCGAGACTCAACCAGGTGATCTCAGCCTGAATAATGGTGCCGGATTGCTGTGAAATAACCATGGCCTACTGCCCCGCCGAACGGCCGAAATGGCTGCGTGGATTGAATGATGATGCCGTTGCCAACTCCTCATAGAGCGTTTTTTCCTGCTCGGTCAGGTCTTTCGGCGTAGCGATCTGAACGATCACAAAAAGATCCCCATGACCTTCCCGGGGCTTGGGCAAGCCTTTGCCGCCCAGGCGCATTTTGCGCCCACCCGGTGTGCCGGCGGGAATCTTCAGGCTGACCGGCCCTTCCAGGGTCGGCACTTCCACGGTCGTTCCCAGCGCTGCCTCCCAGGGGGTCACAGGCAAATCAAGGTAAAGATCATGCTCGCTCGGCCGGAATAGGGCGTCGGGCTTCAGCGAAATATTGAGATACAGATCACCACTCTTGCCGCCGTTCAGCCCTTTGCCGCCCTTGCCGCTCAGCCGCATCTTCTGCCCGTCGACGACACCCTTCGGAATTCGCGCCTTGAAGGCATGCGGTACCCGTCGGAGGTGCCCCGTGGCATCGTATTCCGGCATCTCCAGATTGAGCTCGAGCGTGGTGCCCTGTGCAGCTTCCAGCAGGCTGATTTTGGCCGCAACTTCAAAATCCTGACCGGGTCGAGGGAATGGCTGTCCCTGCCCGCCGGTGCGAGTGCCGCGATGCGCTCCACCGAAACCGCCTCCCTGCGCGCCGCGTGTCCGCGCCAATTCCTCAAACAGATCAGACAGGTCGATCCCTTCGAATCCACCCGCCGAAGCAAAATCGGAGGTACTGAAACCGCCCATGCCGGCCTGGCTGAAATGACTGGCCCAGTCCGGTGGTGGCTGGAAGTTTTCTCCCGTGGAATGCCGGCCCAGCTCGTCATAGGCTTTCCGCAGTTCCGGGTCCTTGAGGGTCTTGTAAGCCTCGTTGACTTCCTTGAACTTCTCCTCGCCCTGAGGATCCTTGGAAATATCCGGATGGTACTTGTGCGCGAGCTTGCGGTAGGCCTTTTTGATCTCGTCGGTACTGGCGTCGCGCGCCAGTCCGAGCGTCTCGTAGTAGTCCTTGAATTTCATGAACGCGGATGAACCCTGTCAGCGAATTTAATTGAGGAAGGGGAAGCGTTTTTCCTTTTTCCAGATGGTCCAGAGGCCATAGGCCAAGCCCAGCCACGCTACGTAACGGATGATTGGCGAGGCCATCAGTGCCAGAACGCTGATGACGATAATCGTCAAACCATCCCAGGAAGTCCGCTCACGCGCCCGTGCCTGCAGCCAGTCGATAACGGAATGAATGAGAGAGGATACATCCAAGATAAGCGCTCCTTTGTTTGATTTTTTATTTTAAGGGCAGTTAGTTCGAAATCTGACGGAAACCGGCGTCGCTTCAGGTGATGGCGATATTAACCGAACTCTTCTCAATGGCCACACGCAATTGCCGCCACTGGCCACTATCCAGCCAGGACTTGCACCACTCCTCCAGCGAAGCCGCAAGGCCATCCAAAGCCTCGAATTCCTCACGCGCCCGGAGGGGTCCTTCGGTGGGCCACCATGAGAGGTTATCGAACTGTTTCGTGATGTAGTCACGGATTTGTTGTTGATTCTTGTCTTCTATCGGGAAGGTTTTCGTGGCCATGACACACCTTTAATCGATGGAACCGAGGTGCTGAGAGAATCTTGAAGGCAGAGCCTTACAAAGCGCTCCGCCCCGCCGGGCGAACCCGATGGGGCGGAACTTCAGCTTCCCATTACAGGCCGGACGTCGCCGGATTGACCACGAAGAACACAAATAACAGGAACATGACCACAGGCAGAATCAGCACGATGCTACGCATGTTCATGACGCGTTGATATTGGCTTTGCACTTCAGTTCACCTCTCAGTCTGACGACATAACGTGGCTAGAGATCCGCTTGTATCGGAGATCAGAACCCACCGCCGGAGCGGAAGTCACTGTCACCGAAATCGCCCGAACCCCCCATAAAGCCGCCGCCTGAATCTTCCGACCAGCCAAGTGATCCTCCGCCCATTGAGTCGAAGGGGCCTGGCATGGGTCGCTGATGACGACGCATGTTGTCCCAAAACACGTCCCGCGTGATGGCTCCGCGGAGCATTTCTCCGAGCAGTACCGACAACATGTCGCTGCTGCGGAAGTCCCAGGCGTCCCGTCCATAGCCACCGCGCCTGTATTCCTTGCGAACTCTTTCAAGTTCCTGCAACCGATTTTGGTGACCAACCTGAATCGACTTTTGATTCTCCAGTGCGCTCTGCACTTTCCTGAGTTCGGAATGAATCACTTCAAGCCGTCTGACCGCTGCATCATCCTCCTCGAACGGAGTACCGAGAGCCGCCTCCCACAGCTCGCGGATGTTGGTCCTGCGCAGGGCATCTTCAAGTACCTTAAAGGCCTTTTTTGTGGACTCATCCTCGCCACGCGCCAGGATGTTCTTGCGTTCCAACAATTGGGAGGTTTCAGTCTCAAGCGCTTCAATCTCGTCTTCCAGCTTGTCCAGCTCGTCCCGGGCGAGATCAAGCGCCTTGCGTCGCTGACCGGACTCACCGCTCCCCAGCGCCGACTCCTCCAGCTTCATGAACGCGTGCATCTCGCGGTCAGCGATTTCCTTCAAATGCGTGGCATGCTCGGCGAGTCGCTTCGGTATTTCCTGCAACATCGCGTAATTGGGCCGGTATGCCTGATAACTGACATGGCGGGCCACCAGGGCGTCGAGGGCGCGACTGAGCGGGTTGGCCCGATATTCGCGGGCGCCGTAACCACGCTCCCAGAGATACATGAAGAGCGGGTCATCCTCGTAAGGCCTGCCCTTCGTGGCACGATCATTCTCGGCGATGCCGGTCTTCTGGCTGGCGAAGCGGGCCGTTTGTGTAGCTTGCTCGACTGACTGTCTCTGCCGGAGATAGTCGGCGTTCTTGTCCAGCTCGGCCCTGACCCGGCTCTCCTCCGCCTGTGCATGCACTGACTTTTCTTCGACCACGGCCTGCGAACGGTCACGCTCCGCCCGGAGAATCGCCAGCCGGGCGCGCCGCCCATTCAGACCCTGCTCGATATCCTGAACGGCCATCCGACGCTGCTCAATCAGCGCCTTGAGCTGCTGATCGGCATGGGACAAATTGCCCACCAGTTGACTGCCATCGGTGGTGTTCAGTCGTAACCGCGCCAGTTCCGCATAAGTGCGGGCCTCATCATCGCGCAGTTTCAGGAGGCGCTCGGTCAGATGGGAAACCTCCCGGTCGATGACCTCGGACTCGCGCAACGCCTGTTGCAGCGCCTGATCGATGGAACCTAGAACCTGCAAACCGTTCAGCATCGCTTTACCAATCCAGAATAAATCCGCCCATCATCGGGACGGTGTAGTCGGGTTTCAGATAGCCCTTGTGCTTCTCACCCACTCGGTTGTTCTGAATGATGCCGTCATTCTGCTTGTCCTGGCGGATCTGGTCATAAACCGCCTGCCCGACGCGCACTCCCCATTGGGTTACGCGCTCTGCCCGACCGTCCTCTTCACTATTGATCAGAATAGGCAGGGCTTTGCCATCCGGCCCGACGGCCTCGACGATGAGATAGTAATTCCTGGCATTCGGGTTCGCTTTTGGGATTCTAAAGACACCGCTACGCTGGTTGGGGGAGGAAATGACCCTAAGGGTGTAGGACTGATCCAATGTTTCTCGAAGACGCACCAGCTGATCGGCCTTGGCCCGAGCCACGGTGAGGTCACTGGCCCGCACGGCGGCGTCGCCTTCTGTTTTCAGCCGTTCGGCCTCCGGCA
>DIVI01000041.1 GCA_002423305.1 Methylococcus sp. UBA6136 | reverse complement strand
GCAAGTCAAGGATGATGCGATCGGGGTTCTCGGTTTGAAAATCCCGGGGAGACATAACCGGTCCATCCAGCCTGAATACAAATTCAAGCCGGTCACCCGGCAACTGGGCATAGTCAAGTGTTTGTAATCGAGAGGCAGCCTGTGATTGCGTGACAAAAAGCAAGAGTCCCGCCAGACAGTGCCGTTTCAGAGTGAGAGCGGTTGATCTTCCCTGCCCTGACCCCGTAAAAAAAAGCCCAGTCACTCTCATTGCTTTTTATCTCCCTCATCGACCATCGTGACCGATGCCTTACGTTCACGCCAGGCGCCCGAGCTATCAGCAAAGATTTCAACCAACTCGATCTTGTTATCCATGATATTCAGGACCTTGCCGTAGTTCTTGCCAATGTAATTGCCTATACGGACACGATGAATCGTACCCTCTTTCGCATTGACCAGGGCCCAGACAACCCCTTCCTGCCGAACCGTCCCGACCATACGCAAGGTATCGAGTTCATAGTCCTCCAACTCCTCTCGAGCCCTGAGGGTATCGGGACGTATGCCGGTCTCGACCCTGACCTCATCAGGTTGCTGCAAAGCTTCATCAGGCTCGAACGGGTCGCGCATCTGATTAGGTCGAAAAACAAAAGGCTCCACCACCTTGATTTCTGGCAAGGGTTCGATAGGCGCCTTGTCCCTGCCTTTCACTTCCGCCACATAAGACTGAAGATCATTCATATCTTCCTGCATGCAGGCGCTCAGCACGGAAGCCAGCAAAAGCAAATACAACCCACGAAAAAAAGAGGAACAGTGCAGTTTGAGCATCATCGCCGAGCGAATTTCAAGGTTTTTTAGCCGTTGCCGGCTTTGCCGGGGCCTGAGCTGCCGTCTCACCTTCATCAAGATACCGGTAGGTTCTTACCAGTGCGCTCATGGTCAGCGGGAACTTGTCACCCTTATGCGCCTGGGCGCTCTTTGCATCGTTCGGCCCGATTTTTATGTTATGGACAGTTACGATGCGCGGCAATGAGGCCAAACCGCTGACGAAACCTCCGAAATTCGAATAATTTCCCACGACTTTGACCTCAATGGGGAGTTCGGCATAGAAGTCCTTGATGCTTTCTCCCCCCGGTTTGAACAAATCGAACTCAAGCCCGCTGGCGAGGCCGGTCTGCGAAACATCCACCAGCAACTCGGGCACTTCGGTTTTATTTGGCAACTGACGCAGGAGATCACCAAAAGATTTTTCAATTTCCAGCAACTGCTCCTTGTATTCATCGAGATTCGCCACTTTTCTCTGCTTCTGCTCAAAGGCAGATCGCAACTCCATCTCCTTGCTCTGCTCGATAGTGAGCTGTTCCAGTTGAGATGAGGTGTCCAGGTAGTACCAAAGGCCCACAAGCACTACGCTGAGCATCGCGATCACAATGGCCTTGACCGACGTGGGCCAGGACCCGGCATATTCAAGATCCCAACTGATTTCAGAGAGATTCATGGTTTAGCCTTTAATGGCACCGGCTTCGCTTCGGCTGCATCAGCAGTTTCCCCAGTCTGTCTGAATTTAAGAGCAAAACGGCTCATGTGCCTGCCTTTTTTATCCTTGTTTTCTGCTTGGGACTCAATGATTTGAAGGGAGGGTTCCTGAAACCAGGCTGATTGGTCCAGATTTCTCATATAGACCGACACACGGGCATTGGACTGAGCAACTCCATTGATGGCAATGGAGCGATCACTTTGCGTTAGATCGCTGATCTGCACACCCTCTGGAATCGTTTTGCCCAACTCATCGAACAGATGCACCACTTCCGGGCGACTGACCTGAAGCTGCTGGATCACGTTCATCCGGGCAATCAGGTTCTTTTTCTTTTTCTCGAGTTCCTGAATTTCTTTTATCTTCTGGTCGAGCACGGCGAGTTCGCTGGTCAGAAGCTGGTTGCGTTGTTGCTGGTAATCGATGCGCCGACTGAACTCCATGTGGACCATCACCATGATCAGCGCCATGATCGAGAGGGCGCCCAGCGTCAGGGTGGCAAAATTGCGCTGCTGCTGCTTGCGCCGAGCCTCCCGCCAGGGAAGCAAATTGATGCTAACCATGATCTAGTCAAAACTACGCAATGCCAGCCCCGTCGCCACCAGCAAGGAGGGCGCATCCCTGCCGAGATTGGCACGGGTTGCGCGGATGGCAAGGTTCATACCCACAAAGGGATCCACGACAGACACGCTGAGTTCGTTGCTGGAATCAAGATGCTGCTGGACTCCCGCCAGCACAGCACATCCACCCGCCAGAAAAAGTCTTTTTACCGAGACTTGCGGTTGAGAAGACTGAAGAAAATGCAAAGACCGTTCTATCTGCTGGCCAAGCGCATCGATGAAGGGCTCGAATGTCTCGGCCTGATAGGCTTGGGGTAGACCGCCATTTTTTTTCGCTCGTTCGGCTTCCTCAAAGGATAAACCATAACGTTTTTGTATCTCTTCGCTCAATTGGCGACCGCCGAAAGTTTGTTCCCGGGTAAAAATCACCTTCCGATCCTGAACCACAACCAATGAAGTAGCATTGGCACCCGAGTCAATCACCGCGTAAACCTCGCCGATGTCCCAGCCATCAGAATTCGCCATCATTCGGTGACTGGCCCGTTCCATGGCGAAGGAGTCCACATCCACTATTTCTGCCTTGAGTCCCGCCCATTCCAGGGCAGCCGCGCGATCCTCCACAAGCTCCTTCCTGGAGGCCACGACCTGAACATCAACCAGACCAGGCATATTCTCAGCGGGACCCAGCACATAAAAATCCAGGCTGACGTCCTCGAGCGGGTAGGGAATGTACTGCTCGGCCTCCAATTCTATCTGGGCCTCAATTTCATCCTCGCGGAGATTCGCCGGAAAATTGACGGTCTTGACGATGACTGCCGAACCCGGAACTGCGGTAGCAGCCAGGGTGCAGTGGGTACCGATCTGCTTCATGGCCTTTTTGATGGCCGAGCCGACTACCTGTATCTGGCTCTCCTTCGCCGACGAGGCTTCAGCCGGGGGCAGAGCCACAATGGCATAGCCCTTCAATTCCATGTTTGAGCCCGACTGGGCTAGCTCGACCACTTTTACCGAGCTTGAGCTGATATCAATCCCGAGAAAAACCGACTGACTTCGACGCAGCGAAAACATCAACCTGAACGTCCATGAAAATTAATCAACCACCGCGACACCTGGTCCGAACGGCAAGGTCAAAGGGCTCTACCTGTTGTAGTATAGTAACTCACGTATTTAAATCGCCGAGCTTGGCAAGGTACCTGCTGATGTTGGATGCTGTCTTGCCGGAATCGTCTATCGGCACTGGTCCGTCACAACATGGGTGAGCCTGAGCCCCCTTCTTTCGTATTTCCCTGAACGTGTCATCCGAAAAAAGCAACCGTCCCGGTTCGGGCATCCTCTCTTTCTTCCGGTTCATAGGTCGCGTGACACTGGGCATAGCTGCCGGCGTGATGACTATTGGGCTCTTGCTGTTTGGTCTCTACGTTTACCTGCAATCGCAACTTCCCGATCTGGACGCGCTCAATGACGTCCATTACCAGAGCCCCATGAAAGTCTATAGCCGGGATGGATTATTGATCGGCCAGTATGGAGAGAAAGTTCGTTACCCTCTGACTCTGGGGGCCCTGCCCAA
>DIVI01000006.1 GCA_002423305.1 Methylococcus sp. UBA6136 | reverse complement strand
AAACCGCTCGGTCTTCAGCCAGACAACCGTCCATCCCTTCCGCTAGTAGCAGCATCAAACATCCATGACTGACCGCAACACCTTTCCACCCGACTTCCTCTGGGGCGCCGCGACCTCGGCCTACCAGATTGAAGGTTCACCGCTGGCCGATGGAGCCGGCCCCAGCAACTGGCATCGGTTCAGTCATACCCCCGGCACCATCACTCAGGGCGATCACGGCGACCTCGCCTGCGATCATTACCACCGCTATGCCGATGACGTTGAACTGATGCGGGAGATGAGCCTCAAGGCTTACCGCTTCAGCATTGCCTGGAACCGGATTTTCCCCGAAGGACGCGGCACGCTGAACGAGAAAGGGCTGGATTTTTACCGCCAGCTACTGGATCGACTCCATGACGCAGGCATTCAACCCAACGTGACCCTGCATCACTGGGATATGCCGCTGGCCCTGGCCGATCAGGGCGGCTGGACGAACCGGGATTCGGCGTACTGGTTTGCCGACTATGCCCACGCTGTTTTCAGGGCACTGGGCGGAAGAGTCAGGCAATGGGCAACGCTGAATGAACCTTGGGTCATTGTTCATGAAGGGTATGTCCAAGGCGCTCATCCACCGGGATTGCGTGAACTACCCAAGGCACGGCTGGCCACCCATAATCTGCTGCGGGGTCATGGTCTCGCCGTCCAGGCCTTCCGTGCCGACGGGGGCGAGGGAGCGATCGGGCTGGTAGTGAATCTGGAGCCGAAATATGCCGCGTCGGAACAGCCCGAGGACCAAGCCGCCATGGCCCGGATGCATGCCTGGATGAACCGCCAGTATCTCGACCCGGTGTTCATGGGCCGCTATCCCGAGGAGCTGGTCGACATTCATGGCCGGGACTTCACCGATTTTCCGGAGGAGGATTTCCGCGTGATTCAGACGCCGATCGACTTTCTCGGCATCAACTACTACAGCCGCTCGGTCGTGAAAAGCGCTCCCGGACGGCTGCCTTTCCATGCCGACCGGGTCCGGCAGGATCAATCGCCTCATACCGCGATGGACTGGGAGATCTTCCCGGAGGGCCTCAAGAGCTGCCTGCTCTGGGTCAAGCGCCGCTACGGCGACATACCGCTGTACATCACCGAGAATGGGGGCGCCTTCGATGACCCTAGCCCCGTCAAGGGGCGGGTGCCCGATGCCGCTCGCGTGGCTTATTTCCGCGACCATCTCCGCGCCGCGCACGAGGCTATCGCCGAAGGCGTCAACCTGAAGGGCTATTTTGCCTGGTCGTTACTGGATAACTTTGAATGGGCCTTCGGCTACTCGAAGCGATTTGGACTGGTTCACGTCGACTACGCCACCCAGACCCGGACCCTGAAGGACAGTGCGCTGTTCTACCGCCGGGTGATCGAAAGCCACGGCGCGGCGCTTTGACGCTACCAGGACGATGCCGTCATGACCAGCCAGATACACTTTGAGGATCGTTGATAATGCTAGGATGACACGGTTGGATTTCATTTCAGCCTGCGAGGCACGTCACATGTCGAAAACACTCGAATTCCTGCAGGGCAGGATCACGGTCGACCCTGACATTTGTAACGGTCACCCCACCATTCGCGGTCAACGCATCACGGCTCAATCCATTCTGGAGTACCTGAGTGCAGGCGATAGCGAGGCCGACATTCTTCATGAATTTCCAGAACTGGAAGCCGCCGATATCCGTGCATGCCTGCAATTTGCCAGTCATTTGATGGACCATCGATATGAGCTTCTGCGAGTCGCCTGATGGCTCGTTTTCTCATTGATGCCAACCTTCCCCGAAAGTTGTCTCTTTGGGAAGGCGCAAATTTTGAATGGGTGGTAGATCATGATGCGGCCTGGACCGATTCCACGGTATGGCAATACGCCCGACAGCAGGATTTGATCATCGTCAGCAAGGATGCCGATTTCTCGGACCGCGCCATGGTGTCGACCCCGCCACCAAGGGTAGTTCAGATCAAAGTCGGCAATTTGCGCCTTGCCGAATTAAGACAGTTTCTGATTGAGGTCTGGCCAGCCATCGATGAGGCCGCACCCTCTCACCGACTTCTCGTGGTTTCACACGAGGCGGTGATGGCTATTCGTTAGTCTTCCGCAGCCTATTTCTCCATTTCGTCGGGTCGCTCTCCGAGCCAAGCTTAAATTCCTAATTGTGGAACGGCTCACGGCAGGCTTTCACGCGGCGGGTCAAACTTGAGGATACCCGCGCAACTCAGGATGAGTCGACCGGGATCAGGCTTCGATTGAAAGCTGTCTGAAACAGGGGGCAAAAATCAGGTCGGCCTCAATGGCACAAGGCACACCATCGGCCATGGCGCGACGGACCCCCGGATAACGTAGCGTGATCCGCTCAGGTAACGGCCCCGACAGGGACAGCGAGACCGTCGCCCCAGCAGAGTTCCGCTCGGCTCTCAGATTGGCCCAGCCAAAAGCGGTCGGCAGCATGTTCAGCCGGATGCCCTCGCCGGCCCACCAGGTATCGGGAACAGCCCTGAACAATTCCAGGGTATTGCCGTTCTCCCGCAATAACATCCGCCGCACCGCCGTCGCATATTCGGCACCGATCCAGGTGTGCGGCATATCGCCGATGTACTCGGCAGCCCTGGGGTCACCCCAGAGCACTTCCGCCCAGTGACGCCAGCCAGCGGGCCGGCGCCAGGTCAGGGCATCATTCAGCAAGCCAAAGGCATCTTCATAGCGGCCCAGCGCCACAAAAGCATTGAGATTGCGAATCTCATAGGGAGTAAATCCGCCGGCAAAGCCCGGCGCACGAATCACGGCCAGATGATGAGCATAATGATCGTAGGTGGGCTGGATCAGATCAGCGGGAATGACATCGTCCACGCGGCATGGCTCGAAGGCGATCGATGTCGAGGTCGGATCGACATCCTCGCGATCCGCCGAAGCGGGAATCATGCCGTTCCCCTGGGCCTCTGCGGTCAGCCGCAAGGATCGTGTCAGCCCTTCGGCAAACGCCCGACCCTTCGTATCGGCATCGCTCGCCGTGGCCTCGTCACCGATCTCCCTGGCCAAATACGCGCAGTTGCACCAGGCACTCAGGGCAAAAAAATCATCCCAATAACTGAAGCTCGGCTTGTTGTATCCCTCATGGCTGATGGAGGGCGCGACGAGGCCATGGAACCGGCTCTCCGGCCCATATTGGGCATTGGTCTCTGCACACAGCACTTCGATGAATCGGGTGGCACGGACAACGGGTTCGTAGATGGCCCTCAGGAAATCGGCATCTCGGCTGATACGATAAATATCCGCCGCAATCGTGACAAACTCGCCCTGGGCATCGTATTCGATATCGCTGCCATACCCCCGATTGACGGTGCCATCCGGGTTGAGAATCGGCGGCACCATGCCATGGTCGTAGACGCGTTCCGCATACCAGAGGACATAGCGTTTGGCCTCCTCCACCAGCCCCGCCCAAAGCAGCGCCAGCGCCTGCGAAGAACCATCCCGGATCCAGATACGGTCGTAATTGCGTGGGCCGGGCTTGAAGGCAAACCGGGTGGCATTCACCAGAATCAGGGCCGTCTGGGCCTCTACCGTATCGCTGACTTCGAGATCACCGACCATAATCCGCCGCGGACCGAGTTTCTCGCGCCAGCGGTAAATGACCTGCTGCCTTAAATCTTCGAACGAAACGGGGGTGTTGGGATTGATGCCATCCCGCATGGGGGCAGAAACGACAATACTTCTGGCTTCGCCGGGTGTCAGCGCAAAGCTGAACTCCAGGGCCGCGCTCAAAAGACCGGAAATCGATTGAAGACTGGGCAGCGACTTTCTGGCCCCGTCGGCAATTAAATTGACGATGTCACCCTGGTCAAAATCAGCGATGCAGACACTCTCCGGTCGTTCGGACAGGCTAGCGTAAGGCCGATCATTCACCCAAACCTGCCGGTCATCCACCCTGATGGAGTCGATAATGGCGTGCCCACCATGCTGCCAATAGGGATTGATCTGGACGGGGCGAATGGCAAGTACCAGTGAACCATCCAGTCGTTTTGAACCGGCATTAAGCAGCCGATACTCCACCACAGCCTGACTCGCATGAGCCAAGGCCGTGACCTCGACATCCAGGCCGGCAAGATGCCATTTCACTGAAGGGATCGGCAACGAGCCGTCGACCAACGAGTGAGCAATCGCCGGGGCGCCGGGAACGCCATGCAGAACGCCACTCAGCCGGATCAGGGGCATCAGCTGCCCGATACCCGCCTGGGCCTCCAGATTGCCGAACTCATCAAACAGGGCCTGTTCCGGATGATCGAACTCGCCTAGCGCGGTCCAGTACACCTGGCGACCCAGCAGAGATTGCGGATAAAGCACGCCGGGGCCGGCCTGCGCCGCCCGCTCCAGCTGACCAATCGGCATGCGGTCCTTGTTGAGGATGCGGAGTTTAAGCTCATTGATGACGGCGCCTTGCGGCGAGCTGGTCTCGTGGATAGTCAGCCGAAAGTAGCGACTGGTGGTCGACCGCCAGTAGAAGTTGTCATAACTGCCGCTGCTGGTGGTAATCCGGCCCACTTCACGGAAGTCCTGTCCGTCATCAGAGAGGTGAACCGAAAAAACCGTCCCATAGGTCTCTCCCCACTCGATCAGGGCGCCGATCGGTGGCCGGATATAACCAAAATCCACCGTGATGCTCTCACCCGGCAACAGCGTCACCGGTGCCTGACCCAGGGCGACGATCCGCCCGGGTTCCAGTACCCGGATGGCATCTTCAGGACCATAGACGTTGATCTCGACAATATCGAGCACTCGCTCCGGTCCCAGATCCTGATCAGTCAGGCGCAAATAGCGAGCCTCGACCGGCGGAAAGCCAAACACATTCTGCCCGCCCTCCCCGTGGCGGGTGTGGCAGAGCGGCGCCCAATCATGGCCATTCAGGGAGGCTTCAAACCCGTAGACGTCCGCCGCCGACCGGCCCCAATACACCTCAATGCCCGCCAGGGTGGCCACCCGGCCCAGATCGATTTGCAGCCATGCACTGACCGAGGGCTCGCTCACCCAGCTCGTGGCATAGCGATCATCGATCGCCAGGGACGCTTCACCCGAACTGGCAATGACCTTCCATTGCGCTTTGGCTGGAACATTCATGATCGCTATCCTGATGATGGGACCCAAGTCGGCCGCTACTGACGACGCCCGCCGTCATCGGGCACCAAGGCCGCAGACCGTGGCCGATATCCCGATCCTGTCGGGATATCGGCCGATAACAGCCGGCCCCGATCAGTGACCGGGCCGGAACTGGTACAGCCAGGTCTCGGTCATGGCGTCGCCGTTGCCCTGGATGAACAAACGCAACTCCACCGGATCATTGGTTTTGGGCGTCAGATCAAATATGGCCCGCCACCGACGCGTTCCCGGGATGGGCTCCATGAAGGCCCCGCTGATCGTGCCCTGCGAAGCCGAAATGACCGGCTTGGCCTTGACGCTGTCACCCCACAAAGGCTCCAGTGCGTCGCCGGCAAACTCGACGGCAAACTTATAGACGCCCTGCGGCCGCGGCTTGCCAGGCTGGCCACCCCGTCCGATGCGGGTAGCCACGCACTTGGCGACCTTGGCGGGATAAGGCTCATCCGCCAGCCAGTGCAGGCGATAGCGCAGCCGATACGAGGAACCGGCTTTTACCGGTTCCGCCGGTCGCCAGTAAGCACCAATGTTGTCGTGGATTTCATCATCCGTCGACAGCTCGACCAGCTGCACGGCACCCGGCCCCCACTCTCCGAGAGGCTCTACCCACAAGCTGGGACGCCGCTCGTAATTGACCCCATCCAGATAATTTTCAAAGTTGCGATCCCGCTGCAACAGGCCAAACCCCTTGGGGTTGTTATCCACGAAGCTGGAGGTCACCGCATATGGCTGATTAATCAGGGGTCTCCATAGGCGTTCGCCGTTGCCGGTCCAGATCGCCAGCCCATCGGAATCGTGCACCTCGGGACGCCAGTCCTCCAGACGACGCTTTTCGGTTTCGCTGAACCAGTACATCGAGGTCAGCGGCGCCAGGCCCAGTCGGGTGACTTCCTTGCGCATGAACAGGGCAGCATCGATATCCTGAACCACCCCCTCGGTACGTCGCACCGAGAACTTATAAGCACCGGTGACGCTCGGCCCGTTCAGCAGTGCATAAATCACCTCCGGCTCACCCTCGGTCTTGGCGCCTTCGATATAAAACTCGGTGAAATCGGGAAATTCTTCCGGCGTCGGCTCGGCAGAATCGATGGTCACCCCGCGCGCCGACAAACCATACTGGTTGAGTGCGCCAATCGCGCGGAAATAAGAGGCACCCAGATAGGCCAGCCAGTCCTGAGTCCGCCAGTCCTGCCGATGACGCGACTCCTGCAGGCGGAACCCCGCAAAGCCGGTATCGGCAGGCAACTTGCGCGCCACACTGTTCTTCGGCATCGAGAAGTAGTCGTTGCTGTAGAGAATCTCCCTGGCCTGGCCATTCTCCACCACGTGCATCTTCACCGTTTTCTGGAAGAACTGACCCACATGGAAAAAGGTCGCCGGAAAGATGCCGGGGCCCGCGGCAAATAGCGAGGACTCCGGTCGATAACGAATGTTGCCCCAGGCCTCATAGTCGATTTTCTCGACAACGGAGGGCATCGGCCTGGGTGGCGCCGCATAGGGCTTCTTGGCCAAATCAGCCGCCCGCTCAACCAGCGATTCATAACTAAAGGCACGCCCCGGCCCAAAATCGAGCCCCGCCCCGGCCATGGCCGTCATGAACGGATTGATCAGGGCAAACCCCAGCAAAAAAAAACTGATCTTGCGACCGTTGATACGAAAGTTGGTTTTATTGATCATCAGCTTATCCAATGCCGTCGGAATGATTGATTGCAACCATGGCGAAATTGCACATGACAACCTCGAATTTTAGACTGAGCACGCAAGCAAGTAACGGAATTTGTGTGGATTGATCACGGCGCTGTCAGCGAAGCCGAGGATCAGCCACGATGGATTGCATCAACCAAGTGGTCGCCCATCGTAGGCTGTGGTGAACGTCAGCGAAATGCAACCTGCAACCTCGATTTCGTGTGGGTGAGGTAACGCAGGCTTTCGTGCGGGAAACCCCATTTGGGAGGAGCTCGGGATTTCAGACTTCGATCACTGGAAGTTAGCCCCTATACCCTTGTTGCCATCCATGAGCAGGCTGCAGCTATCCGTTCCAGAACAGGCTCCTGACCAGCCTACGAAATTGCGCCCTGACTGCGGAACTGCATTCAGCGTTACCTCCGTGCCTTTAATAAAGCTCACTACGCAAGATTTCTTCTTATCCGGGCAGTTCAATCCGGCAGGTGTGCTCGTGATCGAACCCAGAGTGTTTTTGCTGATCTTGATCTTGTACTTCGGCAGCTTCTTGAACACAGCGCTTACTGTCATTTTGCCGATCGGCTTGATGTAACAAATGTTACCTTCGGGCGCTTGGCATCCATTCCATCGAATGAACTCATAACCGGGATTGGGAGTAGCAGACAACTTTGCAGATGAGAACATCGAAGAACACTGCCTGTTCGAGCCTCCACAGAGAATTCCGGCTGGTTCACTGCTAATCACCCCAGTGCTGGGCTTGATAGCTTTGACAGGGTACTTCGGTAACTCGATGAAATTGGCGGATACCGATTTATCGCCATCCATTGTCACAACACATGTCCCTGTCGATGCACATGGTCCACCCCAACCGGCAAATGCAAAACCATAGTCGGGCTGCGCAAACAAAGAGACAGTTGTTCCGGATGTGAATGTCCCGCTGCAAGTTGCCCCGCAGCTAATGGTGGCTGGAACACTCGTTATGGTTCCGGAACCTGATTTAGTGACGGTCAACGTTCTGTTGGATGATGATGCAGTGAAAGTAGCTCCTACCGTTTTTTCTGAGTTCATAGTAACGGTGCAGTTAGCAGATCCGGCACAAGCTCCTGTCCAATTGGAAAAAATGAAACCATTATCGGGGCTGGCTGTCAGCGTAACGAACTGACCGCTGTTAAACGAGGCAGTACAAGTGCTTCCGCAACTAATACCTGCCGGATTGCTGGTGATGTTTCCAGAACCAGACTTATTTACAGTCAGATTCGCGATTTGGCTGACGTCATAGTCAATTGTTGCAGAAGATGATAAAAGCTTATTGTCAAGACTCCAAATTGACATTGATTCTTTCCCATCTGTAGAGAAGCCTGACCGAGCCCACAATCCTGGATATTCCGATATTTTATGTACGTCGCCCCAAGTTTCCTTATTATCCATGAATAGCCCGAATCTACTTTTCAACCCATATGAAGTTCCCGATTCCGTCCAGATAACAGATGCTTTGCTTCCGTCTGAGGAAAGTGCAACTTGAGGCCCACTGGCACGAGCTTGCCGCTGTTCGGAATCCGACAGGTCTGCAATTAGTGACCATACCGCTCCATTGCCATCTATCTTAGCCGAGCGACCCTGTAGCACTGAGTTAGATTGGTAATTGTTCCATGTCCATATAGCTAAAGCTCTCTCGCCATCTTGCGAAAGTGCAATTTCATAACTTGACCCTATCGAACCGTCAACACCAGAAATGTCAACAGGCACACTCCATTTTGCAGATACACCTGAAAGACTTGCAATTGAGCTGCGAAGAATTGCCTTTCTGTTAATGCTGTCGTGATGATACCAAACGACCACAGCCCTATTTCCGCTACCCGAAAAGGCAAGCCTCGGTGGTTCGCTACTATAACCACCAAGTTCCTCATAACTTTCATTCCATGCTGCTTGGTTGCCAGTTATAACCGCTTGTAACCCAAGTATGCCCTCTCCCTTACTCCAAACCACCATTGCCTTTTCTCCATCTCTTGATAGGCTTAATTGGGGGTACATATTTGTGTCAGGATTAAGAATTTTCGCCTTACTCCAAGCGAATGAAGTTCCGTTCAGAATGGCTGAACTGCTTTTAAGCATTCCCCAGTAACTGCCAGGCCCTTCAATCCAAACAGCTGTGCTCATTGTGCCATCCGAAGAAATTGCAATTTTCGGTTGACGTACGCAGCACTGTTCTCCATCAGTCAGGCTTTGCACGGGACCCCAGGATGCCTCATTCCCATTTATTGTTGCTGACCGTATTTGAATTTGCGATTTTGGACGGCCTGCAATCCATACAGCAATCGCCTGCGTGCCGTCACTCGAAAGAGCTATTTGTGGATCTGTGCCCTCTGGAAAATCAGTTATTGGCCCCCACGTCACTACATTACCGTCAATAGTGGCTGAACGAGCTTGTATGACACTGCTTCCCAAATTCCATATCGCTGTTGCTCTACTGCCATCATCAGAGAGCTTAAAATCAGCCTGATTAACGTGCTCTCCCGCAACTTCTACAGGTGGAGTTAGCCATGAGGGGGTAGGTCCAGCTGCCCAACCAACGCAACTAACCAGCATTAGTATTGCTAAAAGCGCGACGCGTGAGTTTCGCTGTCTATTCATTTATACCCCCTTTTTTTGCGAGTTGATCATTCAAAAGGTACCCGTTCATGGGGTTTGATCAGGGTAAACGTTCATGAACGTGGGGCATTGGTTACCTCCACGACATCCGGTCTGACCAGCTTACCGGTCAATGACGGGTGATGGCAACCTGTAAAAATTGCACTTCGACAAGGCTCTACCGACCACAGCCGAAGGGCTCAGTACGAACGTTACTGTATTCCTGAATCCGTGTTCCGAA
>DIVI01000048.1 GCA_002423305.1 Methylococcus sp. UBA6136 | reverse complement strand
TCGAATTTCGCGGCTCCTTGCGTCTCGAACAGGGCCTCTGCCACCCTATCCAGCTGACTTAACGGGATCTCGCCCTTCAGGTGGCGCCTTTTCTGGGCCAAGCTCAAGGGGTCAATCACGTCCGGCAAACGGTCAGGCATAATCGGCGAATGATAGCTTCAAAGAGGCGAATCTGTCAAAAGCAAACACTTAACCCAAATATGTCAAACCCACATAGGCTCATCCTGGCTTCCACCTCACCTTACCGAAGGGATCTTCTCAAGAAACTGGGATTATCTTTCGAATGCGCAGCACCCGGGATTGACGAATCCAGGCACCGCAATGAATCCGCTCACGCTCTTGCGTCTCGACTGGCGCAGGAAAAGGCTGCTGCCATCGCCGAACAACGGGATGAAGGCCTGATCATCGGATCGGACCAAGTAGCGGCCTTGGGGGGCATACTGATCGGCAAGCCCGGATCCCGGGAGGCCGCGATTGACCAACTGTTGCGGGCATCGGGACGTACAGTGGATTTCCATACCGCCATCTGTGTCACCCAAGCGGAGACAGGGACTACAAGAATCCTGGTCGATCTTTGCCGGGTGACCTTCCGTTCACTGACACAAGATCAAATAAAAAGGTACCTCGACGCAGACCAACCTTACGATTGCGCCGGTAGCTTCAAATCGGAAGGACTGGGCATCTCGCTGATGGAGCGAATCGAAGGAAACGACCCTAATGCACTGGTCGGACTGCCGCTGATCAATCTGATTCGCCTGCTGGATTCATTCGGCGTTCAGATCCCCTGATTTCAGTTGTAGCTGTTGTAGAACCCCAAAACCTTGGAAACGTAACCGCGTGTCTCGGCAAATGGGGGTACCTGATACCCATACTTCATGACATTTTGTTCGCCCGCATTGTAGGCCGCCACCGCCAAGCGGACATCTGACCGAAACATACCCAACAGATCCCTCAAATAACGGGCTCCACCGAAGATGTTGTCCTCAGGGTCATATGGATTACGGACACCATACCGTGCGGCTGTACCCGGCATGAGCTGCATCATGCCCATCGCGCCCTTGCTGGAAATCGCCCCCGGGTTATAAGAGGATTCTGCCTGAATCACTGCATGCAAAAGGGCAGGGTCAAGGCCATGCTTGTAGGCCGCGCGTTCGATGACGTTGGCGTACTGCATTCGACGCACATCAAGAGAACGGCCCTTCTGACTCTGCCCGGATAACATCAGGGGGACATAGCCCGGTGAATTCAAACCTCGAACGACCTTCGGAGAAGGTCTCTCCTCGCTCTCAACCCCGTTCCCCAATTTCCGACCAGCACCGAGCGAAATGGTCACCGGCTTGATTTCGCGCTCGGGTGTCTTTATCACCAGCTTGTATCCACGATGCCGAGGACTGTCGGTATAAACCACCTGTCCATTGCGGCCGACAAACTTGTAAACATCAGCTGTTGCGGTATTCCACCCCAAACTCAATGAGCCTATCAGCAATAGCATTGCAACTAATCGCGTCGACTTCATAAGATCAAAAAATCTCACCTACTTCAAAACAGGGGAAAGTGTTGCATGGATTGACCTGTTTTGGAAACTTGAGCGGTCACTGGCCAACCTGTCTGCACTACCCCAATCACCCAAGAAAATTCATGCCTGGGTAACAGGACGAATACAGGCCGCTACCTTGCGCGCCTTGATTCTAGCCTTATCAGTATTTTCATCGACTGCAAGCGCCACACCCATGCGCCGCCGGACATAAGAGATTGGTTTACCAAAAAGTCTCACCTCCGCGCCTTCAATGCATAACGCCTGTTCCAGCCCCTCATAACTCAAGCCTTCAGCGTCGACACCCCCATAAATAACAGCGCTGGCCCCCGGTTCCCGCATCACCGTGCTGACCGGCAACCCGAGGATAGCCCGGGCATGCAACTCGAACTCACTCTGCGCCTGGGTGATCATGGTCACCATCCCGGTATCGTGGGGCCGCGGACTGACCTCACTGAACCACACCTGGTCGCCTTTCACGAACAGTTCAACTCCAAAAAGGCCCCGCCCCCCCAGATTATCCACCACAGCCAGGGCAATCCGTCGGGCTTCAGCCATGGCGGCAGGCGACATGGCTTGCGGCTGCCAGCTTTCAACATAATCGCCCTGCTGCTGAACGTGCCCCACGGGTTCACAAAAGCAAACCTCGACGTCGCCACTGCCATTTAGGGAACGCACGGTCAAAAGGGTGATTTCGAAATCGAAGTCGATCTTGCCCTCGACGATGATGCGGGCATTCTGAACCCTGCCACCTTCCTGGGCATAAGCCCAGGCCTTCTCAACATCCGCCGGGCTCAGCAACATCGACTGCCCCTTGCCCGAGGAGGACATGATCGGCTTCACGAAACAAGGAAAACCCACCTGGCCGGCAGCCTCGGCTAACCCCTCCAACGAGTCGGTGAACACATAGGGCGAAGTAGGCAGACCCAGCTCCTCAGCCGCCAACCTCCGTATACCCTCCCGATTCATCGTCAGCCGAACCGCCCGCGCCGTCGGGATAACAGTCGCCAGTCCATCTCGTTCGATTTCCTCCAGCGCCTCCGTGGCAATGGCCTCGATCTCCGGCACAATAAAATGAGGGCGCTCCTGCTCCACCAAACGCTTCACCGCGGCAGCATCGGTCATGTCGACCACATGAAAGCGATGCGCCACCTGCTGCGCCGGCGCCCCCGCATAGCGGTCAACCGCGATGACTTCAACCCCATAGCGTTGCAGGCTGATGACCACCTCCTTGCCCAGTTCACCGCTCCCGAGAAACATCACGCGCGTAGCGCCGGGGGTCAGGGCTGTACCGATCTTCATGACTCTCTTCCGTAAAACTCTCAGTGCCAAAAGTGTAACCGCTTCCGGGCGGCAGCGAGGCATAAGGCACCCCACAAGGAACAGTATGGTTGACGTCATTCAGCGCGTCACTGAAACTTTTGCCATCCAGGACGGCCCGATAGCGCTTACTCAACCCCCGATTGAGCGTCCAGCGTTAGCCGACCAGGGAAACAGATAGACTTCAAGCCCTTTCAACTTTTCCACCAGACCTAACATGAGCTTCAAAACCAGCCTGATCAGAACCGCCATCAAATGGACACCCAAAGCACTCATTTTGTGGGTTGGTAATATCGTCCTGAGAGGCATCGCCACCTTGACCGACTTTCAGCTTGACCTGGATAACCGCACCGCCTTCATTCGGACCCGACTGCAGGGCGAGGCCGAACCGATCGAGATCTGGCTGGATAACTTCACCCTACTACAGGACGGCGAGAACTATCACTTCATGCTCAGCGAAGCCCGCTCAAACAAAGTCTGGCTCACCAATCTGCTGGATCGCTTCACCGGCAAGGCCTGGAAGATTCCGGAAGTCCCGCAACTGAAACCACACCTTGGACTCGCGGCTGAACTACTCAAGCCGAAAAACTGAAAGCCTGCGCACCAGCTGTCCTGATCATCATCCCCCCGGAATAAGGAAAAACCAGATGAATAGCGGAAACAGGATAATCAGTGGCCTCCTGCTGGCCACCAGCCTTTGCATTAGCCCGCTCGCCTGGGCCGATGCGGATGAGGGCTATCTTCACCTCTGTCTTAAAGCCTGGGGCCAGCATCCCTTCAAGGACGCAACACGCTATCGGAAATACTCCTCCGTGGTGAATGTCTTCGGCATCGGCCAGAACACCGATGACCTCGCCCCGACCAGGGAACCTGAACTGGTACTGATTGATTCTGCACTCAATGTCATGGGCGGCACGACCATTCGGCTTATGAACCCCAAAGGCTGGTATTGCTTTCGTTCGAACACCAATGTCATGGGCAAAGTCACCATCAGGGCTCACTGCAAGGCACACATCGCATCGGCGGAAGATGGCCTGACTTTCCTGGGGGAAGACCAGCACAACAAAAGCACCACCGTGATGGGGCTGACCCATGTAGATCTGCTGGGCTGTGATGTTCCCGACGAAACCAAGCAACCGGCAACAGAACGCCAGCCTCCCAGGTTAAAACCCTCAAAAACTCCAATACTCAGACCGCGAGTACAACCCGACCTAGCGGCTGAAGATGAGGATGACTGAAGGGGGATCCAGGGAGTACCCCGCCAAGCGAACGTCCTCCAGGACCCATTACCCGCCCTTCCAGGCTTCCTCCAGCCGCTTGGCCGATACCGGGTAAGGTGTTTTTAGCTGCTGGGCGAAGAGCGAGACGCGGAACTCTTCCAGCATCCAGCGGAAGGCATCGCGCTCCGGGACGATACGCCCATGGCCGGTCTTGACGGCCTGCCAATAGCGCTCCAGAAACGGAGCGACCTCCCTGAACTGTTTCAGATCGCGCAAGGGATCCTGTGGCGCCTTGTCCAGGCGATGAATCAGCGCCTTAAGGTAACGCGGCATTTCCCGGATGTACTGATAGGGCGTGACGAGCCAACATCCGCGATACAGCATCAACGCCAGTTGTGCTTGCACATCATCCTTGACGGCCCCAACCCGGCAGGTTTTCAGCCGAGCCTGCGCATCCGCGTAAGCCAGCAGCAGGGCCTGCGCGGTTTTGGCCATTTCCTCGGCCTTCAGCACCAGTTCGGCCCGATGCGCCCGGAGCCGCTCCTCGAAGGCTTCCGCACTGCGCACATCCGGTTGCCCCTCCAGAAACAAAGCCGCCATCAGCCGGTCCAGCAGGTCCTCTCGCAGATCACCGGTCGTGCCGATTTTTTCATACAGGAAGGGATGAGCCGGCAGTTGCTTGTAGATCAATTCCGCCTGCGCGTTCACGGCCAGATTCTTCTTCAGATATTTCAGATCCTTGGCCAACGCCAAGCGAAATAGCCGCGATAGGCCCAGTTCCTGTTGGCTGGCCGCCGCTTCCGGTGTCTCAAAGACCCGCATGCCGACGGTGTCGCCCTCGTCCACCACAGCCGGAAAGCCATAGACTTTCTGTCCGTCATGCTCGCCGTCGAACACCGCCGGTAGCTCGCCGAAATCCCAGGTTTTGCTGCCGGTGTGGAGATAGGCTTGCCGGGCCAGTTGCTGGAAATTCTTGCCGGCATCAGCCGAGTGCCTGCGCTGCAGTTCCTCCAGGTTGCGCGAGCGGTCGATCACCTGGATGGCCTCGTTGACCACGGCGAAATTCATGCGCAGATGTTCGGGCAGCATGTCCTCGCGGAACGACTGCGTCGACACGGCAATGCCGCCGGTTTTCTTAAGCGCCGCCGAGAGTTGCGCGTAAAACGAGCCCTGGCCAAAATCCAGCATCGGCAGCACTCGCTCGGCGTGATCCGGCACCGGCACGAAATGGATGCGCAGGGTTTTCGGCAACGACTTGATCAGCGCCGCGACCTTCTCGCGCAACAAACCCGGCACCAGCCAGCGGAACGGGTCCGGGTCCAGCGGGTTCAGGAGATGCAGCGGAATGATGGCGGTGACGCCATCCTCCTCGTGGCCCGGCTCGAAGCGATATTGCAGGGCAATCCGCAGCGGCCCCAACTGGAAATGGTCGGGAAAATTCCGCGTATCCAGCGAGGCATCTTCCTTGGCGGTGATATCGCCTACGGTCAGCTTGAGCAGATCGGGATCGCGCTTTTCCGCGCCCTTGCGCCAGCGCTCGAAAGTCACGCCGTTGCACACGTCCGGCGGGATACGCTCGTCGAAATAACGATAGAGCCAGGCTTCGTCCACCAGCAGATCCACGCGCCGGCCCTTCTGCTGCAAGTAATCAGCCTCGGCCAGCAGCTTGAGGTTGTGCAGGAAGAACGGCGCCTTGCTGTCGTAATCCATCTGCACCAAGGCATGGCGGATGAACAATTCGCGCGCCTCGACCGGGTTGACCCGCTCGTAGGGAATCTTGCGGCCGGACTGGATGGTCAGGCCGAACAGCAGCGTGCGCTCATGCACGGCCACCCTTGCCGCCTTGCGCTCCCAGTGCGGATCGTAGTGTTGCTGCTTGACCAGATGCGCGCCGACCTGCTCGATCCATTCCGGCTCGATCTTGGCAACCGTGCGGGCATAGACCTTGGTCGTTTCCACCTGCTCGGCCGACATGATCCACTTCGGCTTGGGCTTGAACAGGAACGAGCCGGGGTGAATGAACAGCTTCGCACCCCTTGCCCCGGTGTACTCGGCCTGTTCCTGACGCAGACTGACATTCGACAGCAGTCCCGCCAGCAGCGCCCGATGAATTTCGCCGTACTCGCCCGGCGCCTGATTCAGCTTCAGTTCCAGTTCGCCCTTGATGACCTCCATGATCTGCCCGTGGATGTCATGCCATTCCGTCATCCGCACATAGGACAGAAAATTGTCGCGGCAATACTGGCGTTGCTTGGCCCTGGACAGATGCTTCTTCTGCTCCTCGAAATCCTGCCAGAGCTTCAGCAGCGAGATGAAGTCGGACTGTTCGTCCTTGAAGCGGGCATGTTTCTGGTCGGCATGGGCAGCCTTGTCCACCGGCCGCTCGCGCGGATCGGGCACGCTCAGCGCGGCCACGATGATGGCAATCTCGGTCAGACAATGCTCGTCGGCGCCAGCCAGCAACATGCGCCCCAGCTTGGGGTCGACCGGCAGCTTGCCCAGCTTGCGGCCCAGTTCGGTCAACTGGTTCCGCTCATCCAACGCATTGACCTCCTGCAAGGTGCGCAACCCGTCACGAATCAAACGCGGGTCGGGCGGCTCGACAAACGGAAAGCGGCTGATGTCGCCCAGCTTAAGCGCGTGCATCTGCAGGATGACAGCCGCGAGGTTGGTACGCAGGATTTCCGGATCGGTGAACTCGGGCCGATTGATGAAATCCTGCTCCGAATACAGGCGAATGGCGATGCCCGGGCCGACACGACCGCAGCGGCCGGAGCGCTGGTTGGCGCTGGCCCTGGAGACTTTTTCGATCGGCAGCCGCTGCAGCTTGCTGCGATGCGAATAGCGGCTGATGCGGGCGTAACCGGTGTCGATCACGGAGCGGATGCCCGGTACCGTCAACGAGGTCTCCGCCACATTGGTCGCCAGCACGATGCGGCGCGAGCCGGTCGGCCGGAACACCTTTTCCTGCTCCGACTGCGATAGCCGCGAATACAGAGGCAGGATCTCGCACTTCGACGGATGATGCTTGCGCAACGACTCCGCCGTCTCGCGAATCTCGCGCTCGCCGCTGAGGAAGATGAGGATATCGCCTGGCATCTCACGCCAGAGCTCATCCACCGCATTGAGGATGGCGGTTTGTTCGGCCTTGTCGGTCTCGTCGCCCTCTTCGATCTCCACCGGCCGATAGCGCACATCGACCGGATAGGTGCGGCCGGACACGTTGATGATGGGCGCATCCTGTCCGCCCTGACCGAAATGGCGGGCAAAGCGCTCAGGGTCGATGGTGGCCGAGGTAATGATCAGCTTGAAATCCGGCCGGCGCGGCAGCAGCCACTTCAGATACCCAAGCAGGAAATCGATGTTCAGGCTGCGCTCGTGGGCCTCGTCGACGATCAGCGTGTCGTACTGGTCGAGAAAGCGGTCGTGCTGGGTTTCCGCCAGCAGGATGCCGTCGGTCATCAGCTTGACAAGGCTCTCTGGCCGGCTCTTGTCCTGGAAACGCACCTTGTAGCCCACCGCTTGGCCCAGCGGCTGTTTCAGTTCCTCAGCGATACGCGCCGCCACCGTGCGGGCCGCGATGCGGCGCGGCTGGGTATGACCAATAAAGCCAGTCTGCCCCCGCCCCGCCTCCAGGCAGATCTTCGGCAACTGCGTCGTCTTGCCGGAACCCGTCTCGCCGCAGACGATGACCACCTGATGAGCAAGGATGGCGGCCAGAATTTCGTCCTTCTTCTCCGACACCGGGAGATCGGGATACTCCAACGCCGGCACGCTCGCCGCCCGCGCCGAGCGGATCGCCGTGGATGACTCGATGCGCGACTGAAGGGCGGCCAGTTCCGCCGCGACCTCCCTACCTGCCTTGGCATCGGCCTTGATCCGGTCCAGCGTTCGACGCAGGCGGTGCTGGTCCCGACGCAAGCAAAGTGGAAGCCGTTTTTCGAGTAACGTGATTTCGGAAGACATGCAAAAGAAAGTGAAGTCCGTCAGTGAATGACGGGGTGTGGAGAATGTGAATCCCGGCAATGAAAGTCAATCTGTCACCTTGCCATGAGTCCCATTGCGGGACTAGCATAGCAGCCCATGCGCATCATCGCCCTTTCGACACTCAAGGCATTCTGGGAAGCCGTACCCGGTAACGCCGATGCGCGCGACCCGACACTGGCCTGGTATCGGCACGCGACGAAAGCGAACTGGTCCACTCCTGCGGAGGTCAAGGCCGACTTTGGCAACGCCAGCATTCTGAGGGACGGACGAATGGTCTTCAACATCGCCGGCAACAAGTACCGGCTGATTGTCTGGATTAACTACCCCTATCGGGTGGTTTACATCCGTTTCATGGGAAC
>DIVI01000071.1:11612-21033 GCA_002423305.1 Methylococcus sp. UBA6136 | reverse complement strand
GGCACGGGGAGATCACCGCCACGGGCGAGTGCACCGATGTCATCCTTGATTAACGGACCGACCACCATAATGGCGCCACCATCGGCCATCCGCCGGTAGCTCTGGTAGATATCCCCTGCAGAGGAATCGGTGAAAAAGAGCGCTGGTTTGTTTCTGCTTCGGTCTGCCGCATGGGCATTGGTCATTCCGGTGCGAATGGCCTCGGATGCAGACGCATAGGGACCGGTCAGAGGCAACATGACGCCGATGAAGGGGGCGTTGGGCAAGGCTTTACTCACCTCTGAACTGCGGACCCGTTCACTTTGCGGCGAGGTATCAACTTGCCCGGCATCTGCCAAGGCACGCTTTAGGAAGGCTCCATTCGCCGGATGGCCAGGATAGCGGGAACGCCATTTCGCCGCCGCTGAGGCCAACCCTTTGCCGGGGGTGTTTTTTAGGAGATGCGTCAAGTCCATCCATCCGCCCAGTACATCAGGGGGCGGGGGTTGTCTATCCAGTAGTTGCCGTGCGGGTGCCCTTTCCAGGGTGTCATGAATCACTTCATTGTTGCGCTCCACGTCCTCCGGACGTGTCAGTAGATTTCCCAAGGCGACGCGTTCGCGGGCACTGGCAATCATGTCACCCAACTGGTTCTCGGCGGAGGCGCGCAGTATGTGGTAGTTTTTTGCGTCTTGGCGGGAGAGTGTCCGGTCGGAAAGCCGGTTCAGCTTGGTCAGTGCTTCCCGGGCTTTTCCCTCATTAAGATCCAGCCGACCGGTCAACAGCAGGTAGTGGTCGTTGTCCGTGAGGTTCAGTTCACTTGGTCGGATGCCGTTGGTCATGTTGATGGCCATGTCCCTGTCGCCCGCTCTCAGCGCGGCATCTGCGGCTTCCAGAAAGTAATGATCTGGTGACCTGGAGGCGAGCGCCAGTTGCTGATAACGCTCAGCCGCACCGGCGTAGTCGCCAGATCTGAGTAGTGATTCGGCCTGGGGATCGCTGGGTGGTGTTGCCGTTGATGACATGCGGAAAAACGTGTTCTGGCATGCTGTCAATCCCCATGCCATGACGAGAAGCAAGACGAAACGAGTGATTCGCATGGTGAGAAATCCCCCAGGAGAACGGCAAGGAATGAGGCAGGAAAAGCGACCTGAAGCCGGCGTACTATACCTAGTCGCCACACCCATCGGCAATCTCGGCGACTTGGGGTTTCGGGCGGTTGAGGTGCTCAAGATGGCCGATGTCATTGCATGCGAGGACACCCGTCATAGCCGGCCGTTGCTCGATCATTATGGCATCGACCGTCCGCTTATGGCGCTTCATGAACATAATGAGGACGCTATTTCGGGACGGCTGGTTGACCGCCTGCTCCTGGGCGAGACCGTCGCGCTGGTCTCCGATGCCGGAACTCCCCTGATCAATGATCCTGGTTTTCCCTTGGTTCGCCAGGCGCGAGACGCAGGTATTCGCGTTTCCCCGATTCCGGGCGCCTGTGCCCTGATTGCCGCTCTCTGCGCCTCGGGTTTACCCAGCCATCGGTTTGCCTATGAGGGGTTTCCTCCTCGTAAAAGTCAGGCACGCAAGGCCTTGTTCGAGACGCTGAAGGATGAGCCGAGAACGCTGATTTTTTATGAGTCTTCACATCGCGTTGAGGACACCCTCAGTGATCTGGCGGAGATTCTTCCAGCGGCCCGCCGACTGGTGATTGCCCGCGAGCTGACCAAACGCTATGAGACCCTGGTAGAGACTCGGGTCGGTAACGCGGCGGCCATCCTCGCAGCTGATCCTGACATGCGGTTGGGCGAGTTTGTCCTGCTGATCGAGGGCGCGGGAGATCGATCCACGGCGGACGCTCTCACGAGCGACCAGCTTCGGATATTGAAGTTGTTGCTGAGCGAAAACTCAGTAAAGACGGCGGTCAGGCTCACGGCCGAAATAAGCGGAGCGCGCCGGGAACAGGTGTACCAGGAAGCACTCCGGTTAACGAAGGAAGGGAACGAGCAGACTCCCTGAGGGTATCAGCGGGCGGGAGTCGGCATGACGGCAGGATCATCACGGCCTCCGCGCACGGAGTTTCGAAGCGGTTGCACGGCCTGCGCCTTACCGCCCGTAGGGTTGCCGGCAGGCTGGGTTCCCAGGCCCACCAGATTCTCCCAGCTTCCATACTTGACCAGATCGGGATCACCCGCCGCGATACGAGCACTGACTTCCTGACGTGCGAGATCGATGATCTCATCCGGAGTCTTGCCGTCGACAAAAGGCAGGAATGCATCCGGGCCTTCCTTGGATTTGATGGCCCCGAGAACCCCGTAGGAAGTCTCGAAAATATGCTGTTGCTGGGTAGTCATGTAGCGCTTCAGTTTCTTGACTGAATTCGCTGCAGATCGTTGTGTGGAGCCGTCAATGCCATGTGTGCTCGAGGTGAATACGGACATGAAGTAGATGACTGCCAGCAACCCCATGGCCCAGAAGAGAAATTTCATAATTGATCCCGACAAATTTTCATTAATTGTTACTATAGGCTCCCAACGCCAGAAACGTCAAAAACCAGCTTTATGTCACAACGCCATGCTTGATGTGGGTCTGGCAGGCGCCTTTGAAGATTCAACACTTCATATCGACAGCATCTGACTGTGAAAACCATGTATTGGTTCGCTCTCATAATCCTGCTCTCCGCTTGTTCGCATGACTATGATCTGATGAAAATGGAGGAACAGGTCAGTGGATACGGTTCTGCCATTCGCTGGAATCTGTTCAAAAAAGCGGTGGCCTATCTGGATCCCCCTCCGCTTCAAACCCCAGACTGGAAAAGGCTTGCAGAAATCAAGGTGACGTCCTACAGCCCCCAGTTCAGGGACCTCCTGCCCAGCGGCAAGGTGATGATGCAGACGGTTGAAATTCGCTATATCCCGCCCGGGAGCGTGGTAGAGAAAACCGTCATTGATCAGCAACGCTGGCGTTTTGATGAGGACGACAGCCGCTGGGTTCTGGAATCCGGATTGCCCCCACTCAACGGATAAGACTGTTTTTATCCCCGAATCCCGTACCCCATCGCATGACGTGAAAGCAGCCGCTTGGCAGCCGGAATTCGGTCGAGCGACATGAGGGCGAGGTTCCGGGCCCAGGCAAGTGGCGGGAATTCGTTGGAGAAAATGCGCACCAGGCTGTCCGTGAATCGGATCACCCGGTTGAGGTCCGCCTGTCTGGCCCCGGCATACTGGCCCAGAAACAAAGGATCTCCGAAGTCCTCGCCCAGCCGGTTCTGGATCTGGATACGCTCAGCCAGAACCGCGGCATCCCTGAGTCCCAGATTGAAACCCTGCCCGGCAACAGGGTGGATCTGATGCATGGCATTGCCGATCAACACCACCCGCTGATCGGTCATGCGTTCCGCCTGAATCAGTTTCAGGGGAAAACCCTGAGGCCGGTTGGCGAGCGAGAGGGTACCCAGCCAATAGCCAAACGCCTCCTGCAGGCTCGCCGTGAATTCCAGCTCACCCTGATGCAGAAAATCCTCGGCCTCTTCGTCCGTCAGTGTCCAGACCACGGAACACTTACGTCGTTCCAGCGGCAGAAATGCCAGTGGACCCGATGAAGTAAAGCGTTCATAGGCCGTGTAGTTGGTGTCCTTACTGGTATTGACCTCGACCACGACCGCGGTCTGGCCATAGGCCCGCACTTTCTGCTCGATGCCCAGCAGGGTCCTCACGGTCGAATTGCCGCCATCCGCCGCCACCACCAGTCCGGCGGAAATATTCAGTTGGTCACCACAGTGTTTGAGTGCAACCAGCGCGCTGTCCTGACCGGACTGGATACCCATGATGCGCGCAGGACAGAGGCGGGTAACGGAAGAGCTGTCCAGTTGTTGCTGAATGGCGTCTTCCAGGACACGGGCAAGAGCGACATGACCGAGGGCGTCGGCTCCCCTATCCCGGGCATCCAGGCGGGTTTTTCCAAAATGTCCGCGGTCGGAAACATGAATATGCCGGATAGCCATGGCGTGCGGCGCGACCGAGGCCCAGATGCCCAGGCCATCCAGAATCTGGACGGTACCCCGCGACAGGGCCAGCGCCCTGTCACCGGCGGGTGATGCCTGCCGCTCGGCATCACTCAATACCTCTACCAGGCCGATGCGAAGCGAGGCATCCTTGAGGGCAAGCGCAAGACTGCCACCGACCAGACCGCCGCCAACGATCAGCACATCGTAATCGGTTGTCATGCCCTGCTCGCCATGATGGCTTCGATGTCATCCACCGATTTCGGCAGTGCACCGGTGAGCACTTCGCAGCCGTCCTGGGTGACCAGGACGTCATCCTCGATCCTGACGCCAATGCCCCGCCAGCAGGGATCAACCTCCTCGCAGTCCGGGGCGATGTAGAGACCGGGCTCGACGGTCAGCACCATGCCAGGCTGGAATTCACGCCATGTGCCGGCGATCATGTAGGCTCCCACGTCGTGCACATCCATGCCGAGCCAATGGCCCGTCCGGTGCATGTAGAATTTTTTGTAGGCTTCATCCTTGATCAGTCTGGACGGCTTGCCTTCCAGCAAGCCAAGCCGGATCAGGCCCTTGGTCAACACCTTGACGGCGGCGTCATGGGGTTCATTCCATCGGCGGCCGGGCCGCACGGCCTCAATGGCGGCCCGTTGGGCGTCCAGCACCAGCTCGTAAATCAGGCGTTGGGGCTTGCTGAAATGACCATTGACCGGGAAGGTGCGAGTGATGTCGGCCGCGTAGTTTTCATACTCCGCGCCGGCGTCGATCAGCAATAAATCCCCGTCACGCAGTACCGCATCGTTCTGGGTGTAATGGAGTACGCAGGCGTTGACCCCGCCCGCGACGATGCTGGGGTAAGCCTGCGAACGCATGCCGTTCAGGGTGAATTCGTGCGCGAGTTCGGCTTCGATCTCGTACTCGTGGCGACCTGGGCGGCAGGCCCGCATGGCCCGGAGATGACCGAGCACAGAAACCTCGGCGGCCTTGCGCATGACCCGTATTTCTTCCGGCGATTTGAACAGCCGCTGCTCATGAAGCAGGTGTTCCACGGCGATGAACTCGTAGGGTGCCTGAACTCCGGTGCGTTCACGACCCCGCACCTCATTGACGGCGGTCATGATGACGTGATCCAGTTCGGTATCCTGGCCGATGGGGAAATACACGTGATCCCGATTTTCCAGCAGTTCCGGCAGCTTTTCGTGCAGGTCATCGATGGGAAAGGCTTCGTCCGCGCCGTGGTCATCCCTGGCCCCCTCCAGCCCCGCATGCCGACCCGTCCAGATCGCCTTTTCCGGATCAAACTCCCTGCAGAACAGGATGAGTTCACCCTGCTTTCTCCCCGGAACCAGGACCACCACGGCCTCCGGCTCGTGGAATCCGGTCAGATAATGGAAGTCACTATGCTGCCGGAAGGGATATTCGACATCCCGATTGCGAATGCTCGCGGGCGCGCTGGCCAGGACCGCCACGCTGTTCTTCTTCATCCGCCGCATCAGCTGCTTGCGGCGCTGTTTGAAATCGTTGAGTTTAAGCATGGCCTGACCGATTTAATGACGTTGCGGAGGCGTTTGAGATTGCAATTCGCTGTGGATCACCTGCACACCTACCCGGACATATTCCGTCAGCTCGGTGTAGGCGGACTCATCTCCCTCACCGGCGGCGGCAGGATCCAGCCGGACGATTTCGAGGAAGTCCCCGAGTATTTCAGTCGTTTCGCCCGGCCAACCGGACTTCGTACCCGTGTAGCCGATGCCCTGAAGAAACCCGTGACACCACTCGCCCAAGGCTTGTGCGCGACTTTCCAGAGACTCCTCATCATCGGGCAAGAGAGGTTCGAACGAGAAATCGAAATCCACCAACTGACGGCGAGTCTGCTGATAGAGGCGGTCAAGCTGAAGACGGTCTTCTCCCTTGATCTCGCTCAGTTCGGGCCCGAAAAAATCGCCGAGCCATTGGCGGCCGTCCGTTGCCACATCCATGCACAGCATGCCGGAGAGCAGACCATGAGCTTCGGCCGCCGTGCCGGAAACATCGCTGTGAGTCAGCGCATCCTGAACCTCTTCGAAGCTGACAACATCATTCATGGCGGCTTGCCTTGTCGGTCTTGGGGTAATTCTTTATCCTAGCATTCGACCCTCGTTTCAACCAACGCATCCTCTTTGAAATACCCCCATGAGTGATAACAGCCCGCCGATCAAGGTCCAGATTCTTGGCAAGGAGTACCCCGTGTCCTGTCCGGCGGACGAACAGCACGATCTTCTGGTAGCTGCCCGCTATCTGGATGAAAAAATGCGAGAAATCAGAGATATAGGCCGCATTATCGGTACCGAGCGCATTGCTGTCATGGCAGCCCTTAACATCGCTCATGAACTGCTGCAGCAGAAGCAGCGGCGTCTTGACTGAAACCAGGCCAGGCGTAGTTGGTCCGGCCACCGAATTTCGTATTGCGGTTGTCTGACAAGCCGGTAGAATTCGGCCCAGTATTCTCTGCAGCGTTCGAAGTGTGCTGGGTTACTTCTTGAGCCTAATCCAAAACCCCGGGAGCTTCCGGATCATTGATGTGCGCAGGTCCGCCCCGAGCGGAAAGCCTGATTCGAGGTCCGCTGATCCCACCTGAACCTCTGGTTCAAGGGCGAAAGCGCGTTACGGCGCAGGCGGGGAATACTCCTGATTCATTCAATGCCCCATGCGGGGCGCTTCATCCCCCTACCCCGAAAGGACCTTTCTCTGGTCACCGGCTGTTCGAGTTCCTGATCATTACAGCGGGCGCATTGCGAATATGGAAAATCCATTTAACCCGGCGGTAGCCTCGCAGGCTGACCTCATTGTTGGCTGTGGCGATATCGGGAGACGAGTCGCCCGCCTGGAAATATCTGAAGGCCGTACCGTCCTCGGTCTTGCCCGATCGGAGTCCACCGCCGCCACACTGAAGGCCATGGGCCTAGGCGTCATCTGCAGCGATCTGGATGATGTTTCAAGTCTGATGGCACTCCCGGATCTTGTGTCGACGCTTTATTACTTCGCTCCGCCCCCTTCCACCGGCTCGGATGACCCGCGACTGCGCAATTGCCTGGATGCCCTGAAAGGGCTTCCGGAGCGTGTGGTGTATATCAGTACCAGTGGTGTCTATGGCGACTGTGGCGGCGACTGGATTGATGAGGAGTGCCCGCTCAATCCGAAATCGGATCGCGGCAAACGCCGTATGGCAGCCGAGCAGGTTTTGGAAGACTGGAGCCAGCGAACCGGAGTCCCCATGATCATTCTGCGCGTTCCCGGGATTTATGGCCCCGGACGCCTACCCGTCGAGCGTGTGCGCCAAGGGGTTCCGGTGCTGATTCCGGAAGAATCGCCCTATAGCAACCGTATCCACGCCGATGATCTGGCTGCGGCCTGTGTTGCGGCGTCGCGGCGAGGCCAGTCCGGCCGGGCCTATAACATCAGTGATGGACATCCCACCACGATGACCGATTATTTCTGGCGCATCGCCGACCTCCACGGTCTTCCGCGACCGCCCGCCATCTCGCTTGCCGAGGCACGTTCAGTGCTCACCCCAGCCATGCTGTCGTTCCTGGAAGAATCCAAGCGACTCATCAATCGTCGCATGCTCGATGAATTGAGGGTCAAGTTGCAGTATCCGGATCTGGCCCAAGGGTTGAAGCACTGCCGATAGCATAGGATCAGCCCGTAAGCTGATGTCCTCCATCATGTCGGTCGCAGATGGCTGACTCTAAGCGTATCCGCCGAATCGGGGTGTGGCATTTCCATCAGGGACCCCGGCATTTGCCGTAGTACCGATGTTCTGAAACACATAAAAAAATAATATATCTAATTGTTATTTATGTAAATAATATTCTGGCATGTTTTTCGCTTTAACCGGGGTTTGCTGCAAATTGAGCTTACCCCCATGTTGCATAAGCCCCTTTTCTTCCTGATCGGCTTGCTGTTGTCACTATCGAATCAGACGGCACAGGCCACCCCGGCATTTGCTCGTCAAACGGGGGAGCCCTGTTCCGCCTGCCATATGGAAAGCTATGGCCCTTACCTGACACCGAACGGTCGACTGTTCAAGCTCAAGGGTTATCAGGCAGGTCACGCCAACGAACTCCCCGATCTTCTCAATGGGTTTTCTGGTCAGGCCATCGGTTCGTTCACCAATACGCAGAAGGGGGTGCCGGGTGGCGCCGCCACTGGGTTCAGTCCCAATAATAACTTCGTCAACGACTGGGATGCGCTGTACTGGACGGGTCGCGTCATTGACAAGGTTGGTGCCTACTTCCAGCTCAATTTTAGTCCGCAGGTGGATAACAATATCCATCTGGCCATGGCGGATGTTCGCTATGCCGACAACACCAATTTGTTTGATGCGGATTTCATCTACGGCGTCTCCGCCAACGACGGGCCCACCATGTCGGACGTCTGGATGACCGTGCCGCAGTGGATGTATCCCTATACCACATCACCTGTGGCCCCGGCGCCCGCCTCCCAAACCCTTATGACCCAGTTCATGAACGGCACTGCGGGGGGTATGTCGGTGTACACCCTTTGGAACAACATGATCTATACCGAACTGGGCGCTTACACTTCCATGGCCAGCAACATGCAGAACGGCTTGGGCGTCTACAGTCGCAACAATCAGCTGATCGATGGGGGAGCGCCCTACTGGCGATTGTGGATGCAACACGCCGTCGGACCCCACGTCTTCATGCTGGGTACCTACGGCATGCAGGCCAACATGTACCCGCAGTACCAGACCAGCGCCGGCACCGACAGCTGGGTCGACTGGAATCTGGATACCAACTACATGTGGATGGAAGGGGACCACATGGTGATGTTGATGGGCCGCTATACACAGGATCAGATGAACCTCTATGCCAGCCAGAAGTTGGGGTATTCATCCAGTGTCTACAACAACCAGTCCAATCTGATGTTGATGGCGATGTATACGCTGGAGCAAACCTATAATTTCGCCTTCTCGTTCAACAATATTGGCGGTTCGGCCAATCCGGCCATGTATTCCCCTGCCGCCGTGACCGGTAGCCGCAACGGTTCTCCCGATTCTCAATACTTCCAGCTGCAATTTGACTATGTTCCCTTCGGCAAGGGGACGGCCATGACTGACCCCTTCATGAATCTTCGCTTCTCCCTGCAGTACACCGCCTATGAAACCTTCAACGGCGCATCGCAAAATTACGATGGAAAAGGCCGAAATGCGGCCGACAACAACACCTTGTACCTCGCAACCTACCTGATGTGGTAAGAGATGAAACCCTTTAGCAAGACCTTGCTCCCGGCGCTGCTGCTCCTCAATCTGAGCCCCGTGCCGGTCTTCTCGGCTCCGCCCCAACATGACATGTCCGGCATGACGGAAGAGGAAATGAAAAACATGGATGGGGGAAACATGTCCATGGATGGCATGTTCATGGGGGACAGACCACCCGGTAACGC